>CAIPYC010000021.1 GCA_903869185.1 uncultured cyanobacterium | reverse complement strand
TTGTGGTTGATGTGAAATAATTTAGTAGCCTGGCAAATCTTTAGACCATCTATTTCAATTGACTCTATTACTTTTGTCCGTAAGTCGTAACCATAAGTTTTGGGCATTCTTCTATCTTACCTCTTTGTAAGGTCCGACTTGAGCTATAATTAGATTTTTGTTACAGTTAAAAAAATAAATATTTCAAAAATGTCAGATTTACCACATCTTTGCAATGAGACAATCTGGGCAATTCTTAAAGATGAGATTGATGATCTTACCGTCAATCAAATGGTCTGGCATCATCTTGGCTATCGTTACATTGAAGGTAGATGGGACAATACCCTAGTAGATGATCAATGGAAACAAGACTACAGCCAACCACCAAACTTCATTGAGAATCGGACTCCCACAGTCAAGCTAACCCGTTCTATTGCCCAAGAACATAAACAGGCACTTAAGGAAACATTGGGTTTTACAGGCTGGAAAATAGGAGAGTTTAATCCCAGAGATACCAGAAGGGCAACTATTGCCAACTGGCTTTTGAGTCAATTATTCAAGCAAGAAAATCAAGATCAAGGATAAAAAGCTAGCTTAGGAAGACCTGTAGTTTCATCCCATTGGTGCATAATATTGAGACATTGAACCGCCTGTCCGGCTTGTCCTTTGATCAGGTTGTCAATAGCAGAAAGTACTATAATGTGTCCAGTACGACGGTTGACCTCCAGACCGATATAACAGAGATTAGTCCCTAATGCCCATTTGGTCTGGGGATATAGTCCATTGGGAAGAATCTTGACAAAAGGGGAAGAGCGATAAAACGCATTGTAGATAGTAAGGAGATCCTCGGTAACCAGCCCAGGATCACTCAAGGTAGCATAAACGGTAGAGAGAATACCTCGCACCATAGGTACCAGGTGAGGCGTAAATTGAACCTTAACTTCTGCTTTGGCCAAATCTGTACAGATTAGCTCAATTTCTGGAGTATGCCTATGTTTGCCAACTCCATAAGCGCCAATCGAATTGTCAGCTTCTGATAAGAGAAAAGGAACTTTAGCATGGCGACCACCGCCTGAAGTACCGGATTTGGCATCAATAATAAGCGCACCAGAATCTACCAAGCCTTGCTTAAGAAGAGGCGCAATCGCCAGAAGGCTTGCTGTTGGATAGCAGCCAGGACAACCCACAAGATTGGCTTTTTTAATTCGATCTCTATATAGCTCGGGTAAGCCATAGACCGCGGTTTTAGCCACTTGATGATCTTGTCGTTCCTCTTGGTACCATTGTACATAGGTATTGAGATCCTCAAAACGATAATCTGCTGAGAGATCCAAAACCTTAAGCCCCCTTTCCAGCAATAGAGGGGCCATTTGATGAGCAAATCCATTGGGGAGACTTAAAAAAACCACATCACATCTTTCGGCAATTTTCTCGAGGTCAATAGCCTCTACCATAAGCTCAAGCCGATTGGTCAGGTGAGGATAAAGATCCGCTAGAGGTTTGCCTGCAGAGCTGTCACCGCCTAGATAAGTTATTTTCACATGGGGATGATCCATCAACATTGTGACCAGCTGGATTCCTCCATAGCCTGAAGCCCCAACGATTCCGATATTTACTGTCTTAGAATCGCTCATATTTTATGTATTTTTTTATATTCATGCGCAAACATCTCAGAAGTATCACCCCATAAGTTATTTTTTGTCAAGTGTTTGTCTTAAATAGGCGCTTCTTGAGGCAAGATTTTTAACCTAACTGTTTTTTGACCAGTATCATCAAGTTCAACCTCAATCACATCACCAGTTAAGGATTCTAAGGAATTCAAGAGAGAGCGCAAGTGGGGATTGCTTGCTCCGGTATCGACATAAAGCCTATCAGAGAGAGAGCCAAGTCTTTTCCATGTCGTGTAAAGTTTGCCTACAGCCTGCTCTAGTTGACTGGCCTGCTTGACCAAATCTGATGCAATATTCAGGCAATCCAGTCTGAGAGCCTCATCCAGGGCCATTCCTACATCCACAGAGGATCTTCTGATTGTCTGTACCTGAGCTGCGGCATCTAAATATTTACCCAGACTTCGAGCTTCTGTAGTCATCAACTTGACTGTATCAACATCTGGCTTTAGAGACATCTCTTTTTGGAAAGATTCTAGATGTTCTTGGGGAAGTTTTTCTAGCTCTTTGACCAAAGGAGCCAGATAACGAGGCGATAAAGTCCCATCTTGAGCCTTAATTTTTACTTCTATTGGCAGTGTATCAGAACCAACTGCCGTCATCTGATCGCTTAGCTGTCTAACTTCCCTATAGGTTATGTTCTCTCCATTTTGTGCCGATTCACTTATAAGTTTTTGGATTTCGGGATCGGCCTTGGCTGTTTCTATAAAAGCTCTTTTGCTGAAACGATTGATCGATTCAAGCTCTAAAGTCCCATCTTTGATTAGGGTATCAGCGCTATTGGCCAGTTGGATTAAATTGTATGCCTGGCTTTTGGTGATTTCTTTATCCTTGAGCCAGTTGAGAAATCCCATACCACGCCCCTGCCCATCTTTTTTTTCGCGATCTCTGACAACTCGCAAAATGCGGCCACGCCAAATATCGGTCTGTAGATCGAATTTCTCGAAGATCTTCCAGAGCCCATCAACTTGTTGTTGAAAATCAGATTCACTGAGGTCTTCATCTTCAGGATTGGGCAGGTCAAAATTGAACTCAGTAGGTGTTTCCTTCAGAGCGGCGATCAGTTCATGGGGTTGCATAGTATGGAATTAAGTATTAGGGCTGATGGATTTACTGAATCAAAACACGAGCGGCAGCAGCAACTCCGGCGCCTGGACTCACTGTTGTATCCCCCAATTCGATTAAAGTTGCCTCAAGAGCGGCAATTGCGGCCAGGATATCTCTGGGACAGACAAAACCCAGATGACCCATGCGGAATATTTTGCCAGACAAGTGATCCTGCCCACCTGCTAAAACAATATCAAAGCGTTTTTTCATGAGAGAGCGGACTTTTTCAGCCTCTACAGAAGTAGGGGCAACAGCGGTGATGGCTGGGCTAGCTGCATCATCTGAGGCAAACAAAGGTAAACAAAGAGCTTTCATAGCCTCGCGTGTAGCTGTAGTAGCTTTTTGGTGACGGGTAAAGATGGCTTCTAAACCTTCTTCTTTCTGCATTTGCAAGGCAGCCTGCAATCCATACATTAAATTGATTGGAGGAGTAAAAGGAGAACTGTTCTCATCAGTAGCTTTTTTATATTTTCCTAAATCCAGATAGAAGCGGGGTATTTTGGCATTCTTATATGCCTGCCAAGCCTTGGAACTGACAGAAACAAATCCCAGTCCAGGAGGAATCATATAGCCTTTTTGAGAACCTGAGGCTACCACGTCTAGTCCCCAGAGGTCGACCGGGACGTTACAGGCGCCAAGACTGGTGACCGCATCTACGATGATCAAGGCTTTTCCATGTTCTTTAACGGCTTTATTGATGGCTTCGAGATCATTTAGTACTCCTGTTGATGTTTCAGAATGAGTAATGATGACCGCCTTGATGGTTTTTTCGGTATCAGATTGTAATTTGGAGCGAAAGTCTTCAACAGAAAGAGGTTGACCCCATTGAGAAGTGATTTCTTCTACTGCCACACCAAAAGCCTTGGCAAGCTTGGCCCAGCGTTCTCCAAATTTACCATTGTTGCCTACCAATACTCTATCTCCAGGACTAAGAAAATTGATGATAGCAGCTTCCATTGCTCCTGTGCCACTGGCAGTGAGCATCAGTACATCGTTTTGGGTTTGATGCAACCATTTAAGATTTTCTGTCAGCTCAGCGATGATTTTGCTAAATTCGCCGCTTCTGTGCCCAATAGGATGCTTAGCCATAGCCAAGAGAACCTTTTCCGGCACAGGAGTAGGTCCTGGGATCATCAGCATTAATTTATTGTCCATTTCCTGCTTATCCTCGTTTTGCTTCGGTTTGAACTTGTTAATCCTAAATAGCGGTTTTTTATTATATCTCTCTATAGAGATTTAAAATAGCCTGCTTGGGATCGTCTTGCTTGACTAAGGATTCACCAATTAAAACAGCCCCAGCCCCACTATTTGATAAGGTTTTGAGGTCATTTGAATCATGTATTCCGGATTCACTGACTACCAGAATATTTCTTTTTTGCAACTCTACAGCCCGCTCTTGCAATATCCCGCAGGTATTTTGTAGATCTACTGTAAAATTCTCTAGATTGCGATTGTTGATTCCAACTAGTTTAACCCCCTCTAACTTTAGAACCCTATCTAGTTCATCTAGAGTATGAACTTCTATTAAAGCAGTCATTTGCAGTTTTTCCAAGATACGCAGGAAATATTGTAATTCCTGATCACCCAAAATAGCAGCAATCAAAAGAACTGCATCTGCTCCATGACTCCTGGCTAGATACATCTGATAGGGATAGATGATAAATTCTTTACACAGTAAAGGCAGCTCGACAGCTTGACGCACGAGGGCAAGATTATCAAAGCTTCCGGCAAAGAATTTACTATCTGTCAGAACCGATAGGCAGGCTGCCCCTCCTTCTTGATAAGCTTTGGCAATGGCAACTGGTTCAAAGTCCTGTCTGATAATGCCCTTGCTAGGGGAAGCTTTTTTGATTTCAGCGATCAATGCAGGTCGATTGGCACTAGATTTGAGGGCTCCAAGAAAATCCCGAACAGGATGAGCTTCCTTGATTTGTAATTGCAATTTTTCTAGAGGAACAGATTCCCTCAGCCTCTGTACTTCCTTTTCTTTATGCCAGACTATTTCTTCTAAAATGTTCGCAGGCGATGAGTCAGGCAAACTAACCTGATAACCGACGGTATCGACATTAACCGGGAAAATGGGAGATCTTCTTCTGATTTTCATAGGGATTTATATTATTTAAGAATACTGTGGCGATGTTGATGCCAGAGCCAGGCATGTTCAATAATAGTTTTTAAATCATAATAGCGTGGCTGCCAATTTAGAATCTTTTTGGCCTTTTCGCTGCTTCCTACCAAGCTGGATGGATCGCCTTGCCTTGGCTGACACATATCAGATTTGATTGGCTTTGCTGTAACTGCTCTTGCGGTCTCAATCACCTCTAGTACGGAGTATCCATTGCCATTGCCTAGATTGAAAATATTGCTATCTCCACCATTGAACAAGTATTCCAACCCCAAAACATGGGCATCGGCTAGATCGCTGACATGAATATAGTCGCGAATACAGGTACCATCAGGAGTTGGATAGTCAGTTCCGTAAACAGAAATCGAATCTCTCTTGCCCAAAGCTGCATCTAAAACAAGGGGAATCAAATGGGTTTCTGGATTGTGATCTTCTCCCAATTGTCCCAAAGGATCGGCGCCTGCAGCATTGAAATAGCGAAAAATGACTGATTTTAATCCATAAGCCCTGTCAAAATCCTGCAGGATCCTCTCTACCATTAGCTTACTGCGACCATAGGGATTGATGGGATTTTGTTTTTCATCTTCAGTAATGGGAATTTTTTCTGGTATGCCATAGGTGGCACAGGTTGATGAAAAGACAATCTTATTTATACCGACTGCAAGCATTGCCTCCAACAGAGTAAGGGTTCCTACAACATTATTGCGATAATACTTGGCCGGATCACTTACCGATTCACCTACATAGGCATAGGCAGCAAAATGAATGACCGCATTAATAGGATGATTGGCGAATATATCATCCAGTAAAAGACGATCTTGCAGGTCACCCTCTATCAATTTAACCTTTAAAACTTGATCAACCAAATCTCTATGTCCATAGACCAAATTGTCTAAAACGATGATTTCATAGCCTCTGGAAATTAACTCCTTAACGCAATTGGATCCTATATACCCAGCACCACCTGTAACTAAAATTGTCTGTTTGTCTTTCTCCAACATACTCACCTAACACCGTCAATTTCTAGTTATTTTATTTATTATATGGAGGGACAACACAGGTTAATTGTTTGTAGGGAGTTTTGTATCTTGTACCAGGTTGACCAAAAAAGATTCGAGTCAGTTTTTAACCTGTCTAACGCTAATTCACGTAGCCATAAATAAGCCTCTTGCGCCATAGTCTCTAAATGATTACGATCACCTGAAGAGATAATATTACTCCTTAATTCGCTCGAATGATGACGCAGATTAAGATCAAGAAAGTTATCAGCATAATCGTTGAGCTCATCCATGCTATCAATTGGTATCTTCAGAGCTCTGGCAATTCGGAATAACTGCTTGAGTGGATCATCTAGAAGTAAATCATAATCAACTACAACAAAAGAACTTTTGGAGATCTCATGTATAAAAGGAACATTGTGTACTAACCATAGTCGATTTGCCTTGGTTGATCCAATGCCATTTCGCTCCAACAGAGAATTGACTACATTTACTGGATTACGGATTACTATCACATAGGCATGCCTGACAGACATCTCATCTAGAACATTTTTCCAGAAAGGAAGCAGACGGATTGTTCGTGGATCCTTAAAACCCCAAAGTGAATTCTTGGCTAGGGAGTGATTAAGATATGAGAGCGCCTCAGGTTTGAACGACTCAATCTCCGGTTTAGCAAAATCGCAGCTATATATATATCTAGGATCATCCCAGGATAAACTTAATGCTCCCAGCAGTCGCTCATTGAGATCGTTAATGTATCTATCTTCCCAATAGCCTTTGATGTTATCAGTCCTTGGTTCTATCAATTGATCCCCTAAATAGACACCCAGCGATGCCAAGCCTCGAGTAGTAGCACTTGTTCCGCTTCTATGCATGCCAAGAATCAATACGGATCTAGAATTTGACATATTGATTGCTAGCTAATGTCTAATATTTTTTCTTGATCTGTTCTGCGTTTTTTTGCGTACAGTTGGATTGCTGCGGCCATGGTGATGATTAGAGCAATAATTAATCCAGTGGTCCAACTTAGTGAAAGGGTACCTTTAAAAACCACTAAAAGCACTATGACAACTAACAACAAGGTTGGCGCTTCATTAAATATCCTGAAATTTTGTCCGGTCCAGGTACATGTATTGTTTTCCAGTTTTTTCATCAGTCTGTTGCAAAAATGATGATAACCAATCAATAGAAGTACAAAAAACAATTTGATATGAAGCCAACCGGATTTGAGAAACTCTGGCTCTAACGTCAGCATTCCACCTGCCATGATCACAGTTACCCACATTCCGGGCGTGGTGATGATGCCATAGAGCCTCTTTTCCATAATCTGATACTGTTTTTTGAGAATGCTCGCAACAGGTTCAGGCTCTAGCGAAGCTTCTGCATGATAGACAAATAGGCGTCCTATATAAAATAAACCTGCAAACCAGACAACGATACCAATCAAGTGAAAAGCTTTAAACCAGAGATAGATCATAATTAAATCAATTTTTAAATACCTTAGAATTTTAGATCCAGAGGCTATCTTTTATCTATAGACTGTTTCATTAAGTTAAGCTAATATGGGTTCATCGGGGCACGTAGCTCAGGGGATAGAGCACCAGATTCCGGTTCTGGGTGTCGGGGGTTCAAATCCCTCCGTGCTCGTTTAGTTTTTGTTGATGAGATTTATATAACCATGGTCAATCTCCAGTTGAGCGCTAGAGGCTGCCATTACTGCCAAACGGTCACAGCGCTCATTTTCCTTATTGCCGGCATGACCTTTAATCCAGACGAATTCAATTATATGAATTTTGGAAAGTTCAAGCATTTGTTGCCAAAGGTCTGGATTTTTTACAAACTCACTGCGGTTACGCATCCAATTTTGGCGTTCCCATTTTTTGGCCCAACCCTGTTTCATAGCATTAACAACGTACTGTGAATCACTAAAAAGAGTGACAGTTGAATTACTTTTTAGTGAGACCAAGGCCTTGATAGCTGCCATCATTTCCATGCGGTTGTTGGTAGTCAGGCTATAGCCACCAAAAAGCTCCTTGCGATGCTCGCCAGATATAAGAACAACACCATAACCGCCTGGACCAGGGTTGCCAATACAGGCCCCGTCAGTATAGATCAATATTTCCGAAGACTTGCCTTGCATTTGACTAGGCTTTTTCGAGCTGATCCAATCTCAGCCATACGCTGGGAGTTGGTACATAAAATTTAACAAGAGCGTAATCTCCCTTGATATCTAGTACCTCAGCCTTACTGTTGAATAAATAATCGGGTAGTCGCTTGTCGCTAGCTTTAGCTTCCAAACTATTTTCGAGCTTTTGACGGATAACATTTACAAGATTCCCTTTAGCAATAGCGACGCTCATTGTTCTTCGTTCCTCTTTTTTATTTCTCGATTTTAAGTCTTTGGGTGACAATCGTCATTCCATCGCTTTGAATCACGACGGCAGATAGCCATCTGTCTTGCGGCGTATCAGGCGCTTTAACTCTTTTGAATATACCACCGGCTTGCAATACTTCTAGATCAAATGCACTTGGCTTGAGATATCTGGCAGGATCTACTTTATCATCAATCGCATAGCCAACAGCAACCTGGTTATTCAAGGGTTCTTTGATAATGACATCAAAATCGAACCCCTCGCCAGCTTTAACCGACTTGGGCAAAGAAATCTCAACTTCTGGTGGTTTAGTTCCACTTTTGATCTGGGTGCTTTCTGACAAGATTTCCTGATTTACTAACTGATTCCCTCGAAAAACCTGACTTGATTTGATGTCAGAACTTATTTTAAAGGTTGTACCTTTTTGTTGACTGGTTCCTTGAATACTAGTTACTGTTTGGGTAACTATACCATCTTTGCCCTGCTCCCAACTTAGCAATCGAGTATTGTAATGTAAGTCTGGATAATGTTTCCAAAGATCTACAAGAGTCTTTTTCAATTGCTTTTCGTCTAATCCATCTGCTGTTGTGAAGTTGGGACTATAGAATTTTAAAAGTTCGTCAATTCTATGATTATTAGCTGCATTGTCGATATTGGCTATATCATTTCTTAAGTCATTGGGCGCGCTTTCTGGACTAGAGGCTTTGGCGTTGTGGATCAATAACAGAGGCAAGCTTAAACCCAAAATAAGGGTAGTCCAACAAAAGTTATCTGCCCGTTTGAAGATGTCCATAGCAAAATGGTATTAAATTAATCATGTTCAACCATTGTAAACAGAAATAGAATGAAACGTTTATTAATTGCTGCCAGTGGTACTGGAGGTCATCTTTTTCCGGCTTTGGCGGTAGCCGAATATCTCGGAGATTATCAGATTGAATGGTTGGGTGTGGCAGATCGCCTAGAGCGCTCTCTCGTAGCCAATGATTATCCTCTTCATATACTGAAGGTTCAGGGTTTTCAATCTCGTAAGCTCAGCTTGTCTACTTTCAAGGTCATCTTGAGTCAATTGCAGGCAATTATAAAGGTTAAATCCTTATTGGCGGAACTAAAAATAGATGTAATCTTTACTACTGGTGGCTATATAGCTGCCCCAGCAATCCTAGCTGGCTATTGGGCTGGTGTACCTGTAGTGCTCCATGAATCAAATTCGATACCTGGCAAGGTTACCCGCTTTTTAAGCCGCTTTTGCAGAGTGACTGCTATTGGTTTTCAACAAACAGCCTCCTATATAAAAAATACTAAATTGGTTGGCAATCCTGTTAGAAATTCTTTTCTTATTCCCCAAAGTTTAGATATTCCTGTTACTAAAGAGCAATTTTTGATTGTTGTAGTAGGAGGATCTCAGGGGGCAATAGCTCTCAATAATCTAGTCAGAGCCTGCGTAGAAGATTGGGTAAAATATGGCGCTGTTATAGTTCATTTAATAGGAGCAAACGACAATATCCAATTTCAAACTGAAGGTTATTACAGCTTTCCCTTTTATAGCAACATGGCCAGCTTGTTACAAAGAGCAGATCTTGCCGTGAGTCGATCTGGTTCGGCAACCCTGGCTGAATTGGCTGCTACTTCTACCCCTTCGATCTTGATTCCCTTTCCTTTTGCCGCAGAAGATCATCAATATTATAATGCCAGAGCATTTGAGCGCGCTGGGGCTGCTTTTCTTTACCGTCAAGAGCAAATCACTGCTGAACTTTTAAAGCAAATAGTGCTTGATTTGATCAATGATCCAGAAAAACTAAACCAAATGAAAAAAGCTACTGCAGATCTGACGGTTTTAGATAGCGCTAAGCAAATGGCTAAAATTATCAGAGGGCTTTAAAATATCACGCAATAAAATCTAAAACATATAGAATAAGTAATAGTTTATTTCTATTAGACATAGGATCATAATTACTATCTTTTAGAATTTTGATGAAAATTGGAGGAGTATGGCTTTAAAAAAACTGAGAGATTTATTAAATAATAAAAGTAGAATAAATTATCTTCTGTGGAGACTTTTAAAATTACAATCTAATATTACAGTCCAATTGACGTCAGGTGAATATTTAAACCTAAGACCACGACCCTTTGATGATGTGGACACTGCTTTCGAGATTTATGCTGAACAAGTCTACATTTCTCCTGTTTCTTTGGAAGATAAGCCAATTAATTTGATTATAGATCTAGGAGCCAATGTAGGATTGAGTTGTGTGTATTTATCCCACTGCAAAAATCATTGCATTTGAGCCTCACCCTGAACATGTAAAAAGAGCCAATTACAATATTGGCCTTAACAAATTAGGTTCTAAAAACATTTCGCTTGTTGAAGCAGCTGCCTCCAATCAAGCTGGGGAAGCTTTTTTGACTGATAGCGGGGTATGTTCAACAGTTGTATCGCAGGAGAATGTTGAGGGAGTGATACCCATAAAGCTACTGAACATTTTTGAGTATCTAAAAGACATGAAAATAGATATTTTAAAAATTGATATTGAAGGGGGAGAATTTGTACTTTTAAATGATCCTCATTTTAGAGAAATACAGACAAGAGCAATTGTTTTAGAATATCATGTCAACTCCGATTATCCAGATGCTCAGAATTGGTGTCAACAAAAACTAGCTGAATATGGTTATGAAACTAAATTGGGTGCATGGAATGGACCAGAAAATGGGTTTCTCTGGGCTTATAAAAATTAATTAAGATCAAAGTTTATGGATCTAAAAGCAAGTATTGTAATTTGCGCCTACAACAGTGTTAGTCGAATTGGCTCGACATTAGATGCGCTGGTTTCTCAAACGGCTCCTGATGGATCTTTTGAGCTTTTGGTTATTGACAATGCCTCTAGCGATGGAACAGGAGATTTTGTGAAAAATCATCGCTCCTTTTCCTTACTTCGACAAAGAAATATTGATTGTCAGGTAATCCCTGAAGAGCGCAAGGGTCTTACCTATGCCCGTATCTGTGGAATATGCCAATCCAAAGGAGATTTTGTCTGCTTCTTAGATGATGATAATGTACCCGAACCAGATTACATAGCCGAGGGAATTGCCTCATTTTCTGATGATTCTATAGGTATATTGGTTTCCCGGATTTATCCTAGATATCCATCAACAGTCCCTAGCCCAAGTATGCAAAAAAGAGAGCATCTATTGGCGATCAATAACAAAATGGGAGATGATTTAATTGTCTGGGAAGGAACTTCTTATATCGCTCCTACTATTGGTGCAGGACTTTGGTTGCGCAGATCTGCTTTTTTGGATCTAGTTCCCTGGCAAACACCAAATCTATTAATGGGCGATAGAACTGGCGATATTCTCCTAAGTGGTGGAGATATAGAAATAGGTATTATATTTGCAAATAACAATCTTAAACGAATCTATTGCCCTAAACTTATTTTGTATCATATTATCCCATCTACTCGATTAACAAGGAAGTATTTCAACAAATTAATTATAGGAATAGTTCGAAGTGAACTAACCTTAAAAGCTAAATATTATGATCGAAATTATGGATTTTTAGATAAGTTTAAGCGTTTTTCTCTTCTGATTTTTGCTCTACTTTCTTTCCCGTTTCTCGTTATGCGTCAAGATGGATTCAATGAATTTTCATTTGTTATTGCATCTCGCTGGGCTAGATTTCTTGGCCCATATTCCCAGCTCTTAAAATAAGAATTATCTTTTTTGCAGCACAACGCTCCCCTTCTTTTGGATATAATCTCCCCGAGAAAGATGTTTTTCCAGCCAAAGTGATAGAACTACAAATAGATATCTACTCCCCATTTCCCTAAGTTTGAGTTTAGAGATTCCAGTCTTACGGTTTTGCCAAGTAATCGGAATACTGGCATATGAGTAATTTCTGATTATAGATTTAATCGGCATCTCTACTGTGAGATTAAAATGATGAGAAATCAGTGGTGTTATCCCTTCGATTACTTCTTTGCGATATATCTTAAAGGCATTAGTAATGTCATTAAAGGGTAAGCCAAAGAGTATCTGGATAAAGAGATTGGCCATACGATTGATGATTAATTTATAAGCAGGATAATCAATCACCTTGCCGCCTTTAATAAAGCGTGAACCAAATACGCAGTCGTATCCTTCTTGTAATTTATAGTAATAATCCACTATATTTTGTGGCGAATCCGAATTATCGGCCATAACAATTGCCACAGCATCTCCAGAATAGTTTTCTAGTCCGCAACGCACTGCAAAGCCAAATCCATTGGGATAGTAGTTATTGATATACTTAATTTGGGGATTTTCCTGGTTCAACTGCTGTAAAAGATATTCTGTATTGTCTCTGCTATTATCATTGACCACCAAAATTTCATAATTGATTTTTTCTTGCTCTAGTAGTGCGGTGATCTCTTGTACCGTTGAAACAATACATTCTTCCTCATTGTGAGCAGGAATTATCAAAGATAGACAATCAACATTGTAATTATCAGAAATATGAGGTGGAGTAATGTGCTGGCTTAGCACACTTTCAAGTGCTTCTGGTCTATAGCCGTTATTCTTGCCTGAATCCTTGAATACAAAGCGGTCACTGAGCAAATAGTTAATTGAAGCGCTTACTCCAACTCCTACCAAAGTATTTATGGTATAGCTAACCTTAAGCCAATCCAAGAGGGGGAAAATAAGCAATACCCGCAGCAGGACTGCTGAGCCGGCCGCTACATGATAGAGTGGCAACTGCCTGAGTAAAACTTCTTTTGGTGCCCAGCTTCCTCCTGTCCAAACCCACAATCTATAGATAAAAAAACTCGCTAGCAAAGATAGTTCTATGGCGATCAAGTTGGCTAGGTTACGCAGAAAAGGAGTATTGAAATGCAAATAATCAATCAAAAAGAAAATAAGCAGCAAATTTATAGCCGCCGCAACTGCCCCACCAAGTAAAAATTTTATGACCTTAGGCCTATAAAGTTTTTTGAGCATATTCAACTAAACCCAGAATTTTCTTGATAGTTACCATCTGCTGACATTTTGCTGATAAATTTGACTTAAAATATCATCAATATTATAGGTTAAATTCCAATCAGGATAATGTCCTTTGAACTTGCCAATGTCACTAATCCACCAAATATGATCCCCGCTTCGGTTAGTTTCAACATACTTCCAATCTAGTTTTTTCCCTGCGATTTGCTCACTTTTTTGGATAGCTTCAAGCATTGAACAATTGCTGTAGCGACTTCCTCCTATGTTATATACCTGAGCTACTCGGGGATTTTGGTAGAAATGATAAAAAGCATTGACCAAATCATAACTGTGTATGTTATCCCTGACTTGCTTACCCTTATAACCGTAAACCTCATAAGGCTTGCCTGTCATAGTGCACTTCATCAGGTATGATAAAAATCCGTGCAACTGGGTTCCAGAATGGCTAGGTCCTGTAAGACAGCCACCTCGAAAAGATGCGGTTTTCATCTCAAAATAACGCCCATACTCCTGTACCAGGATATCAGCAGCAACCTTGGAAGCGCCGAAAAGAGAATGTTTGCAATTGTCAATACTCATTGACTCGTCTATTCCCTTGTGATAGGGGTGATTGGGATCAATTTCCCAACGTAGTTCCTCTTCGGACAAAGGTAAGGAATTGGGGGTATCTCCATAGACCTTATTGGTTGAACAGAAAATAAATACAGCCTGAGGGCAATGTTGACGGGTATTTTCCAGTAAAACTAAGGTTCCATTGGCATTGACAGTAAAGTCAGTGTATGGATCTTTGGCCGCCCAATCGTGCGAAGGCTGCGCAGCGGTATGCACTATTAGAGATATATCACTGCTGTACTTTTTAAAAATCTCAGCTATAGCCTGTTCGTTACGGATATCAGTATCGTAATGAATATATTGGTCATCGTATCGCTCAATTAGGCGATCACGGTTCCATTGAGTAGAAGCATCATCACCAAAGAAGAAAGATCTTAGATTGTTATCAATACCAACTACTGTAAAACCTTTCTCACAGAAAAATTTAACTGATTCTGAACCAATTAAACCTGCTGATCCGGTGACTAAAACTATTTGCATGAAAGTTTTTTTTAAGGATAAACAATTATATACATAATATAACCAAAATATAAATTATGACCAAAATCTCGGTACGGGACAAAAAATGTAGAAAAAAGTTACAAAGATTACAGGAAAAGGGTTTGATAGAAAGTTATTAGACATCAAACAATCCCTTAGATATAATGAACCAACTTAACCTATTACGAGACAAATTGCAACCCCTCTTGGGATGGCATGGAGCAAGACTTAACTTTCTCGCTCTGTTCTTGATTGCCCTAATCAGGGTTAGGACAGTTAATCTGGTAGAACGCGACAGGCTCTCGTAGTGAAGCTCTCACAGAGTCTAGCTATAAGAGATTGCAAAGTCCACAGTTGAGCCATTTGCTCTTGAATTTTACTCACTAGCTTCACTGAATTGACCTAGCATAACCTG
>CAIPYC010000020.1 GCA_903869185.1 uncultured cyanobacterium | reverse complement strand
TTTGGCTCTCTAAAGCAGTTCTAAAATCTATATACTGTTCTAGAACAACAGCAGAACCGCTCAGTAAAAAAAGCAAATTATCCAGAGTGTTGGCGTTGCTTGTACTTATTTTGTCATTGGTTTGACAGATATTAACTCCTATTAGAGCCACAAAACAAACTGAAACAACTTTGAGCGAATTGAAGCCTTTATTGAAGTTGATCCATCTGTGCAAAGGATGGACTGGATGAGTACAATTAGGATTTTTATTTCCCTCCTGCTTGAGAGGGGAAGTTCTTTCTTTCATGTTCAAACTGTTGCGCATACAACCCTAAAGAATACTTTAATCATTTAGCTGACGAAGATCGCAGGCTAAAAACCAGGGATTTCATACAAAAAGTTTACAGATACATTATATCCAGTAAATATTAAGTAAAGATTAAGGTAAAGACTACCTTATTTAGATTTATGGTAATGTATAAAAATCTACATTTGCCAAAATTGGCTTATATTTTTTGGACATACTTAAATACTTTGGGGTAATTGCCTCTCTTTGGGCTTACTGTGGTCATCTGATATGAATCTAGAAACTCTGGAATTTATAATCTTTCCCGATGGTCGAGTCGAAGAAAAAGTAAGTGGCATTGTAGGTAATTCCTGTCAAGAAGTTACTGCAGCTATCGAAGCCCAGCTTGGCCGGGTGATTTCCCAGGAAAAAACTTCACAATACTATAATCAGGCGATCGATCAAGCTCATCATATCTCTGAACAAACTAACTAGAGCGATTTTTTTGGATCAATAATAGAATTGAAGTAATACTTGACTTAACCACTTTTTACTATGTCACACTTTAGCGTTATCAAGACAAAGATCCGTAACCTTAGCGCGCTCAAGGCATCTCTGCAAGATCTCGGCTACCATCCTTTAGAGGGAATCCGTCCTATCAAAGGCTACCAAGGTCAAACCCGTCAAGCTGAAATTGTATTAGAACAGGAGAATCACTATGACATTGGTTTCAGCTGGAATGGTCAAGAATATGAATTGGTTGCAGATATGCAATATTGGAATCAACCCCTTTCTGTAGAGGGTTTTCTGCGCAAAGTCACTCAAGGGTATGCCTATCATACAGTCTTGTCCGAGACTGTTAAAGGTGGTTTTGAGCTCAGTCAAGAGCAAAAGAACGAGGATGGCTCAATTCGCTTGATGCTCCAACGCTGGAGTTCCTGATGCCAGTTCCAGAGGATATAAACCGATCGTTCTATGAGCCGGAATTGGGTGGACTGTGGCGAGAGTTATCTACTAGATCAGGTTATGAACCGGAGCTAGGTGGTCTTGATAGACAAAAAGCCATCTATGTCGATGAGGTGATATGTGTGGGTTGCAAAAACTGCACTCATGTTGCGCCCAACACTTTTTCCTTAGAGTCTGACTATGGTCGTTCCAGAGTATTCAATCAGAATGGAGATTCTTCTGAAACAGTCCAGGAAGCAGTAGATACCTGTCCGGTTGACTGTATCCATTATGTTGACTATAGTGAACTCACCAGCTTGGAAAGAGCCAGAAAAAATCAGGTCATCAGACAACTCGGACTACCTCAAATTCACCCTATCGTCAAGGTTGATAGACAGTTTCCCTAAATATTTTTCCAGTACTGGCGAAAAAACCTCATATATCAGGGTAAGTGGTTGCTGCCTATGCCAGAAAAGATAATGCCTGCCCCAAAATGGACTGTTTTGAGCAAATTGTTCAGAGAGAAAACTTGAATGTCCGCAATATAATTGACGCACATCTCGGTAAAGCTCAGTATGGAGAATGGAAAGGGAATCCCATATTGGCAGTGATCTATTTTGCAAATATTCGTCAACCTGAGCCATAGCCCACCAGGAGGCTGCATATGCCAATTTTTCTCCTGATACTGTCTTGAGCCAAACTTGTCTCAGGATGCGTGGGGTTTCGATCTGCCCAATCTCTTCTGGTGGCTCTTCTTGGGTAGGTGACATGTCGATGACATCAACCACTATTTTTTCCCCTGTGAGCAACTGTAGATGCCTAGTAGGTGAGCCATTACCCAGAATCAGCATTTGCCAAGTAGGAGATAGCTGCCAATGAGGCAATCCATTCCTAATCGTCTCTTCACTGGAGATTTCTAAACGATCCAATCTAGGCCAGCTTGATTCAGTAACCGGAAAAATGCCAGAATTATTTGTTAGCGCCAAAATTCTTTACAAAACTTTATATAGAGAGCTAAACTTATATTAGCAGAACCGTAAATAATCCGGCACATCTGCCAAGCTGAGTTATAATTTCTGGGAAAAAGAAAATTTAAAATATTACTAAAAAAAACTTATGAACGATACGTTTTTACAGATTCTCAACGTTGGTAAGGCAATAGGCGAGGTTTTGCTAGAGAAATCCCAAAGTGTATTAACTGATGGACTCAGCGAACTAGAAAAAATCAAGGCGGAACAGGGTGAAAATATGCGACAATTAATCAACGAAGTTGAAGAAAAAGTCAATCAAAAGAAGAGCTCATCCCAGCCAAACCAGATTACAATCTCTGATCCAGAAAAAGATACACAGGTAATCCTAGATGAACTCAGGGCGGAAATAGCTTCTCTGCGAGCCGAGTTAAAAAATTATCGTTAAATTTTTTCGTTGAATCTTTTTGTTGATTAATCATTTTTTATTCTTATCTCTTCAAACCAGTGTCATTGATCTCCACCAATATTAATCCCGAGCGTGTGAGTCCAGATATAGAGCTTAAAAGCAAATCTGACAATATTGGCGGACAGTATAAGTGGAATAAGGAGAAATATTCCATTAACAGACGTCGGTTTGATATCTGGCGTTTTGTATTGTTATTGATTTTCCGTCTTTCACTCAATAGAAAAAAATGGAGTTATTTAGGTGGCTTTAGCCAAGAAAAACTTTTAGATCGTCAAAAAATACAGGCAGCTTGGATAAGAGAAAACTGCCTAGAGCTTGGTCCTACTTTTATTAAAGTCGGTCAACTTTTTTCGACCAGAGCTGATCTTTTTCCGGCACCCTATGTAGAAGAGCTCAGCAAACTTCAAGATCAAGTTCCTGCTTTTTCCTTTGAGCAAGTCAACTCAATCATCGAAACGGATCTTGGCAGGCCCATAAACAAACTCTTTCTCAGTTTCGAGAAGAATCCTATTGCAGCAGCTTCTCTTGGTCAGGTTCACAAAGCCCAGTTACCTTCAGGTGAGGTAGTGGTAGTCAAGATCCAAAGGCCAGGACTAAAACAACTTTTCACAATCGATCTAGAAATCCTCAAAAAAATCACTCAATATTTCCAAAATCATCCTCGCTGGGGTAAAGGAAGGGACTGGTCCGGCATCTATCAAGAGTGTTGCAGGATTCTCTGGCTCGAAACCGACTATCTCAATGAAGGGCGCAATGCAGATATATTTCGACGTAATTTTCGTTCTCAGGATTGGGTAAAGGTTCCCCGAGTTTACTGGCGTTATACATCCCGTAGGGTATTGACGCTGGAATATTTGCCGGGCATCAAGATTAGTCAGTATGAAGAGATAGAAACTGCAGGACTAGATCGCAAGATTCTAGCCAGATTGGGTGCCAAGTCTTATCTTCAGCAAATTCTCCATCATGGTTTTTTTCACGCTGATCCTCATCCTGGAAATTTGGCAGTTAATGAACAGGGCGCTTTAATATTCTACGATTTCGGCATGATGGGAGAAATTAAAACCAATATTCGAGAAAGGCTGATGGATATGCTCTTTGGGGTAGCTGAGCGCAACCCTGATAGGGTAGTGTCGGCTTTAATAGATCTCGGCGCTCTGACTCCTACCGGCGATATGGCCCCTGTGCGACGTTCAATACAGTTTATTCTGGAAAATCTTATGGATAAACCATTTGAAGAACAGTCAGTAGCATCAATCAGCGAAGATCTATATGAGATTGCCTATGACCAACCCTTTCGTTTTCCAGCAACCTTTACCTTTGTCATGAGAGCCTTTTCCACATTAGAAGGTGTCGGAAAAGGTTTAGATCCTGATTTTAATTTTATGGAGGTGGCACAACCTTTTGCCATGGAAATTATGACTTCAAATAATGGGAAAAACACAACTTCCACCATCTTGGATGAGTTGGGTAGACAGGCTTTCCAGGCTAGTAACTCGGCTTTGGGACTGCCTAGGAGAATTGAAGATACAATTGAAAAACTTGAACGTGGCGATATTCGTTTGCGAGTACGTTCAACTGAAGCTGAGCGTCTAATGCGTCGTCTACACAATAGCCAAATGGCCACTATTTTCACTATGACCATGTGTACTATGGCTATTTCAGCGACTATACTTTTTACTGCTGGTTATCAGATAGCTGCATTTTCAGTACTCGCTCTGGCTATTGTTCCAATTGTTTTGTTGATCAGACTTTTAAATCGCTCTGATCGCGCACTTTAAACTCAACCTACTCTTTTATGCTCAAACGAAAAGCCATTGGACTAAGCGACACTGGAGTCGTTCGAAACACAAATCAAGATAGTTATTATCTCGATCCCAAAGGTCGCTTTTTTATTGTAGCCGATGGCATGGGTGGTTATATTGGAGGAAAGGAAGCCAGTGAGATCTCCATCAAAACGATTTCGAGATATCTTGAAGAGAACTGGGAAAGCTCGTTTTCTTCTGATCTTATTATTAGGCAATCTATAGTTGATGCCAATGAAGATATACTAAAAGCCCAAGAACTCAATCCTGAACTATCTCAAATGGGCACTACCGTAGTGGTGATTCTCTTTAGAGGGGGATACTCTTGGTATGGACATGTAGGCGATTCACGTCTCTATCGTCTGCGTAATTCCCTGCTGGAAAAATTGACAGATGATCATACATGGATTTCTAATGCAGTACGCAGAGGTGAGTTGAGCCAGGAACAAATCCGGTCTCATCCTTGGCGACATCTTCTTCTCCAATGTCTAGGAAGAAGAGATTTAAACCCTATCGATGTCGAAAAACTGGAAACACTTCCCGGTGATCTGCTTTTACTCTGTAGCGATGGTTTAACAGAAGAGCTTCGGGATCAGGAGATCGCTCGGATTTTAACAGATGAAAATCTGGTTGATTCTCAAGCCAAAGTAGCAAACTTGATAGAAACAGCCAAACGAGCAGGTGGCTCTGACAATATAACCGTTCTATTGGTTGAAGAGCCTTAGATAGCTAATTCAATCTTAAAAATCTATGTTTCGGGAACCAATTTACCTGGACTACAACGCAACAAGTCCCCTGGATCCTAGAGTGTTAGAAGCCATGCTCCCTTATTTTAGCGACCATTTTGGCAACCCTTCTATTGGTGGTTATGTATACAGCTGGGAAGCTGAGGCAGCAGTAAAAAAAGCACGTCAGACAGTTGCCCAAACGATTAAATGTAGTCCTGAGGAGATTATTTTTACAAGCGGAGCAACAGAGTCCAATAATCTGGCAATTAAGGGGGTAGTAGAGGCTAATTTGACTAAGGGCAATCATTTGATTACTGCAGCTACTGAACATAGCTCAGTCCTGGAGACCTTTTACTATTTAAAGAAATTAGGTTTTGAATTGACAATTCTGCCAGTAGATCCTCAAGGTTTAATTGATCCAGAGCAGTTGAAGAAAAGCCTAAAACCTGAAACAATCCTGGTTTCCATCATGGTTGCCAATAATGAAATAGGAGTCTTACAACCCATTGGGTTGATAGGAGAAATATGTCACCATCATCAAATTCTCTTTCATACTGATGCCGCCCAAGCTATAGGCAAAATAGATCTAGATGTTGAGCGATTAAATATAGATCTCATGTCGATGACCGCTCACAAGATCTGTGGACCCAAGGGAATAGGAGCGCTCTATGTCAGAAGAAAAAATCCCAGAGTCAATTTATTGCCACAACTTCACGGTGGAGGACAAGAAAGAGGTTTACGCTCAGGTACTCTGGCCACTCCCCAAATTGTTGGACTGTCCAAGGCTTTGGAACTGGCAAATTTGGAAATTGACCTTGAAACAGAACGCTTAAAGGAACTTAGAGAACAGTTATGGCAATATCTCAGCAGAGAGATCGAAGGAATTCATCTCAATGGACATGCTCAACTGAGACTGGCCAATAACCTAAATGTGAGTATTGAGGGGCTAGAGCCCAACAGGCTACTAAGAGAGCTACAGAGCAAAATTGCCATTTCTTCCGGTTCGGCCTGTTCTTGGTCTACCTCTAAGCCATCACATGTTTTAAGAGCATTAGGTCGTAGCGATCAATTAGCTCAGGCTTCTCTGCGCTTTGGATTGGGCAGATTCACTACTGAGCCAGAAATTGAACGGGTAAAAATTCTTATAGCAGAAACCGTCTATTCCTTAAGGCGGTGGCGAGATAAAAGTCCAGATTAGAGTTTTACCTTTCTTGTCTTGTCAATTGTGGATCTTTCGGGGTATATTCAGAATACGGATGCTAAAGCCAATGTTTGATTGTCCCATAGGGTAAATAGTACTTAATCGGAGCTGATCTCTCGGCTTAGAGAAAATCAAACAGTCCCGCTCGCCGTGCGAGGTATTTGTTGTCTAAAATAGTCAGACAATCCCCCAAGTGATTGAAAATATTCCAGAAAATTAGCTATCCATTGAAAAAATTCCTAAAGAAGTTAATGAGTCAGTTTCTTAGCTGGTTTTTGGCTGGCTTTGATTATGACAATGGCGTGGACTTTCTGTTCTACGTTTATCTTGCAGCAGCACAATCCCTGGTAGTAAACAAAATCGAGATAGCTGGGAAAAGAGGCTCGATCCTGACTTTTTAAAGAGTAACGCATTGTATAGATCCTTAAAATATGCCTAAACAAATTATTATTGCTGAGCAACATCACTTAGCCGCGGTGTTCTGGGAAGAGCAAATTCAAGAATTGGTAGTCGCAACGGGAAATCAACAAGTCGGAGATATATACCTAGGGGTAGTAGAAAATGTAATACAAGGAATAGATGCAGCTTTTGTAAATATTGGAGATGCAGAGCGCAACGGATTCATCCACGTTACAGACTTAGGACCGGTGCGTCTGAAAAAGACAGCAGGCGCCATCACGGAACTTTTGGCTCCTCAACAAAAGGTATTGGTTCAGGTAATGAAAGAACCTACTGGCAACAAGGGTCCCCGCTTAACCGGGAATATCAGCTTGCCCGGACGTTATCTGGTTCTGATGCCCCATGCCAAAGGAGTAAATCTATCACGTCGTATTCGTAGTGATGATGAGCGCTCTCGGTTGCGTGCATTAGCCATACTGATCAAACCGGCAGGTATGGGACTGCTTGTGAGAACCGAGGCAGAGGGAACTGATGAAGAATCCATTATGGAGGATTTGGAATTTCTCCAAAAACAATGGGAGATTATTCAGCAGCAGAGCACCACTGCTCGGGCGCCATCGCTGTTGAACAGAGATGATGACTTCATTCAGCGGGTTTTGCGTGATATATACAGTGACGAGGTAAACCGAATTGTTTTAGATTCGCCAGCTGGTGTCAAGAGAGTAAAACAGCAATTAATGAACTGGAGTGGCGGACGTCTACCTGATGGAGTATATATTGATTTTCACAGGGAAAACCAACCTCTTCTTGATTATTTTAGAATCAATGCGGCCATCAGAGAAGCTCTCAAGCCAAGAGTAGATCTGCCTTCCGGTGGATATATCATCATAGAGCCAACTGAAGCACTTACTGTAATAGATGTCAACTCTGGCTCTTTCACTCGTTCTGCTACAGCTAGAGAAACTGTTCTTTGGACCAATAGCGAAGCGGCTACAGAAATAGCGCGCCAGTTAAGACTGCGCAACATAGGTGGTGTGATCATTGTCGATTTTATCGATATGGATACCCGCAAGGATCAACTAAAACTCCTTGAACATTTCAATCGTGCATTGAAGTCCGATAAGGCCAGACCCCAAATTGCCCAGCTCTCAGAATTGGGATTAGTTGAGTTGACTCGCAAACGACAAGGGAAAAATACCTATGAGCTTTTTAGTCAACCCTGTACTCACTGTGCCGGACTGGGACATATGGCTCATTTACCAGGAGAACATGATTCCATTCGCTTGGAAAGTCCTTCTTTTGTAGTAAGTTCATCTCCTCGCATCATTGACCGCGTACCACAAAATGAACCTGATCTCTTTTTTGACAGACAACCGACTGAGGTTTCACCCGAGCAGATTGCTGATTTTGAGCCAGTTTTTGAGGGTGAGACAAATAGCGCCAATAGTCGGCATCGTCGTCGTCGTCGTCGAAATGAATCCGAAAATGGACAGGTGGTCAAGACCGAAATCAAGGAGGAGGTAACTACTGAATCTCTAGAAAGAAATGAAGTAGTTTTAGAAGTCAAAGAACGTCCTCAACGTATCAAACCAAAAGAAGAAGTTGTTCTAGAAAAGGTTGCAGTGGAGATGACCCCGATTCAAATGGAAATGTATGCTCGAATGGGAATTTCACCTTTAATATTATTACGTCCAGAAGTTATAAAAGAACCTCAGTCAGTAATTGTCTCAGTTGTCCCGCCAGGTTCGATTCCACATCAAGAGCAACAACAACCCACCATAATAGAACAGATTTTAGATTTATCTTCACCCTATATTGAACCTGTCTCATGGACAAAAGACGATCCTGTAGTTAGGTTGATCGAAACAGAGCCAGAAGCAGAGCTAGAACCTACTGATATTACCAGTCAAGACCAAGAGCAAACTACCAAAGTAGCTCGCCGTAGCCGTCAGCGTTCTTCTGCTAAAAATGAATCCATATGAAGGGATTCCAGCCAATTTATTGAAAAAGCCCAAGGCTCAAATTGCCGGAATAGACGAAGTAGGGAGAGGATGCCTTTTCGGACCAGTGTTTGCGGCAGTTGTAGTAGCCCCTCTAGAGCTCATGCCAATACTACTTGAGCTAGGGGTAAAAGATAGTAAAAAGCTCAGCGCTGGCAAAAGATACAAATTGTTTCAATCAATACAATCCTTGGGATGTATTTATCGACTGGGCTATGCAACTGCCTGCGAGATAGATAATCTCAATATTCTCCAGGCTTCTTTAATGGCGATGAATAGGGCAGTGAACAAACTTCCCAAAAAGCCGGACTGCATTTTGGTCGATGGCAGGTTTGTGATACCTAATCTCGCCATTGATCAATATGCATTGATACAAGGAGATGATAGATCTCCTGTGATAGCTTCAGCAAGTATCATCGCCAAACAATCGAGAGATGAATTGATCACTCGTTTTGCCCTCAACTATCCACAGTATGGACTTTCGTCCCATAAAGGCTATCCTACTGCGACTCATATAAGTGCGCTTAGAGAACATGGACCATCCCCTCAGCATCGTTGCTCTTTTGCTCCGGTCAGAAAAGTGGGATCTTCTTGAAAAGCTTGCTGATACTGGATGTCCTGACACCAAAGATAATAGTCTTCAAGAAGTTGGCTTGAGAGTTTTTGCTTTATCCTGCCCAATATACTTTTAGCCAGTCTATTACCTGCTACTTCTAAAAGATATTTGGGTGTCAACCAGAGTGCTGGCGGTAGATCTACCTTTACTTCAAGATCGACAACTCCCTTGAGATGATTACCCTGAGCATCCAACTGACCTTTGAGATTTAAGGAGAAGCGTTCATTGATGTAGTCATTGCCCAATATCTCAGATTCCTCGGATTCGAGATAAACAGTTCCTTCCGGTTGCGACCATATCTTCAGTACTACTGTTGGCTGAAAATGGTAGAGATCCATAAAGTTGATGGGCTTAATTTTTAGACGATACCTTTCTTGCCCTAATACTTCAACGAGAATAGGATCTGCTATAAGCTTTACCAATCTTTGGGATTGAAGCAGATAGAGATTTATCGGAATTATCATTTCCTGGATTTCTATTTCCAGTTGCTCTCTGGCTACGAACCTGATTTCTAACATTGAGACATCAAAATTATCTATAAAAGCTATGGTGCAAACTGATCCTAGGTTAAATTATAGAGAGAAAAAGTATTTAATGTTTAGAATAGAAAGTATTTTTGCTCGATAAACAAAGATAAATCCAACCCTATGGGGGCTGGATTTCCAGAAGATCATCTTCATCAACAAAATTATACCTATCTATGTATGTTACAAGTGAGTGGACAAAAAGCATAGACAGAACGATGATTGGGCTCTGCTTTGCCATTTAGCCAACTAAGCCAGCGAACGTTTTCTGGATGAATTCCCTTAAAAGTCAAGAAACCAGCACCACCGAATATTGCCAGTAAAGGTCCCCCGATCAATATACTCGCAACCAACAAAACCGAACTCATTGGCACCAAGGCATGAAGAATCATAGATAGGAAAGCTCCGACTAAAGCCATCAGAACTATAAACGGAAATCCTATAACTAAGAGACTGACCAAAAGTGTAAGGGACCATACCGAAAAACTTTTAGCCAAAACAACCAAATGAACTCCTCGAATTCTTCTATCTGCAGCTAATTCCATCACCTTAATCTCCGAAATTTATTTTTTATTGGGATATCCTTATTTTCTAAGTATAGGAAATATGAGAAAAACTTGCCTTTATTCTTAATATAACTTAATTTATTTAGTTTACTTGTTTCCTCTGTTGTTCTGCTTTCCGATGGTTGTTATGCTGTTTTGACGTATGATTTCAAAGTCTGCGTGTTTAAACTCAAAAAGAGTCGATTAACATTGATCCCCATGAAATAAGTCATATACTCAATCAAGCATAGCTTTAAATATGAATCAACTAACATGAGTTGATTTAATATTTCTTTACAGACAAAACAATGAATCTCATAAATATCTCTCCAGCTTCAGGATTTATGTGCAAAAAAATCGCATCAACCAAAAGGAAATAGGTAGGATTGAATATCATAACGATTTAAGGAGTATATGAAGATGGTGAATTTTGCGCAATCCAATTTTTCACAGCTAAGTGATAGTGAAAATAATGGCTCTGTTGAAACAAGGCAGAGCGCATTTGATCAGCCATCTCTAAAGGAACTTATAAAAATAGCCTTTGAAAAAGGATTCTCTGATGTCCACGTAGGCGTCGGTGAAGTTCCCCGGATGAGAGATAGGGGAGAAATTGTTATATCGAAATTTCCCGAGACTGATGAGCCGACATTTGACATTTGGCTAGATGAGATTCTAAATGAAGAACAAATTAGTCAGTTCAGGCAGAGCCGGGAATTTGATGGAGCAATTCAATACGATTTTGCCAGGGTCAGAGTGAATATCTTTGATACTCTTAGAGGGGGGGCGATGGTTCTGCGTCTGATCCCTATAAAAATCATGACTCTAGAGCAATTGAGCCTGCCTCCTGTACTTAAAACTATTTCCGATTCTCAAAAGGGATTGGTGTTGATCACTGGTCCGACAGGCTCAGGAAAATCCACAACTATGGCAGCGATGGTTGACTATATCAACAAAGAACATTCCAAGCATATTATTAGTATTGAAGATCCCATAGAATTTGTACATGTTAGTCGTCGTTCCTTAATCAGACAGAGAGAGGTTGGAATTAATACATCGGAATTTGACGTAGCGCTCAAGGCTTCTCTCAGAGAAGATCCCGATGTTATCTTAATTGGGGAAATGCGCGACAGGGCAACGGTAGATACCGCACTCAAGGCTGCTCAAACTGGTCATTTAGTGCTGGGAACATTACATACCAATAGTGCAATTAAGACATTAGAAAGGATTTTCACTCTCTATTTGGTAGAAGAACAAGCTGCTCTCAGGAATGCCATTTCCGAGTCATTGGTATCGATAATTTCTCAGGGACTATGTAGAACCATTGACGGCAAGCGCAGAGCTTATCATGATATTTTAGTAAACACAGCAACGGTTAAAGATTATATTCTTCAAGGTAAGCACGAGGAAATAAACGAAATGATGAAAACAGGAGAGTACGATGGTATGGTCACCAGCAACCAATCGCTCTTCAATCTATATCAAGACGGCATTATCACCAATGAAGTGGCTATGGAAGTTTCCCCCAATTCACATGAATTGTCTATTGTGATTCGAGGTAACTTCTAATAAAGATTAGTTTCCTGATAGATATATATTTCATTCTGACTAAGTGAATCAACCCAGGATAATGACCCAACTAGATCAAATTCTTGCCAGTTACGATTATTACCTTCCAAAGCAACTGATTGCCAAAAGCCCCGCAATTCCGAGGGATCATTCACGCTTGTTGGTTCTCGATTCTCCCAATGGATATCTAGAGCAAAATTTCTATCAATTGCCACGGTGGTTACGTCCAGGAGATCTACTCATCCTCAACAATACCAAGGTAATACCAGCTAGCATCCATGGACATAAATCTTCTGGTGCTCTTGTCAAAATCCTGCTTTTAGAGCAGATAGATCTCAACTGTTGGTTAGCCTTGGTAAAGCCAGGCAAAAAGATTATTCCCGGGAATATGATTATTTTTCCCGGTGATGTCAAGGCAGAAGTTATTGCCAGGGATGAAGCAACAAACGGTAGAATCCTTCAGTTTATAATGCCCGAGGGTTTGACCTTTTGGCAGTGGCTGGAACAGTGGGGTAAAACTCCCTTTCCTCCCTATCTTAAAAATGTAGATGATGCTATGGACAAACAGTATCAAACTGTCTATGCAAGCCAACAAGGGGCCGTAGCAGCTCCTACTGCCGGACTACATTTTACTGGCGAGCTGCTTAATCAACTCGAATTGATGGGAGTGGGCATTGCGTACGTTACGTTGCATGTTGGTATTGGCACTTTTCGTCCAGTTGAGGTTGAAGATATCACTAAGCATAAAATGCATCAGGAATGGGCCTCTTTACCAGCCCAGACCTTAGAGGCAATTAAGATAGCCAAATCAAGGGGAGGAAGAATCTTTGCCGTTGGCACTACAACTGTCCGCACTTTAGAAGGGGTGGCCCAATCTCAAAAAATAGAGAATATAGATCAACTTATGCCATTTACCGGCAAAGTGGATATTTTTATCTATCCAGGTTATCGACTAAAAATAGTTGAAGGGATGATTACCAATTTCCATCTGCCTTGTTCTAGTCTTTTAATGTTAGTCTCGGCCTTCATTGGTCGAGAGCGTATGATGCAAATTTATCAAGAGGCCATTTCTAAGGAATACCGTTTTTATTCTTTTGGAGATGCCATGTTGATCTTGCCGGCAGCTATCTGCTGACATTTTTGATAAACCTGCTTAAGGTATGTAGTCAAGGAATCAGCTTCTTCTTGTGGCAAAGTAATTCTACCTAAGACATCAAATATGGTTTTTCCCACTAAATTCTCACCATGTTTAGTAAGGTCAGCCAGGGAGAAGGCGTTCTGTTGCCAGAAAATTGCTGGCTCATTGGAGATCTCCCTTCTTGTTGGAGCTTCAGGTGATATATTAATAATTTCCTGCCCATTTTGAAGGCGAATACCTTCTAGAATTTGCTGCTTGGTTTTGCCTCGCAGTTGAAACAGGACAAAAGGATCCTCGGCAAATCTTTCCGCCAATTGGTAATATAGAGCACCTATGTGTTTACATGGATTAGCTTTATCTGGACATGAGCATTCTGAAATGATATCGCTAAGGCTGTAAGGAAAAAGGTTCAATCCATTGTTTACAAAGGCCTGTTCTATTTGTTTAGGCATTTCTCCAAGTATCAAAGTAGCTCTCAAAAGCGCTTTTTGGGAAAGTGATTCAATAACCCCTTGCCAATCTTCTTCACTAAAGCAGGTCAATGACATGGTCACTAGATAGGGTTCGATGTCACTGCCTTGAACTTCTGCCTTGACTATCGATTGGTCAAAATGAATACTTAGAACATTGCCTTCTCTGCCATAAATCCTGGCTCTCTCTAGTCTTTTTTTGAAACGATAGGAATCTAAAATTTCAAGCCAGCGATCTACCCACCAGGGATTTGAATCAGTTGGATCATTTGTCATGGTTTAGAATGTTGCTTTAATTGCTCTGCCTTGTAAAAAGTTTCCAGACTATCTTGATCCCCTACAAAACGCCAATGCCAAGGTTCATATCTGACTCCTTGAACATTGTTATGTGGAAATGACATTTCATAACTGTATTTGTTAGCATTTCTCTGTAGCCAGCCAAAGGCATCAGTCTTGTCAAAATCACGATTGAGATTGGTGGAGGGATTTTTGGCATCGCCAATATCGATTGCATAACCGGTATGGTGTTCGCTATAGCCTGGGGGCGCGCTAACTTCGGCTCTTTTGGTGGTTGGCTCCTTTCTTTCTTCTTTAATCTTGAAAAATAAATACCTTTGGTCCTGAACAGAGCGAAAACCCGAAATTGGTTCCAAGATTATTCCTTGACTTCTGGCATCTTGCTCCATAGCCAAAAATTTGGCAGCAGCGTTTTTTTTCAGCCTCACCCGTCCACTGGCGGTAATTGGAACTAAGTCTCCCTGCTTGGCTTCTACATAGGGAAGATGACCAAGTATATTTTCAAGTTTTTCAGTCGTGGCAGTACTAGGTGCAATATCTGGCCTTTTTGTGACTATCTCACTAGGACTAAGAGTCGTGTTCAAAAATATTTTTAAAAAGAAGCTCACTATTGCGATCCCTACTGTTGTAGTGAAGATCAAAAGCAAAAAAGGTATTCTATTTGAGCCTTTTTTAGACGATTTCTTTCTTATAGCTTCTGGAATATCGTCGCTTCGTCGCATACTCTAGCGAAAGTCCTTAAAATTGAGATTATAACCTTTTGAGAAAATTAGTGAGGTCTGGTTTTGGTTGATTTGGGTATTACCAATCCAGGAGTACGTACTTGACTCTGAGGTTTGGGCAAATCGGGAGTTGGCATAAGATAAACCACAAAACCAGTCAAAGCAAGAGTAGCACTACCTACCAAAGCTGGTAAAACTCTTTTTAGTGTGGACTCCTCTGAGGTCCGATAACGGCGGGCTAATGGCTGTATTTTAGGGGATAATTCTGGCAATGTCCGTGTATCAGAGAGAAACTGATCCATTGTCTCTACCAAATCAAAAAGCTGTACTGTATTTAGGTCTATTGTGATAGGTTGCTCTTGCACAGAAGGAATATAGGTGAGCCTGTGGATATTGGCTATTTTTTCTATGGAGAAGCTTTCGTCTGTACTTGAATTGTTCTGTGGATGTGTAATTCCACTTAGTAGTTGTTGGGTATAACTATTAAGGCTTTGTGCCAAATTTTCTAGAAACACCCTTCCTCCATGGAGTCTATTGGGTAAGCCCAGAAAGTGACATTCAGCGTTAATCACAACCGATAAAGACTGTGGACCATTAGAAGTTGGACTATTATCCCCAAAACCCTCTAAAAGCAAAGTACAATTAGGCGAACGGTATTCTCTCCTGATATTCATTTTATCTCTCCATCAAATAAACTCGTCCACAATCTCTGTAGTCCTAATGTGCCTGTAGAAAAGAGGATCTGGGAAAGGAGCGAGAGCGCCAAGTGATTTAACTCATCCTCTTGTGCTAGATACCAGGCAACTTTGGTTCTGCGAGAATTCATACGACTACGGAAATAAGAACGAAACTGCTCTAAATATTCGCTCAAAAGATAATTGGTGCCTAAAGGTAAATTTTTTTCTTCCATTTGCTGCTGGGCTAATATCAGCTGACGAATCTGGACTGTAAGTCCTTTAGCTCTATAACTGGCGATTATCACAAGTGCTTTAGCCTGATCCAGACTAAGATTATTGTGTGTATATGAGCGCCGCCAGCTATTGGTGCAACGCATACGCCAGAGAACCAACCTATTCTTGAGAAGATGATCTAATTCCAGTTGTTTAGCAATATCAAATACAAAATCCGAACTCCCTATTTCAAGAGCTTCGAGAGAGAGTAAAATCAAGTCAATCTTCTGCTGAAGATGAAGCTGAGCGCGCTCACCAGATACAGTATAGTTTGGTAATATACCTAAAATGGAGGAATCGACAGGGACGTAATCAGGCATTAAACTTATAAAACTACTCATTAGTTGGACTTTCTGAGAACATATTTTTTCACAAGAGACGATATGATCAAAGACGCTATAGAAATCATTGTAAATCTTTACTAGATGGATCTTAAATCTCTTATCCGCGACATTCCGGATTTTCCCAAAAAAGGAATAGTCTTTCGTGATATTACAACCCTTTTGAATAACCCTCAAGGGCTGCGCCAGACAATTGATAGTTTAACTCTAAAATGTCAGCAATTGAACCTTAGTCCTGATTATGTAATCGGAATGGAGGCTAGGGGGTTCATTTTTGCTCCCCTTTTGGCATATGGACTCCAGGCGGGTTTTGTCCCAGTACGCAAGCCTGGCAAGCTTCCTGCTGCTGTACACACAATTGAATACGAGCTTGAGTATGCTACTGATAGACTGGAAATCCATCAAGATGCCGTTAAAAAGGGAAGTAAGGTCCTGATTGTCGATGATGTTATTGCTACTGGTGGAACTGCCAAGGCAACAGCAGATTTACTGGATAGGTTGGGTTGTGAGTTGATGGGCTTTACCTTTGTTATTGAATTGACTCAATTAGCGGGGAGATCTCGCCTTCCCGATGTACCGATAGTATCTTTGATTGAATATTAGTGAATAATAAGCTTAGGTTTTCCACCCTCTGGGAATCTGATACATCAGTATACGTTTTAGGTAGGCTGATGCAAGGATTGATAACCCTTTTGGGAGCTTCAATACTCTGCTTTGCGATCATCAAATTGGCTCCAGGTGATTACCTTACCAATCTCAAGCTCAATAATCCCAAAATTTCTCAAGAAACCCTTTTGGAGCTAAAAAGGCAATTTGGCTTGGATCAACCCCCTATCCTTCAATATTGGCGATGGTTGACCCAGATTTTAACCAAGTTTAACTTTGGCTATAGTTTTGTCTATTCGAGATCTGTTTCTTCGCTACTTTTAGAGAGGGTTCCAGCTACACTACTACTGGCAATTTCCTCTCTTTTGGTAACTTGGGCAATTGCTTTGCCATTAGGCATATTGAGCGCAGTTAAGCAAAACAGTGGGCTTGATAAAATCCTCAGGATTTTCAGTTATCTCGGACAAGGCTTTCCCAGCTTCATTACAGCCCTACTGTTGTTGGTACTGGCTCAATACCTTTCTCCTCTCCTTCCAGTAGGTAATATGAAAAGTCTAGATTATGATCAACTCACTCCCCTGGGTAAAATTCTGGATATAGTCTGGCATATGATCCTACCGACTATTGCCTTGAGTATTACCAGTTTTGCAGGATTACAGCGTCTGATGCGCGGACAAATGCTGGATGTTTTACGTCAAGAGTATATACAGACTGCCAGAGCTAAGGGTTTATCTGAAAATAGGGTGATCTATTTTCATGCTCTGCGCAATGCGATTAATCCTCTAGTGACCCTGTTGGGTTTTGAATTTGCCAGTCTCCTTGGCGGCGCTTTTATTGCTGAAAATTTCTTTAACTGGCCTGGTTTAGGACGTTTGATTCTTCAGGCTGTCACAGCAAATGATCTTTATCTGGTGATGGCCAGTTTGATGATGGCGGCCTTCATGCTTATAATTGGCAATATTTTAGCTGATATATTACTCAAGGTAGTTGATCCAAGGATCAAGCTAGGAGTAGATTAAAACTCGTGTTTACGTTCTTGGCGGATCGTCTGGGAAAATTTTTGTCGATGTTTTTCTATTAGTTTAGACAGCTGCAACCTCTGGGCTGGATTGAGAACCTGTCTAATTTCCAACATACTGTTGAACCGAAGCTCTTCTATCTCTTGGGCAATGCCACGCAATTCAAAATGTTTAGCGCGAATTTCATCTGTAGAGGCGTTACTGCTAGACATAAAATTCCTAAGCTGCTCTTCGGTTTCTTTAAAAGCATCTTCTCTTTCTTCTAGTGAAACACGATACCTGTTTTTAATTTCGGCAATCTGTCTTTGCTGCGAACTTGTCAGTTTAAGCCCCAGATGAATCTGCTTGTAAGGTGGCCGTGCAAGAGATGGATAACAATATACTGGAAGTGATAGTATGCCAAATAGGGAAAAAATTGTCAAAATTGACTTTAAATTTGCTATTGATAGATGTCCCATAATGCTGATACGTATTGACAAGCTTAGCGCGCTATCACTGATTGATCTCTTTCTTGAGTTCCAGAGATTGCCAGATAGTCATCAGCCCAAGGTAAACCATTAGTGGTGTAAAGGGCATCTGCAGATTGTCTTTTCCAGTTTTCCAAAACAAAGTTTTCTATTTCCGGGGCACTTGCCGTTAGTTGAGGTTGATCAGAGTAACGATATATTCCCCAACCCAAAACCACTCCGGTCAGAACTGCACCAGAAAAAATCCAAAATAATCCCTTGGGTCGCGATTGACTATCTTGCTCTATACTATCAAATAAGTACTCCTCTAGATTACCTTGACTTGAAGGAGGAGCGGGACGGTAACGTTTTAAAAATTCATGCAGTCGAGGATCCTCGCGCTGGCTCATCTATAGTGCTCCTTGTTGCTCTAGAAAACTACGAATTTGTTTACGAGCGTAGAATAGACGAGATTTGACAGTTCCTACCGGTAAACCGAGAATTTCAGCAATTTCTTTTTGAGGCATATCTTCAAGATCATGCCAAACCAAAACCGCTCGATGTTCCAGTGAAAGTATCTGCAAACCTTTTCTGACTAATTCTTGGTAATGCAATTGCATAAGATCTGGTGTATCCTGTGGGCGCGACAAGCTGGCTATTCCAGAAGATTCCTCTTCCTCGCCCATTCCCACGAATCGCCCAGTAGGGGAAAATCTTTCAAATCTCATCTTTGCCAATTGTCTTCTTTGATCTGTTGCAACATTCCAGGTGATACGATACAACCAGGTAGAAAAGTAAGAAACCTCTCGCAATTTGGGTAATCCTTTCCAGGTTCTTAAAAAAACTTCCTGCACCAAATCATCAAGACCGTCATCTCCGCACAGTTGGTAAAGAGAGGATTTGACGCGTTGTTGATAACGCCGGTAAAGTTCGCGAAAGGCAGAACGATCCCCCTTGCGGCAAACTTCAACCAATTCCCCATCTGTAAAGACTGTTTTAATTTCAGTTATCACGTTTTATCTTTGTCGGATTTAGCTAGTGCTTTGGACTCTCAGTAAATACTAATGGTTCAAAGGAAAAATATGTTCTCAATGCTAGAGTCAAATTAGATTATAAGTCAGAATTATATGAACCATTGGATAGTGCAAAAATATTTAGGGGAGTCTGCAGCATTAGGTGTGGCTATCAGCTCAGCAGTAGCTTCGGTAATTTATAGTAGAGTTGAGAATAAAATCACGCCTTTGTTACTCAACTTAAGTAAGGGTTTGATAGCATTTTTCTTAGCAATTTTGACGTTCTATCTAAATCAACAGGAATTTCCTAACTTCTTTAGCAGGATTTCTGCCCTTTTAATATTGGGTGGTGGAATAGGTATTGGACTGGGAGATACTGCCTATTTTCTGGCAATGCCCTTGGTGGGGGTAAGAAAACTCCTTCTTTTGCAAACTTTGTCAATTCCTTTTGCCATCCTTTTAGGCTCGCTTTTCCTGGGTGAATACCTCACGATGACTAATTGGCTGGCAATGATTTTGATTATTATTGGGATCGCCATTGTGATCGCAGAGAGAACCGAGGATAATCAACAAGGTGTATCTTGGATAGGGATAGTTTGGTCTATTATTTCCGCTCTATGTACAGCCACTGGGGCAGTATTATCACACTTTGCTTTTCATAATTCCCATATAACTTCATTAGATGCCCTTTTCTTGAGATTGTATGGCGCAATCGCGGCTATTTTTCTATTATTGTTACTGCCAAGCTACAAAAATGATCGGCGTTTTTTTTTCAATTTTCAATGGCTATCTCCCAAGTTGTTTTGGGCAATTACGTTGGCTTCCTTTCTCAATGCCTATCTAGGTATTTGGTTGCAACAGTTTTCTCTAAAATTTACGACAGTTGGAATTGCTCAAATACTCTGCTCCACCAGTCCTCTTTTTGTTCTGCCAATAGTAGCTGCCATGGGTGAAAAGGTGAGTATTAGATCGATTGGTGGAGTAATACTCACTCTCTTTGGTATAGCTTTGCTCTTTAGTTTTTAATTTAACCTGAGCTCTGGTAGTTCACATAAATTAGACAGCAGAAAGACCGCCATCAATACGTAACACCTGTCCGCAAATGAAGTTGGACATGGAAGATGCCAAAAATAGTACTAAATCAGCAATCTCATGCGGCTCGCCAAAGCGACGAGATGGGATGCGGGCTTTCATTGGGTCACCCTTAGTCGGCTCGCCCCAAACCTGTTGACCCATGGCTGTGAGAATGACTGTCGGGGCTACAGCATTAGCTTGTATGTTGAACTGCGCCCACTCAGCAGCCATCATCTGAGTGAGTAGATTCAATCCTGCTTTAGATGCGCTGTATGCAGCATGGCCCTCTGGTGCCAGTACTCCTGCTATCGACGAGATATTAATCACTTTCCCGCGGCGCTGTTCAATCATTTTTGGGACT
>CAIPYC010000019.1 GCA_903869185.1 uncultured cyanobacterium | reverse complement strand
TTGCCATTAAGACTACCACTCTCGTTTGCTACTTTTCCACTATGTTACGTCTTAATCCGTCTGTCGACTGCTATACATTTACCTTGGCCAATATAAGCCTAGTCAATCCTGGCAAGCATTTTTTAAAATACAAAGTTAGAAGCATGATCTAATTGAGCCGAAGTAAGCCCTTTAACAAAGATAAAGTTACGGGGAATATCATGAATACCCGAACCATCCTTATCTAAGGTCACAAAAGTTCCAGTAGAGCTCTGCCTAAAGCCCACATAATGATCTCCAATGGCATCAGTGCCTGTATAACTTACGTTTTGCAAGACTTCTGTTAGCTTAATGACATCCCTACCGGGTTTGAAGTTGGTAATAGTACTACCTGTCTCGGCTGGAGAAGTATAGGTAAACTCATTTATCCTTCCAAGATGACCAGTAAGGGTATCCCCGCCACCTAAACCAAATATTTGAGTTCCATTTCCTCGACTTGTTCCTCTCAAACTATCTCTAAGGGGAGTTCCAACTAATGTTGTTAAGGGAGAATCAGTCACTGCTAATTTGACGCCAATTACCCCATTGAGTGAGCCATCAAAATCTCCCCTGCCGCCATCTTGCAAATGGAGCGTAACGGTCTTAGTACCATCTGTGTTTTTGGTAACCTCAGCGCCCGTAGTCCCATTGAAGACAAAGTCAATCCATTGTCCCTGAGCATTTTGAACATAGATGCCATTAGCCTTAGGAGCTCCGGTAACTGTGAAAGTTATATTTGACTTTCCATTGCTATTGGCTGTCGCATAGAAATCAAACTGCCCTGTAGTATCGGTTAGAGGATTTACTCGATCAACTGGTAAAGGTACTGTAGGGATAAGGTCATAAGTCCACTGTCTTATCGCAGAACCATGGGTATCATTTAGCGCAACTGACCAGTTTGAGAGAGGGGTAGAGCTTTTTTTGGTGATTGCTGCTTCTACTTGGAATTGTTGATTACCGGTATAGGTTTGGTTTGCAGGTAAAGCTATAGTGATTGTTTTATTAATTTCTCCTGAAGCAAAAACCGTTTGTCCTGCTGCTGCATCATAATTGAGCCCGGCTTTGGCTCCTCCATCTATGGTGAGATATCTCACAGCTAGATAGTCACTATTATTGCCTCCCATGCGAGTTAGCATGAAGCTCACTTTTCCATCACTTTCAGATACTGTCGGACTGGTTATAGTGATCTTGGCGGGTAGATTATTTGAAATATTAGTATTAGTTGTTGTTGCTTGGGCAGAAGGTACAGATGCGGCAGCTACCGCTGGTGTTGCAATTGAAGCAGTAGATGTGATTGGTTGAGGTGTATTGAGAGAAGGGGCATTATAGGTGAGGTTATAGGAAGGGGCTGTGGTGGTGCTAGTAGGAGTAAAGACTACATCTCGGAAGTAGTTAGAATTGCTGTAAACATTGGTAGGAAATATACCGGCAGTATTGCTGTAAGTGCCTTCTGTGGCTGTTAGATCTCCGTTAGTAATGGCTGTATCAAAACCACCAACAGTCTGAGCGTAATAGCTATTGCTGTTAACTGAGACAGTATATTGAGTACTAGCTGAAATATTTAAGGGGGTCGCTAATTGGGCTTGTTGCCAGCCTAAAGCAGTTTCATTGGTGAATTCAACGGTATCTAAAAGTTGACCGCTACTTGACCAAATACGGCCAACGTGATTACCTGTTTCTCCTGATGTTTTATAGTAGCGGATTGCCGAAATAACTCCATTTTGAGAGCTTGTAAATTGTGTACCTAGTTCGTAGAGAACGCTACCTTCATAGGAATCATTTACTGGTGTTTGACTAGTGAAAATATTGTCAACTGGACTCGAGGGTATAGCCGGAGTTGGAGTAGTTGGATTCACCAAGACGACTGCTTTAGTAGTTTGGGAAGAATATTGATAAAGATTTTTGCTTCCATCATAGACAGTGCCTTTATAGACAAAATCACTACTCAAATTAAGAGTATCGTTAGAGTCCATATCCACAGTCACTATCCCTGTTGGTGAGATAGCATCGACTGTCAAGGAGTTGAGGGTAAGAGTATTGGCACCATAGTTAGTGATATCGAGAATCTCAAAATTCTTGATTCTAATACTAGGAGAAAGTGCAGTTAAATTCCAATTCTCTCCGTTATAACCTTCAAACTTGAGGGCGTTGGTACCGGTGCCACCATCTAAACGTTGGAACGTAGCATCACTAACGGTTACCAAGTCATCTCTAGGGCCAGCATAGACTACATCGCGTCCACCATTGGTATAGATCTGGTCATTGCCCTCATTGCCAAGAAAATTTTCACCAGTGGGAGTACCAACCATCACATTATTGCCAATTGTCCCAACTTGATTGACTGCATTGTTGAAATTACTGCCGTAGATGGTATATGTCAAGTTGTCGTTATTTCCAGGAGCGCCAACAACAAAATCACTTAGTCCATCTCCATTGACATCAGCTCCTCCACTCATCGAAAGACCCGCTTGAGATCCAGGCAAACCTATAATACTAAAGCCATTTTGATTGGAATTAGAGATTTTAGTATCACTACCACTAGTTTGATTGGTAGCAAGATTTGCTAAATTATAAGGATTTGTGGGTGTATAGACCCCTGAGTCCCACTGAGAACCTCCAAAAACCGCATAAACTATCCCAGTATTAGGTATTCCACTATTAGAGACGGAATCACCATTGACCCCTTGTATCACCAGGGCAGAAGATGCACTGATCAGCAGGTCATCAATACCGTCTCCATTGATATCACCAGAAGATGCAATGTTATTGATTTGGATATCATGAGCCGTAGTGGTAGCCGGCAGACCAAAGGTTACATTGGGTTGAGCGTCAGCCGCTATCCCATTGATAGAACCATAGTAAATAAATACCTCACCAGAATTGGTGTAATTTGGAGAACTGTTAGTAGCGCCGGTTCCAAAACCAAGAGCTGCTCCAGGGGCAAGTACTGCTATATCCTCAATACCATCACCGTTGAAATCCCCAATTCCTATAACTTTACCGCCAGCTAACATGACGTTGTTGTAGTCATAGAGGGGATTGGAGCTGACAAAATTGATCCCAGGGTAACTAGGAGACTGGTGTGGCACAAAGCCAACCATCAAACTCTGATTAAAGAATACCGCGCTAGGCGCCTGTGAGGTTGTTTGCGCTCCGCCTTGTACTGCAGGAGGTGATGTCCAGTTTTGTCCATCTGTAGTAGCCTTGTAATTTATATAATTACTACCTTGACTTCCTTGAGAAAAAAGATATACAGAATTGCCAACAGATACTAATGATGGGCCACTACCATTAGGAACCGTTTGTCCATTGGTATTATTAATCCCATCCCAAGAACCAGCATCAAAAGTACTACTATATAAAGTGGTATCTCCAGAGCCAGAGCCATTATAGCTAATCAACAATGTTCCAGCGCCACCATTTTTCCCGTTATTGATAACAGCAGCGCCAATCTGACTACTGGTTAATTGATTAGTGCCATTACCATAAGTGGCTACAGCTGCTTGAGACCACCCTGAACTGGTATTGGAGGGAGTAGACGAAGATGTATATAAGACCCTATCGCTGCTATCTTGAGATTCAAAGAAATCATAAAGTTGTCCGTTGTAGGCAACCAGAGTAGGATTTTTTTGTGAAGTGTTACCTTGTAATGGCGAGGGATTATTTATATCTATTCCTAAACCGTTGCTGGCATTTTGATCCTGGACAAACTGCGCTATCTCAACCTGATAACTTGAGGTTGTATAAGATAAATAAAGACTGCCATCAAAGACCTCTAGAGATGGACCCCCAAAAAAATTAGATCCAGTGGTATAGGACAACACATTACTAAAACTAGAACCTAGTGATTGTGCTGGTTGCCAATTGTAGCCATCTTTGGTTCTCTGTATATATAACTGCGCATTTGTACCAATATATACCATGTAAAGATAGCCATTAAAGACCGTTAAAGCAGGCGGGGCATACATGGCTGCGCTTGACCCCAACGATGGGTTGACACTGCTTTGAACATTGCTATTAGACCCATAGTCAGACCAAGTTAAGTTAGAAGAGGGTATTGGACTTCCAAGTTGGGCATTTGGAGCATTGATGTTTGTAGTGGCTCCATTGTATTGACTGATAGTAAAGGCGCCATCGTTGTTATTGGCAGTAGGATATCCTGTGATTATTTCATTAGTGCTGTTGCCATTGAGATCCCCTGCTCCTGCAATATTGACGGGAGAACCAAAGAAATTAGTGCTGGTTATTGTTTGATTTTCTAGCAGATTATTACTTGGTATATCATGCTTGTATTTGCCATACAACTGATTTAATACTGCGCCTGTGCTATTGAGAATCTCTAGGTTACCTTCTTCATCTAAAGCTAAATAGGCTCCAGGATGACCAAAAGTATTACTTGCCCAGACTGCTAGCGATCCTCCACCAGTGAGGTTTTCATAAACTACAAAGTTGCCATCGGTTTGCATAACAGCTACATAGGTTCCACCGTTGACAACATTATTGCTATTTAAAGAAGTACTCCAAATACTAATACTAGATTGAGAACTGGGTGAGAATTCATTTAGGCTCAGATGACCATTTGAACTCAAGGTAAGCTCAAAAGGACTATTGAAGTTAACAGAACTAGCATTGAGTCCATTTGATCCGCCTGTATAGAGGGTATTGCCTAAAACAGCATCAGCATAACAATCGCCGTTATAATCTCCAACTCCTCCTGCTACTTGAGAAGCGGTGATATTATTGATTACTTGATAGCCACTAGTACTAGAGTCGGTATCCTTAGAATTTAGAATCAAAGTTCCGGCGCTTGCTAAAAGAGGATTGCCAAATACTACATAGAAATTATCATCACTATCCAAAATACCAAAATCTTTTAGTCCATCGCCGTTAACATCACCCAGGGCTACTACTTGTTTAATGGTCGCTCCGCTGATGGTTACCAAGAGATTTTGCGTAGTAGCTGGAGAGGTTAAATCTTGGGTACTGGATCCAAAAGTGATGATTACTCCACTAGCTGAACCACCAGAGGCGACATCGGCAAAACCACTACCGGTGATATCTCCCAACATGGCTACATCAGAGCCATTGCCGAATAAACCCGTAGTGTGAACTTGGGTTTGTAATGGCGTTGAATCTGTAATGGATTGCCCGGCTACTAGCTGATAGGCAATATTACTAGCGGAATACTGTCCATATAGCTGCTTTGCTACCGTACCGGATGAACTTAAAATTTGCAGATTTCCAGAGACATCTAGACTCAAATAGGCTCCAGGATAACCCGGAGAGCCTGGGTATAAAGAGCCGTATCCAGTATTGCTTGTCCATACTGCTTTTTGCGTGCTTCCTGTAATTTGATAAACAACAAAGTTACCATCAGATTGCATATTGGCGGTGTAGGTTCCAATTGCTGGATTGGTGGTTTGATTCCAAGCTGGACCATATCCTTGGGTACTATGCCAGAGCGTGGTATTAGTCTGCGTATTGATTAGGCTGAGAATTCCGTTAGATCCTAAAACCAACTCATAATATCCTGGAGCTACAGGACTCGGGAGCACTATTGATGAGCCGTCAGTAACAAAGCCATTGTTAGAGCAGAGATTGACTAATTGCAAACTTCCATCATCTGCCAACCAAGGATGTCCAAAGACACTGGATATCTGTTGGGCTCCTGTTGTTGCAACCAACAAATTAGTCTGTCCGTTTTCTGTGATCCCTACTGCTGCTGTGCCAGATGACTGATTGGCTTGGTTACCATTGAGCAGCAAGGTGCTTTTGCTGGCATTAGCTGTCGGGGAAAGAGATACTTGTGTTCCTAGAGCTAGGTTTGTCAGTTTATTTTGCAAGCCAAAGACTACTGTGCTTTGACCTGTGGCATTAGCCGCCAAGGGTGAACCGACTACTAGATCGTCTAGGTTGCTTTGTCCGGTTAAATCAGGGGTTGAAGTTAATACCGATCCAGCCTGTCCTCCATTAACATAGCCATTGATGATGACATTACTGATACTAGGTAACTGTTGGGCTGTTGGATTTGCAGTAGATTTTTTCTTACCGCCGCCAGCTAAAACATAGACTGCCCCATTACCTGAGGACACCCCAGTTGCTCCGATTGCTAGATCCTGTTGCCCTGTACCATTCCAATCTCCCACAGCTAAAGCCGAGCCAGCATTGCTGTTTTCAGCGGACCCGTCGGTAGCCGATGGACCATCTGAACCATTGTAGGTAAGAAATGGGGTTGAACTTCCGTTAAATACATAGACCGCCCCGGCTTGAACCCAGGATTGAGCTGGAAATTGAGATGAATCTTTTAATTGATTGGCACCATTCCAGTTGTTAGTGGCAAGCAAGCTATAGTTAGGAGCCCCGACAATTAGATCGTCTATTGCACCGGTACCTCCAGTGAATGAATTACCATTAGTTACTGAATAATGAGATACAGCCAGCGCAGTTCCAGCAGCTTCTCCTACATTGGTATAGACATAGTTGTCTTGATCATTTTTCAGGAATTGATTAGCTTCCAATCCCACACTAGAGGAGAGATTGGGGGTAGTTCCATACAACTGATTTGAACTATTTATAACAATTCCAGCAGCACTGACGATAGCTAAATTACCATTGTTATCTAAAGACAAGCTTGCTCCTAGATTGCCAGAGCTACCAAAGGTCTCAACAATTTCTCCACTAGCATTACATAATACCAACTGACCATCGGTATTCATTAGGGCTTGTGCTGCGGCAGAAGCATTGCTGCTACTCCAGATAACTGCATTACTGCTTGTATTGACTAAGGTTAATTGCCCATTATATGTTCCGCTACTTTGAAGTATTAACTGATAATTGCCCGCAGTGAAAGTAATATCTTCGGTCGTTACAACAGTTTTACCAATATAAAAAGAAATCGCAGTATGAGAAGTTGCAGTCGGACTGTAGGCTATATATACAGCTCCAGCTCCACTATTAGTACTAGGGGCGCCTATGGCTATATCATTAGTTCCAGTACCATCAAAGTTCCCGACAGCTACTGTAGTACCAAAACCATATGAAAGAGTAGTTGGGCTTATTACATAGCCTTGGCTACTAGTTAAAGTTGTGACATTGATAGTAGCGCCAGGATTGGCGGCTAGAGAACTTCCATAGATTACGTAGACCAAGCCTTGACCATTATTGGCATTAGGATCTCCTACTACTAGATCTTCTTCTTTGGTACTGCTGATATAGCCTAGCGCCACACTCAAGGGCAGGCTTCCATTAGCGCTCCCTAAATCATCAAAGCCACCTATCAATACTCCCCCCGGATTGCCAGAAAGGTCAGTTGCCGTTAGAGGATTTACCTCGCTGCCTTGGAGAACTTGACCATTGCCAAAGAGAATCTCAATTGAACCAGTACTTACCTGGTTGCCATTGCTATCGGTATAGCCTCTATTGACTACCGCTACATCTGTTTGACCAGTTTCGCCTGCAATGCTTCCACCAGCAAAGGCCGCACCTACTGCCGGATTGTCAGTATTGATATTAAATCCACTGTCGATATTGCTTAAGGTTGCATCGTTAGCTTCGGTAACCGTGGCAGTTCCTAAGACTGATACATTGCTAGTTGTATTAGTTGCATTGGTTGAATTGATTGACTGTTGATTGGTTACAGTGACAGATTTAGCATTGGGGTTACTAAAATCAATGGTGATTGTCGCGTCTGTGATATTGGGGGTAGATGAGCCATCATCAACAAAGAGATTTAAAAGCTCCTGATTTCCTAGAACAGTATGGATGAAACTAGGTGCCTTGGGATTCTGGCTATTGAGAAGTCGATTACCAACAACTACTCCTAGTTGATTAGCTCCGCCAGCAAGGCTACCTATACCCCAGGTTTTATTGACACTAGCTGAATGAATACTGATTCCATCTATTGTTAATCCCTGCTCTCCTGTTAGAATATATTGGAAATATTGGCTATTAATTCCGCCAGAATCTGGATTGATATTTCCTTGAGCATTAGCGGGGGTATCTGAAACTATATTCCAAGTTGGAGCATTGAAATTAGCTAACTGGGTAGGTACAAGAGTCGGGGTGGGATTGATTGAACTTGGTGGGCTGGACCAACTATTAGTAGTAGAGTTATAGGCTACGTAGTTGCTAGCAGGTCCTGATGGGATAGCGGCATTGTACTGCGAAGCATATTTTATACCGATATCATTATTGTCGCCGGTGGCAATGGCTGTTAATTGACTAGTGGTGAGGCTATTGGGATTAAATGTGGATCGATTGGTTGGAGTATTGTTCCAGGAGAGTACTTGATTATCATAGAAAGCATACTCATCCAGAGAGATAGTGCTGTTGGCTGTTCCTGCCAAGATAATATTGCTGTCAGTAGTAGTAGGAATCTGATTGGATTGTGATTGTCCTGCGCCTATATTGCTTGAAGTACTTGTATCAAAAGAGCTCCCATATAGCTGATCTATAACGGTGCCGTATTGATTAACGACAGCTAGATTACCTTGAGAATCGAGAGATAGATAATTATTAAATCCAGATGTTCCAGCGCTCCATAGAACATTACCAACAGAATTAGTAACCACAAAATTACCACTAGATTGCATTGTTGCAATATATTTTCCATTGGCTCCACCAATATAACCATTGGACCAGAGTGTAGTACCACTTCCATTGGCGTCAATAGAGACTAAATCGAGCTCTCCATTAGCCTGAAGAACCAGTACGTAGTTTTGATTGATTAGGATTGGAGCGGATGCAGTTAATGGAATTAGATTCAGATTTGTTATGGGACTTCCTGTGGACTGGCCATCTAGATAGACAGTCCCGGTCTGGGCTGAACTGTCATAGGTAAGCACCACATAATGCCAAGCGTTTGTACTTAGATTTGTAGCGACAATAGATTGGCTATTGCTTCCTAAATTCCAAGTTAGATCTAATTGATTGCTGTTATTTACTAAATTGATACCCAATAGATCGGATATACTAACAAGATTGATGGATTCAACCGAGGCGGCATTGAACCAAAAATCTACGCTGAAAGATTCCCCGCTATAGCTAAGACCATCTAGTTCTGCGCTTGCCCCATTAATAAAAGTTGCGGCAGGATCTAAATCTCCTGTTCCGCTTACTCGGGTGGGCGCAGGATTTGCCAGAGCTCCTTTTACTCCAAATACTACATCTCCCTTATAGTTAGCACCTCCAGAGCTACCAGAGCTTCCCAGATTGTTGGCATATATAGAACCGCTGGGATCATCAAAACGCCAATAAATCAAGGGAGCATCATTAACAACCAATTCTTGATAAGACGGGGCTTGGGTTTGGGTCCAAAATATAGCAGGTTGATTGTTTACTATGCTAATACTTAATTGAGTGGCTGGATCTGGATTGGCATCTTGGTAAATCAGAATGGGATTGCTCCAGTTTGGATTTGGAGTAGTGCCACCATAGGTTAAGGTGGATTCGTAGATCTGGGTGCTGTTGGATACTGATTGGTTTGCGCTCAGGTTGACAGTAGTAAGAGCGCCGTTATAAGCTCCATACAATTGCTTTAAAACAGTGCCGCTAGGGCTGAGTATTTCAAGATTGCCACTATTATCTAAAGCTAGATAGGCTCCAATGTTTCCTGTTGTATTGCTCTGCCATACTATTTGAGTGGAATCTGGTGTATTTGTTTGGGGCGCACTATAGAGTACCAGATTGCCATCACTTTGCATGAGAGCTTCGGTAGCTCCAGCGGTATTGCCGCTATTCCAAAGTACTGTATTGTTTGTATTGTTGACTAGGGTTAATTGGCCGCTATATTGCCCACTGATTTGCAACTGTAGCTGATAATCACCATTGACTATGGCTTGGCTATTGTTGTTGAGCCAGACTGCCATCAAATCTCCATTGGTCCCTTTGCCTAGAGCGGGTTTGCTATTAGCTCCAAAGGGCATATTGGTATTGGATATACTATTAGCTATAGTCCATTGCTCGGTATGGGGATTGTAGATGGAATATTGGATACTAGCTTGGCTGAGACTGTTGTTGATGATTGAGGTTTGATTACTAGTATAAAATTGTCCAGGTATTAAATTGGTGGGGATATTTTGGCTAGTAGCATGGCTCCAAACCACTACATCATTGCTTACTTGATCCTCTGCCGCTGCCGGGGCAAAGTTAAAGCCATCGGTTCCTGGAATGCTGCTAATATTACCGAAGGAATATCCACCATTGCCTACCGTGTCAAAGCCAGCTTCTAAAACAGTAGTAGGGGTAGTAGCTGCTGTGATTACCGGTTGATTAGTGAAGCTCGCTACTTGACCGTTGGTACCATTTAAGGGATTGCCAATATTACCGTTGTAAGAAACAGTTACTATATCTCCCGGGGCAATCAGATTACTTCCTGTTGGGGGAGTAACACTTAAGGTTACGGTGTTATTAGCTTCTGCTGCATTGATACTGTTGACATTATAAGCCTGTCCATTAACTAAAACCTTGAATTGACTTAATAAGGGAGAACCGCTTATCTTTTGATTGAACACCAAGGTTACCAGATTTGTATTGCTACTGGTGACTATAGAACCTGCGCCTAAAACTATAGGGGCTGAGCTGGTGCCAATAGTGTTGGTAAGTGAGAAATTATTAAAGCTACCTACATAGAGCCCGGGATTGGTGGCATCAGAGAAGGCTAGATTTTGGGCATTGCTATTAGAAGATAGGCTATAGCTAATATTGAGCTGGGCTCCTGGGGCTACCGACTGATTCAATGTCAATGCTACTGAATCATTGAGAACCTGGACATTGTTAACTGTATAGCTATTGCTATTTTGATCGCTGATAGTGAACTGAGAGTTAGATGGTAAACTTGGTTGCTTATTGTTAAGAGCTCCCACAAAATTTAGCGTGATTGTAGCTGTAGAGATATTGGTACCTTGGCTGACGATTCCTGCAATAGGGGTAATTGGCGGGGCGTCATTGACCCAGGCTAATAAAGTATTTCCTTGTACTGAATTTGGAGCCATGGTCGGACTACTGGCATTGCCCAGAGCAGCTTCTACGTTGCCTATTACCGATTGGCTAGATATGGTAGTAGGAGATAAACCTGCTACTAGAGAGCTGGATTCAAAACTACCTACTGGTTTGCCACTGCTTTCTTGCAGGGAACCACTACTTGTATAGCCGACATTGACATTGGAGCTATTGGGGTCTATTGCGCCACTGACGGTTAGCTGTACTCCATTGCTTTTAACTAGAACATCAGTAACTTGTAATGTACCGGTGATATTGCCGTCTAGATCACTCACTTTGGCGGTAAATTGACTAGCCAAGGGAGTTGAGCTGGTATTGAGCTTTGCGCCAAAAGCGCCTAGAAATATAGTTGTATTGCTTGTTTCTGTGACTGTTATTCCAGAATTGATACTAAAGCCGGCAATGGGATTACCCAATACATCCTGCAATGATTTTGAACTTGGAGTAATATAGGTAACCAGAGGATTAGCCGAGTGTGGGGCGCTACCTAAGCTCAAGATGATTCCATAGGGCTGCACCTGGACCTCTGTTACGGTATTGTTGCTGACGGTGAAATCTGCAGCATTTGGGACTGAGCCAGTATTCAAAAAAGTACTGAAATTGAGCGCCATCTGATAACCGGTCGAAGCGTAGTTACTGCCATCTCCTGCTGCTGGACTGTAAAGAGTAGAGATAGTGGTGGGACTATTGTTGATGACATTTAGATTACTAAAGCCTGGAAGGTTAGATCCTGAAGCATCTTGAACATCCTCGCCAGCAACAGTCGATGGTATATAGCTAACTTCTATGGTGTCGGGGGTTGGGTTAGGATTTGAGGAGTTGGTATAGTTGTAATTTACTGTATTGTTTACAGGGTGAGCCAGTTCCAGTATTAGGTTGTCGCCCTGGACGATCACTCCAAATACATTTATAGAAGTAGCATTACCATTGGTATCAATATCCTCTACAACAAACTGACTAGGATCTATGGGCCCATTACTGCTTAAAGCAGAAGGATAAGTTAGGGTCAATAGAGAGCCGACCACTTGGGCAGTAGGATTTGAAGATGCTATTGCAAGAGATGATAATGAAGCTGGGGCGATGCTTTGGCTACTATTTGCAGGAGCAGGAGCGGTAAATATATTCCATGTCCATTTGGGATCAAAATTAACTCCAAAACCCAATGGACCGACGTTGAAATAGGCTGAAATAGGTATATCAGTATAAAGACTGCTTTGATGAGCTGAGCCATCCGAAGAATTAGTAAGATAATTAACCCCTGCCTCAACATTGGTATTTATAGTTAAACCGGTAATCTTGTTTCCCAATTCAACCTTAATGCCTGAATTTATAAAAGGGACGGTGACTGTACCTTCGGTGGAGTAATTATTGTTGAGTTGTCCATCAACCCAAGCGCCAACTGTTGCGAACATTGAAGCACCAATCAACCCTCCTAGGTAACCGGTCGATAGGTTCGTACTTCCTTCGTTCAGTGCGTTTCTAGTGGCTGTTCCCAGAAAATAGGCTCCAGCTCCATTTGCCAATCCCGCTACTCCCAATATCCCCAAGAAAGAGTAGGGAGGAGATGTTTTACTGGGAAGGGTTTTGGCAGTCAGTCCATATTTCAAGCCAATGTAAGTAGTAAAATCGATCTTAAATAAGAGAGGAATTTTATAAACCGGAACCTTTACACCCCCGCTAAGAGCAAAGCTCGTTTTGATTGTCTTTAGGGGAAATCCTTTGGTTTCGCCAAAAAGATATTTTGTAGATAATTTAACGCTTACTCTGTTAGTGCTTTCCTTGCTGGCGCCCACAGAGCCTAGGGGTGCAGTTATACTCGAGAGCGAATATTGATTGAAACTACGAAATTTTGTGGAAAATTTAAAGCGAGCTTCTGCATTAGAATAAACCAGGAATTGATTTGGGTTTTTATTTCCACTGGAATTTTGACCGTTTGCAAGAGTTTGGCCTGCCTGAAGAGTTCCAATGAGTTGATATGGATCGGTAAATGCTTTGACAATGGCTTTTAACGCGGGAACTGCTGGTAATGTAGCAGAAACGTCCTTATAAACATCACTATTCCAATTGAGCTGACCGTTAACGCTCAGACCATATCCACTACTTTTGGGTTTGCTAGCTGCTGCGGGAGCGGCCAATGTGGTGTTGTTATTGTTGGCGTTAGCTAGAGCAGGTTGCGGGCTTGTCGAAGAAGGAGTAACAGGTGTTATCAATACACCATTTGTGTTGGCCACAGGCTGATATGTTGACTCTGGGCTGCTGCCATTATCTTGATAGGGAGTAGTTGAGCTCTCTGGAGCATTATTAGAATCAAATTGACCACTGTTTACCGAGAAGCTCTGATAGTAAAGATTAGAGCCCTCCCTAACTCCTATATTGGCCTTGTTTTGCAGATTGACCTTTTCCCCTACTAGTGCGATTTGGCTACTGCCAGTAGCACCATTAATAACCACTTGAGCAGTGGGATTGAGGTTACTAACTACACTTGTAGGAATTGTAGAAGTATTGTTAGTAGCTGAGGTTGATACTAATTGGGGATTATTGAGCCATTGGAGATTTTCATTTTGGTCATACTGGGCGGCAGTATAGTAAAAATTACTACTTTGAGCGTCTCCCTGCTGCCAAATGGCTACTAGACCTGGACTTCCACCATTGCTATTATTGATGATGCTATTGCCAGAAAGCAACTGGATATTACTGATATTTTGAGCTGTGGCAAACTGGGTAACAAGTTGGGCATTTTGCCAAGTCTGCGAATTGGCGTCATAGTTTGCGGTATAGATTGCACTGGTAGAAGTGTCATACCAAACAATATGGGCAAGGCCTTGAGCGTCCGTAGTGATTGCAGATTGTCCGCTAGAGAGATCAATTCCAGACATGATTTTCCCCTGTTTAAGATTTAACAAAGATTACTCTTGGCTTTTTTTGCGTTGAATTAGAATCCATTGCGCCCCTAAGGCGACAGTAACTGCTAGAAAGTTGGCAGGCTCAGGAACATTGATAGAGCTAGTGTTGACATTATCTAGTAAAAGACTAGAAGTCAAAGCGCTATTGCCCTGATTGGTTACAACCAATTCGAGATTATAGATTCCTGTAGTTGGCAAGGTGTAGTTAAAAGATTCAAAAGGAGTATCCCTTAGATAGCTACTGCCGTCGGTAGCACTAGATAGAAAAGGGCTACTGGTATCGGCTAAGGTGAAAATCTTTTGAGAGGTGCCAGTAGTTATAATTACCACAGCATCATCAGCATCCTGAAGTCCAGGAAAATTATTAGGATCAACCTGGGTAGTATCGTTGGTTAAAAACTTCCAAGTAAAATTGAGGTTATCTCCGGCAGATACGCTAAAGCTCTGGGTCAGAGCAGAACCATTGACCGCCCCAAAAATTGCATCACTAGGGGTCAGTGTGTCGGGGGTGAGATTGAGATCACTTTCTAAAGTACTGATATCAACAGCAGTATTACCAGAAACATTGAAATTTCCATTAGAATCAGGCGAAGGATTGGAAGAAGCATTGGTCACAATAGCCTGATTGACACTACCATTGACCGGACCACCGGCATAATTGCCCTTGATCCCTACATCCCCGTAAGAAGTCCAACCATTTAAGCCACTGACAAAAGTACCATTAACTATACCAGAGGCTTGAACGGGTGAAACCAAAAATATTCCCAAAATTGAAGCCAAACCAAGCTGAATGGAAACTCTAGTTTTCATAAAAAAATATATTTATTGACGAAATCATCCGGATAATACTACCACTCATAAAAATAATCTGGGTTAAGATTACGTTAAACCTACTCCTCTTGCATTCAGAGTGGGAGAGTTAATGGGATGACTTTTGTTATTCTTCTGCCTAGACTGATGGAAGAGGGATATATCTTAAAGTCTTTTTTTTATTTATTACTGTGACTCATCATTAATTGAGTCTCAACTGCGAACAAGGCTATCTAAACAATTCTTCCTATGAATCGGACATAATTGTTAGGCTAAGAGACTGTGTTGTAAAAAGACACAAAGGCAATAGAATTTCTGCTTTAATAGTACGAAATTAAGCAACCACTTCAAATATTTGCTCAATAAAGAAGAGCTGACCCTTACGGATCATATTTACAACTTCTCTTATCCCAAACTGACGTTAGCGCAGAAAACTGGTAACCACCCAGAGAACCAAATAGACCGCAACTGCTGCACATTGCTCTCCAGAAAAATGTACTAACACATTACTGCTGTGGAAGGATGTGTATACTAAATAACCTAGGGCAACTCCAAAGAATAAACCAATTAGGCTCAATAGCAGAGCTCTTCCAAAACGCCTTTCCTTGCGATAGATAAGATAGACTGATGTGAAACTTCCGATCGACATCAGTAGTGAGAGCAAAGATTCAGAAATATTTCCTATAAGTGTTAAACAACCCAAAATGCCATAAATCAGGGCTGGGATCAAAATATCAGAAGACGAAGGAGTGTCTATCAGTCTCTTGAACCAGCTGGGAGGTTGGGTAACAGGGACTGCAGGAAGTTGCTTATATTCACTAATTTGCTCAGGAAAACGAATGCGATCGGGAACCTTTATACGCCCTTCCTGTCTGCTTCTGAGGCGATCCATAATGATTGCATCATAAGCCGCTTCAACGCTCTCTAGTGTCACAGCATCATCTTGATACTTTTGCTGGAGATTATTTTTAGCCGACTGTATTTCTTCAAATGTCGCTGTCTCAGTTACCCCTAATCTTTGATAGGGACTAGGTTCATTCACTTTACTTCAACCTCGTCTTCTAAGAATTTATCTAAACAATATTTACTGAGATTCTAGCTCAAACTTGCACAAAAGCAGAGAAAAGATCATTATTTTTCAATGATTCCTCCTCCTAGCAAAGTATCCCCGCGGTAGAAAACAGCAGCTTGTCCCGGTGTAATGCCAAATTGTGGTTCAGGAAAGTTCAATTTAACAATACCAGGACCTAAAGGTATTAAATCAACTTCGACTGGCTTACAGCGATAACGTACCTGTACTTCAACTGTAAGAGGATTTTTCGGTTGATTTATAGATACCCAGTTGATCCGAGTAACATGACAAGATGTTTGACCCGCTTGGCTGCGGCTGCCAACGATTACCCTGTTGAGAAAATGATCCAGCGAAACTACATAGAGAGGTTCGGCTGCTGCAATGCCTAGTCCTCGTCTTTGTCCGATAGTATAATGATGAATTCCCTCATGTTTACCGATCACCTCTCCCTCCAAATTGAGGATCTCTCCCTCTCGTGCATCAATATATTTATCAAGAAAGCTGTTCATTGATCCATAATTCTCTATTAGACAGAGATCTTGGCTATCAGGCTTATCAGCAGTCAGCAGATTGTATTGAGTAGCCATCTCTCGGGTCTGTTCCTTGTTTTGACTACCTAGAGGAAAAAGAACACAGGATAATATTTCTTGATTTAAATCATAGAGAAAGTAAGACTGATCTTTATTATGATCTAAAGCTCTCAATAGTTGATATCTGCCAACCTGCTCATCATAGTACACCCTGGCATAGTGACCGGTAGCAATCAACTGGGCATCGTGCTCTGACTTGGCATATTGCAACATCGGTCCAAACTTGACTGCTTTGTTACACTGCGAACAGGGTAAAGGAGTTATACCAGATTGGTACCCGCTGACAAGATAATCTATGATCTCCCTGGTAAAGACATCCCTACTGTCGATTATATGATAAGGAATTTCCAACTGTTGGCAAAGCTGTGCCGCATCGACCATACCCTCTGAACAACACTGACCTTTTCCTTTCATCAACCAAAGGGTTAAGCCAATTACCTCATATCCTTGAGCACATAGAAGGGCTGCTGCTACAGAACTATCTACTCCCCCGGAGAGACCCACGATGACTTTTTGCATGAGACTACTAAATATAAACCAATCTAATCTTTAGGCTAACATTACCTGGGTTTCTCTGCAGGGGGATTGATCAATTTGCCACCAAGTCCTCGGGTGATATTTTGCGTATTGGCAATAAGCATTTTGGGATAACTCTCAGCATTGGAACCCATTTCTCCCAATCCATCGGCGTATAGCTGTTGCGGAGAGATCTTGACCTTGGCTTCTTTGGCAATTGTTTCTATCAATTTGGGATTGATACTTAGTTCAGCAAAAATAGTAGGTACCCTTGATGCTCTAATAGTTTGAACCAATTCCTGGATATGTTTGGCAGTAGGCCTTTCTTCTGTATTGACTCCCTGTAGAGCTCCTTCAAGGGGAATATTATAAGCCGTAGAATAATAACCTAGGGCATCGTGAGTTGTGACCAGCTTTCTAGAGCTAACTGGTATAGTTGCAATTTCAGAAGCAATCCAACTGTTGATTTGACCCAGGTATTCAACAAGATAATCAGCCCTCTTGATATAGCTTGACGTTTGATTTGGATTGAGATTTGAGAGATTGATGGCAATCACCTTAGCCATGGCTTGCCCATTGCGGGCATTTTGAAAAATATGAGGATCTATGACTTTTTTTCCATCTTCAGCAAATGTTTGGGGATGCGGAACCGCCAATTCACCAACGGCTACGGTGTTATTTTTATTGGCAAACAGCTTGGTCAAAGGTTTTTCAAAATCGTAACCAGAGTAGAAGATTACTTGGGCTTGTTCTATTGCTTGCCTATTCTGGGAATTAGGTTGATAAATATGAGGATCAAACCCAGGCTTTATCAAACAATCAAGATCTACAGTTTTTTGAGCGATAGTCTGGATCAAATCACAAAGCACAGTAGTGGTAGCTACAACCTTAGGCTTAATCCCATTAGATAATTGACTATGCCTAGCGCATCCAGCTATCAAAAGAAAAGCCAATGATAATCTCTTGAGCTTGGTCATTCTTGCTGTATAATGATAATCATTCTCATTGTAGTAGCAATATGTTGGAAGTTCAAGGACTAAGTGCTAAATACCAGAATATATCCGGTTTAGAGGAAGTTAGCTTCAATATTGATTCAGGTGAGTTGGTTGGATTGATTGGCCCCAATGGTGCGGGTAAGAGCACTATGTTCAAGGCTCTACTCGGCTTGATACCCACTAGGGGGCAGGTGAGTTACTGCCAATGTCCGTTGCATCAGCAATTGGATAAAGTTGCCTATATTCCCCAAAGATCGCAGATAGACTGGGACTATCCCACAACGGTAGGCAATGTAGTGATGATGTCGAGAACCAGGCATTTAGGATGGTTTAGATATCCGACTGCCCATGATCGCAAAATTGTCCAAGAGGCAATGGAGCAGGTTGAAATAGAAGATTTAAAGAACAGGCGAATTGGAGAACTATCCGGAGGACAACAGCAAAGAGTATTTTTGGCCAGGGCTCTTGCTCAAGAAGCTGAAATATTCTTATTAGATGAGCCACTAACTGGAGTTGATGGTAAAACCGAAACCATTATTCTGGATATTTTTAACCAACTCAAAAAGTCAGGTAAAATTCTGTTGATCGCTAGTCATGATTGGGATGAAAATATTGATCAATTTGATCGGCTTTTATTACTCAATCACCATCTGATCGCCGATGGCAAACCGCAACAGGTGATCAATCAAGAAAACATCAAACAGGCTTATGGCTCTCTATTTTCTTTAGCAGCTCATCATCAAAAAAAAGGGAATGATTTAATTTGTTAGATTTTCTGCTACAACCGCTTGAATATCAATTCATGCAAAATGCTTTGATTATAGGGGTTTTGGTTGGTTTACTCTGCCCTGTAGTCGGCAGTTATCTAACGGTACAACGTATGGCCCTGCTGGGAGATGTGATAGCTCATTCGGTATTGCCAGGTCTTTCTGTTGCTTACTTTTTTGGAATAGATATTTTAATAGGTGCTTTTATCTCAGGAATTCTGGGAGCAGCTTTGATCTCTTGGATTCGGACACAATCAAAAATCAAGGCCGATGCCGCAATGGCTTTAACCTTTTCTAGTTTTTTCGCTCTAGGTGTTCTTTTAATCACTGTCTTAAAAAACAAGATTGATCTAGATAGTTTTCTCTTTGGAGATATTCTAGCGGCCAGTCAACTTGATATTATCAAAACCCTAATAGTTAGTTTTTTAATATTTCTGTCAATTAAAATTTTTTATAAAGAGCTTCTTTTCTTTACTTTTGATCGAACTGGCGCCCAGGCAATAGGTCTACCAGTCAATACGATCCATATTGCCTTTATGATCGCCATAACTTTGACAATCATTGTTAGTATGCAAGCAGTAGGGGTTATTCTGGTAATTGCCCTGATGATAGGCCCATCTCTAAGCGCTTATCTTTTGGTTAAAGAACTACACCATATGTTGCTATTGAGCTCTTTAATCGGTGCTTTTTCCAGTATTACCGGAGTCTATCTGAGCTACTATTTTAACTTGCCTTCTGGCCCGGCAATTGTTCTGGTCTCTTCTTCCTTATTTTTGCTGGTGTTTTTATTTAAACTCAAATCAAGATAAAGAAAGCGCTAAAATAATTGGCGACGGAAACGGGAAATACTCAGGCTCAATATCAATACAGCAAAAATCAATAGGGCAATAGTTTGGGGCCATACGCTCTCAATACCTACATCTTTGAGAATCAATGTACGTGATATCTCAATATAATGACGCAGAGGATCGAGAACGGAAAGACTTTTAAAGAAAATTGGCATACTTTCGGTAGGCGCTATTGCACCTGAGAGCTGAATTATTGGTATATTAAAGAAAAAAGAAATCAAGCTGATTTGCTGCTGTGTTTTCACCAAGGTAGCCAATAATATACCAATACCTATACAGACAAAGATATAGAGACTAGAGAGGAGCACAAATACCAAAAAATTGCCTCGAAAGGGTAGATGAAATACAAGCCTGCCCAAAGTAGAAGCCAGCAAAAGATCACCCAAGAGAAGAACGAAAATGGGTATGATTTTAGCCAACAAGATTTCCCATGCCGCTGCCGGTGTCATTAATAGTTGCTCTAAGGTTCCAACATCTTTTTCCTTAATTACAGTCAAAGCAGATATTAAAATCCCAGTGAGTGTCAAAACTAAACCAATCACCCCAGGAACAAAGAACCAACTACTGGTTAGTCCTTGGTTGTAGAGAAAAATCACTTGGGTAGTAATCAAGGGTTTAATAGGAACATCAGCAATTTTTTGATTGTAATTGTTGACAATCTGCTTGATATAGCCTTGAGCGATTCCTGCACTATTGGCATCAACTCCATCTAGGAGAACCTGAATTTCGGCTGTTTTTCCCTGTTTTATCTGACGTTGAAAATCTGGTGGAATAATCAGCCCAACTGATAGTTTCCCTTGTTGAACTTTCTGGGAAAGATTTACTTGATCGCTTTGATATCCTTTGAAATCAAAAATTTCATTTTCCTTGAGAGCCGATACCAATTCCCAGCTTTCTCTGGTTTGGTTGTAGTCAACCACCGCAAGAGGGAGGTGTTTTACATCCGGACTCAAGGCTAAACCAAAAATCAAAAGTTGCAATGTTGGAGGAAATAATAAAAGAAAAATCAATTGTCGATTCCGGAGAATCTGTCTTATTTCCTTGATAATTAAGGCAAAAAGTCGGCTATTGAGCAGAATATCCAAAAGTTTCATAATGTTAATCGCTAAATTGCATTTTTCTAAGAATTCGAGAGCAGATCAATAGAAAAAAACAAGCCACAGCGCTCAGGACAATTGGAATATACCAAACACTAGTCCATCCGGTTCCCCTAACAAAAACATCTCTGGTAAGAATTATATAGTACTTCGCTGGAACCAGATTAGATAGCAAGGATATAGGATAGGGAATGTTATTGATAGGATAAATGAAACCAGAGAGCAAAAAAGCGCTCAGAAATCCTAGGATAGACGTACCTTGTACTGCTCCGGTTTGATTTTTAGATCTGACACCAAAAAAAAGTCCAAAGGATACTGCGGCTGCCAAAAAAGAAAGAGTACCACCGATTAAAATCAAAATATTATCAACTATTGGAATCTGAAACAGTGCCGTAGCAAAACTTATGATCACTGTGGCTTCGGCAATGGCCACTATAAAATAGGCTAGCCACTTGCCTAGAAGGAGTTCTGTGCTACTGAGATCAGAAGCATATACTTGAATGATGGTTCCCTCTTGCTTTTCCCGGACCATAGCGATGGCAGTCAACATGGATGGAAATACCCAAAGAATTACTGCATAGACTCCAGGTACTATATAGAGTGATTCTTTCCTACCGGGGTTAAACCATATTCTTGTATCGGCTTGGATTTTGAATTTTGGTAGATTTTCCTGTACATCTTGCAAGAAAAAATTGGTAGTAGCCTTGATGCCATTCTGGATAACACGTGCATTGTTGACATCAGTACCATCTATCGTAACTTGAACATCAGAGGGAATGTTGGATTGAAAATTGCGAGAAAACTTAGGAGGGATCACTACAGTTGCCCTAACTTCGCCTCGATCTAGTCCGCCTGTTTTATAACGCACGGGCACAAACTGATTAGTAGCATAGATCCTTTCGATATAGCTGCGACTAAAGGACGTATTATCATAGTCAAGTACTGAAAGATTGATATTCTTTATTTCTAATCTAATAGCAAAGCCATAGATCAAGAGCATGCCCAAAGGTAAAACAAAAGCCAAAACTACCGTCAGTTTATCTCTGCGAAATTGAGCCAGTTCCTTGATACATTGAGTGAGAATTCTTTTCATGATTTAGCTCTTTCCACAATTCCAATGAAGGCATCTTCGAGTGAAAAGGGAATTTGCCTAATAGATTTAAGCTCTATTGAGGAATTTTCAAATAATTGTCTTAGATAAGGCAGGTCTCTTTGGGGTTGATCGAGCACTAGATGAATGGATTCACCAAATATAGCCACGCGCCAATGATCAAACTTTTCCTTTAAGAGATTGGAGCTATTTTGCAAGTTGCTCACTTGCAATTGGAATAACTGGCCCGGCTGAGCTTGTTTGATTTCACCAGGTGAACCTTGAGCCACTATTTCTCCACCCGACATAAAGGCCATGCGATGGCAACTTTCAGCTTCTTCTAGGTAATGCGTGGTAACCAAGATAGCAGTTCCTCTAAAAGCCAAGTCTCTAATCAAGCGCCAGAATTGTCTCCGAGCAAGAGGATCTACCCCTGAAGTAGGTTCATCCAAAAAAAGAATATCTGGCTCATGCATCACACAAGCGCCAAAAGCTACCCTTTGTTTCCAGCCACCAGGTAAACTTCCGGTCATAGTGTTTTCCTGTCCGACTAAACCGCAAGTCTGCAAAACCCATTGAATTTTCTCTTTTCGCAGAGTAAGGGGAACCTGATAAACCCCACAGTAGAATTCAAGGTTTTCTTGGATACTGAGATCATCATAGAGAGTGAATTTTTGGCTCATGTAGCCTATTTTTTTACGAATAGACTGTCTGTAGAGGTTTTTGCGCTCTCCTGCTAGGGTCATAGTTCCATTGCTTGCTGGCAAAAGACCACAAAGCATCTTAATTGTGGTGGTTTTTCCAGCTCCGTTGGCTCCGAGTAAGCCAAAGATTTCACCATATTTGATTTCTAGGTTAACTTTTTTGACGGCATGAAAATCGCCAAAGTTCTTGTCTAATTTATAGGCTCCAATGGCAACGCCTCGATCTTTGATGGATTCTTGCAAATAGGGAAAGGGAATAAAAGGAGGATCAGAACCGAGATTTCGTAAACTAGAAACAAAAACATTCTCCAAAGTTGGCTCCTGTTGGACAATGGGCTCAAAATCAATCCCTTCTTGAGTGAGTATAGTTTCAATACTTTGTTGTCCAATTTGGGCCGAATCTACCAATATATCCAGGCGATCTCCCCAAAACTGGATATCCTTGATAGTACGGAGTGATTGTAAAATTTTCTCTGCCTGGGTGAGCTGAGATGATCTTAGCTCCAAGCGAGTTAACCCCAGATTTTCTCTCAACTGTTGTAATGTTCCGGTTTGCTGGATTATTCCCTCATATATTAGAGAAATACGATTACAGCGCTCTGCTTCATCTAGATAGGGAGTTGCAACTACAATGGTCACCCCAGTTGCAGCTACGGTAGCCAAAAGATCCCAAAACTCACGGCGTGAGACTGGATCAACTCCTGTAGTAGCTTCATCTAGCAGTAAAATCTTGGGACTAAAAACCAGCGAACAGCAGAGAGCCAGCTTTTGTTTCATTCCTCCTGAGAGATCCCTAGCTAGTCGGTTGGGATATTGTTCTAGTCCAACCCATTCAAGAAGCTGTTTAGCCCTTTTGTTAAAGATGGGTTGGGGAACATGCCGCAGTCCTGCGCTATAGCTAAGATTTTCCCATATACTCAAATCGCCATAAAGGGAGAATTTTTGAGTGAGATAGCCAATTTCTAAACGGATATCTTTAGGCGGCTTACCTAAGATGGAGACCCTGCCTCCACTAGCTTCAATGACCCCAGATAAGATACTAAAAGTAGTGGTTTTGCCGGCACCATCGGGCCCAATCAATCCAAAGATCTCTCCTGGATTGACTACAAAGTTGATGCCCTTAACTGCAGCTATATTTTTATAGTTTTTTACCAGATCTACTACTTTAATCATGTTTACTTGATTCTTCTAGGATTTTTGCATCTGCAGGCATCCCAGGCTTGGCATAACCTCCACCTTCAAGCAAGCCAAGTTTCACTCCAAAAACCTGCTTGACCCGGTCTTCTTTGAAGTAAATATTTTCAGGAGTAAAGGATGCCTTGGAATCTACTTCGGTGACTCTAGCTTTTAGAGGAGCTTTGGGCTGAGAATCTAAATAAACTTCTGCTTTTTGTCCAATTTTTACCCTACCAATTTGCCCTTCAGCAATAAAACCCCTCATATAAAGATTTCCCAGATTGACTGCTGTTAGGATAGTTTTTCCAATGGCAACAACCTGTCCCGGTTCAGCGTTTCTGGTAATGATCACCCCATCGAGAGGACTATATATTTTTAAATCTTTTTCCTGGGCCTTGATTTGCTTTTGATTGGCATTGGCCGATTCAAGCTCGGCTTTTGCCCCGTTTAACTGCGATTGGGCTTGTCTGAGCTGTGTTTGCAGGGCAAGCAATCTAGTTTGACTGATATCAGAATTGAAGCGGCTACTGCGAGCCTGCACCAGTGAGCCTTGGGCTACATCGATTTGCTTTCTGGCGGCATCTACTGCAGCCTGGCGTGAGCTTAGATCTGCCTGCGCGTTTTCCCAGCGGTTAACGACTTGTTCATATTGCTGCTTGGTGATCACCTGCTCTTTGATTAGTGAACTATAGCGGTCAAGATCAGATTTAGCCAATTTTAGAGCCGATTCCGACTGGACTTGCTGGGCTTTTGCAACTGCAAGCTGAGATTCTACCGCAGTCACTGTGGAGACGGACTGGTTAATTTTACCGGTAGAATCATCCAACGATTGTCTTTTGCTCAATTTCTCCTGTTCAATCTGACGTCCAATGATATCTATTTGCCAAAGAGCTTGATTTTCCTTTTGCCTATAGGATTCTATCTGGGCTTTTGCTCCTTCTAACTGCGCTTTAATTTCATTATCTTCTAGCTGAGCAAGCAGTTCTCCTTTTTTGATCTGATCACCTTCTCTAACTTTGATATAAACAACTCTACCGCCAACTTTAGCCCCAATATCAGTCTCGTAGCCCTCTATTCTGCCACTTAGCCCTAGTGGCACATTGCCTTTTGAAGTCAAGATGAAAGTTTTTACCAGCCATGTCGATCCCAATAGAAATAATAAGATGGCGATAGCAGGGAAGATCTTTCCTTGTTTCTTGTATGAGTTGCTCTCTTTGACCATATTGATTTAGGGCTTGGTTTAAGAATTGATCACACTATACTTTAACTCAGCAGATTTTTGGGAATTAATCGACCTAGGCTTTATTCAAGATTAAAGTTAAAAAAATCAGAGAATTCACTTGATATGATTGTCTGATGATTAATATCTATACAGCAAGAGAAAAGGCCCAAGATTGGGTTTCCCGTCATCGTGGTAAGATACCCCATCTGGCATGTGTTCTAGGATTTACTTCTACAGCAATGATTCCTGGAATTTCAGCAGCAGGAGCCACCCCTAATGATCGACTCTATACAGCAGTTGCTGATGCCGAATTTCTCTTTAAAGGAGTCTGCAGCGATCCGATATATCCTCTACCACCATTGATTGCTGGAATCTCACCGGCTTTCATTACTCGCGCCGTATTGGAAGAGTTCTCTATTCCTTTAACAATCTTCAATTCTGGTTTACCAACACCACCTCCAATACCCCATATAGATCTCCAAGGAATTAGCGCCAATTGCCTAAGTTCTGGCAAAGCTCTTGCTCTCGATATGGTTGAGCATCTCTATCAGGCTGGATTAGACTGGGGAGCAAAACTAGCCCAAAGCCTTGAGAGGGATAGTTATTTGATCCTGGGTGAATGTGTTGTAGGTGGAACCACAACGGCTCTTGCACTTTTACTGGGGCTGGGTATTGAAGCAGATGGTTTGGTCAACAGTAGTCATCCCCAATGCAACCATCAGCAAAAACTACAAATAATTAAGCAGGGATTCTCTAGAGCAGCTCTGTTAAATCCTACACCTCTTGAAGTTGTTGCTGCAGTAGGAGATCCCATGCAGGTAGTAGTTGCAGGTATGGCTATTGCCGCTAGCTCTCAAGTTGGGGTGCTGTTAGCAGGCGGAACTCAAATGCTGGCAGTCTATGCATTAATACAACATCTAGAGCATCCTATAACTAAACTCAAAAATATTGTAGTGGGTACTACGCGCTGGGTGGCTGAAGATCCTACTGGAGATACTGTAAAGTTGTCCAAGACAATTGATCCTAATCTTGCTTTGCTCGCCTGTAATCTAAGTTTTGCTGATTCTACATATCCAAGCTTGCGTATGTATGAGCAAGGTTATGTCAAAGAGGGGGTAGCGGCAGGAGGATTGGCTATTGCTGCCAATCTTCTGTCCAATTGGCAACAGGATCAACTTCTCGCTTCAATCGAATCTTTAGTAAAACGCTCCTTTATAAAATAATAATGACTAAAAGTTTTTGGATCATTGCCCTGATTTCTCTGATCAATACATTAAGTACCACTATTTTGATTCCTACTATTTATCTCTATGGTCGAAAATTCGGGCTAACTGATTTCCAAGCCAGTTTTCTATTTACTATTTATTTTGTTGCTCAGTTTTTCGCTACTCCAGTAATTGGCAAGCTATCTGATAGATTTGGCAGAAAACCAATGTTAGTATTGAGTTTAGCTGGTACTGTGATCGCTAATTTATTGGCTGGAAGCGCTCATACAGCAACCATTTTATTTTTCGGACGTTTTCTAGATGGAATAACTGGTGGAAATGTATCAGTAGCTCAAGCTGTGATTGCGGATATTGTACCTCCCGGTGAGAGAGCTAAGGCTTTTAACGTTGTGGGGGCAACATTCGCCCTTGGTTTTGTAGTTGGTCCTGGTATTTCCCTGCTTGCTCAAAGAATATCTTTAGGGGCTTCTTTTACAGCCTCAGGTCTGATTGCTTTGCTTGGACTTGTTGTAACCATCCTGTTTTTACCTGAAAGCATTGCTCAAAAGAGCACAAGCTCGATCAGATTTCTAAATTTAGGCTTGCAAAATCTTATCACAGGCTTTAGTACTCCTAGATTGGGGATTTTGTTCATTCTCAATTTCTTGTTAGGTACTACTTTTTCAGTATTTACCTTTGGACTACAGCCCTATTTCATCCATGTTTTAAAACAAAACAATCAAGGATTAACTCTTTTGTTTTTAATGTTTGGATCGGTGGCAGTTACTATGCAGCTTTGGGGATTTGGCATACTGATCAATAGATATAAATTGCTTTCTATTTTCTTTATCTCTCTATTGCTAAGAAGTATATCTTTTATGATGATGCCAGTTTGGGAGAATGTTGTGTATTTTGTATTTGTTGGCTTTGTTTTTTCTCTATTCAATTCCTTTGTCCAGCCAATCATTACAACTTTAATATCTCTTAATGCCAAACCTCAAGAACAGGGACTAGCTCTGGGACTGAACTCTTCCTATCTGAGTATTGCCAATGCGATCGGCCCAGTGATTGCCGGATTATTAATTAATCAGATTAATTTAAAATCCTATGCCTATCCACTCTATCTGGCTGGATTTTTGACATTGCTGGTATTAGTGCTGGCTATTACAACCCACAGAAAATATAGAGTATGAACTACAGCTCAATCTGACTTCTTCAATAAAATCAGACCCAAGGTACCACAAATAATCTCTAACACCAGATAGGCTATTAACAGCAAACTAGTGGTCTGTCAGTGAAAATGCGACGAGCAATCAAGGTATAGTAGAAGTATAAAGTACTGTTGAATCTACTATGCCAGCCAAGCGCTATATTGTCTCTCTAACGCCAGAAGAACGCCAAGGTTTAGAACAAATAACTAGAACAGGTAAAACGACTGCATCTAAAATCAATCATGCACGGATTTTACTGAAAGCAGATATAAATCATTCAGATGGTGGTTATAAAGATCAAGATATCAGCGAGGCCTTAAATGTCAGTAGACGAACTATTGAAAGAGTAAGACAAAGATTTGTGGAAGAT
>CAIPYC010000018.1 GCA_903869185.1 uncultured cyanobacterium | reverse complement strand
TTTTCGCTGTATCTCTACTAATCCCATCCAATCAGGCATAGCTCAGGATGTGCTAAATACCCAATGACCGCAATGGGTCGGAAGTGACTAAATTCAACGTCTGCTTTGAAGTTGTTTTATTTCACTTGCAACCACAGACCACTGATAGATAAGATCTTCAGAGGGCATACGAGTGCTTCGGACTAATAGCGTACGTTCACTTTAGAAGTTTTAGCTGATTTAGTGCAATAGATTCAAGTTGCTTAGCGACCTTATTAGTAGATAACCTACATTCACTTATAAAGTCTGTATAAGCTTTACGATTATGTTCAATTAAGCCGTCAAATATTTGATTACCAACCAACAAGGAAACATCAAATTGACTTATACCGTCAACAAATACCTTTCTCGGTGATAGTTTGTTTTTATTGTTTACCAACTCTAAAAAATCTATTTGGATACCACTTTTATTTTTAACCATCCTTGGCGTAATAACGCCATCTTTAATATCAACCATTGCATCAAATCTAGAAATATTAATTGAACCTACGTTTGGCACATCTATTTTGACGTCACAAGATAAGACAGTAGTGGATTCTGAGTTGAAATGATAGATTCTAAAAAAATGTATGGCATCAAAACTACCGTGATAACAGGCTTTAACCTCCCCCTTAAAAGTACCTGAAAATTTTACACCCTCACTGGCAAGATACTGCTTACCATCGTGAGAATGATTAATTAGTTCAACAACAGGCATCAGTTTTGACTCGTTTCCAATTCGAATCTGCCGACTTGCAAGATACCCATTTAAGTAATCGGTAATATTTTTCTTATCAAAATCATTATTCTGCCAACCAAAAAGAAGTAGAAACTTCTTTATCGACTTTGGTAACTTTATAAGCTCATTGTGATAATCACTCAATTCATTTATGCCAACATTACTCCACCCATAGAATTGCTGATAACTTTCATAAAAATCAATAAACGCTGGGTCTAAGCCTAATTTTGGATTTATTCTAATATGATTTTCCCGATCTAACTTTAGCCAACTGGGGGATACGAGTAGGTGCGTTGGTGTTATTATTTTTATAGGTAAATTTGAGTTTATAGGGAATATGCCACGGCCAAATTGACCATTACGTAGCTCTACATTATCTGCAACACCACCTAATGCCCTAAATTTTTCTAGTATTTCTGCAAATTTCATTTTTTAATAATGGTGCTCTATCTATTTATTGTATTAAAGTATCGCATATTAAATAACAGATAGCTTAGGGCTTAGCAAATGTCTCTTCTAGGGAACTCTAAAAATAACAATAAATTGAATGTTGTTTCAAATTCAAGTGGCATTATTTTTACATCTTCAGCTAAGTTAGCCCCACAGAATTTTCTTCTTAATAAACTAAGTAAAGTAATCTTGTTTTTAACAATTTTTATTGTGTCTCCTTCAGTCTTTGCTATGCAGATTTTTGTTAAAACATTAACAGGAAAGACGATTACATTAGAAGTTGAGCCTAGTGATAGTATCGAGAATGTAAAAGCCAAGATTCAGGATAAAGAGGGCATTCCCCCAGATCAGCAAAGATTGATTTTCGCTGGCAAGCAACTGGAAGATGGTCGAACGCTAAGTGATTACAATATCCAAAAAGAAAGTACTTTGCATCTAGTTTTACGATTACGAGGGTCTTCTTTATCCTCTGACTCCTCGATTCAAACTCAGTTGTCAGTCCAAGGTTTGGCAGTACAACAATTCACTAGCACTCAGATTAATAATGTTTGGAGTCATTTAGATGCCTTACACCAAGGAGCGACTGGTTCATTAAACCAAGTTTCACTTTCAAATAACACAAGTACTTTTGGTCAAGCGGGGACTCAGGTAGCGCAAAATGATCCCGTCTACCAAGTAGCACAACAAGACGTTTTGCCAAGTATGCAGCTTGAATCCTTTAGTAATAAAATTTCATCCTATTTACCTGTCAATGTTTGGACATCAGGCAGTATTGATTATGGTTCAATGAACTCCCTAGGTAGTACTAATAAATTTCATACCAATGGCATTACCTTAGGGATAGACCGAAGGATTAATAACAGCTTTCTTGTTGGTGGTGCTTTGGGTTATGGACATAGCAATACTGATATTGATAGCCTTGGTTCTAAGACCAACTCCAATCAAAAAACAGGGTCTGTTTATCTAAGCTATCAATCGGCCAATAAGCTGTTGCTTGATGCTGTAGTTGGATACGGGGGACTAGGTTTTGATAACCTTAGATACTCTGATGTATTGCTTTCTGGAAATAGAAATGGGTCCGTCACATTCGCTGGATTAAAAATAAGCAAGTTGTTCGAAATGAGCCATATAACATTTCAACCTTATTTGAAAGCAGATATGAGTAAGACTAAATTGGACGCCTATAGTGAAGCGGGGTCATTATTGGCAGCGACTTACGATCAAACAGACATAAGGTCCAATAACGTCTCAACTGGCATCAAAATGTTTACTAACATTGCTACATCAAACGGCACTCTAAGGCCGGCAGTGAGCTTTCAGTACGCACATAACTATCTAGGCAATATGACTCAGAATATGTATTACGCCGACACTGGGTCTGGAACGGGCGATGTGGCTTTATCTTTCAAAAGCATGCCAACTGATCTGGGTTCACTTGGATTTGGCCTTACTTACCAAACCCTTAAAAATTCATTCATGAGCTTTAATTACTTGTACTCTCAAGGCTCAAATTCATATCATTCAAATACACTGAATGCGAATATCGGGATTAATTTTTAGTATGAATTCTGCCAAGACCCGCTAAGTTTTAATGTCTGCTTAGGGTCGAAAGCTCCAATTTTTTAGGTCTGCTTTGAGGTAATTACGCAATTTTCATAAAAATGTCATCAATTTAATTTATTCTGTCCGATGAATTTTTTTTGAGTAGATAAGATGGCTGGCCATAAAAACCCTAAAACTAGCAATATAGCCAGTCCAACAAGTTTAGAGAATCAACAAGAAAGTAATAATTCTATTTTCTATCCTAATTCAGCTTACCGTAGTGCAATAGAAAAAGTTGAAGTAAAAATACCAAAGCCAGTCGGAATTGTCACTAGGTATATTGATGCCATGAATGCTTATGACGATTTAAGGTCAGAGGGAAACTACAAGATCTTAGAGGAAGTTAAAAAAGAATATAAAGATTTTTTAGATAAAAATATCTCTTAATTATTTCTTTATGAATGTCTCCTTAGGGTCGTTAGCGCCAAAACCAAACGTCTGCTTCCGGGAATATTTATCTATAGACAATCTTCTTGCCTAAATAGGCGCCG
>CAIPYC010000017.1 GCA_903869185.1 uncultured cyanobacterium | reverse complement strand
TTTCTTAAAGTCCTAGATGAAATTAGTCCAGAAAATATTGTCTATATTGACGAATCTGGAATGGATAGTCGAGATCAATACGATTATGGCTGGAATGAGCGAGGGAAAAGATTCTATGCTCTTAAATCAGGTACTAAAAAAGGAAGAGTCAATATGATTGTAGGCTACCGTGATGGAGAATTGATTGCTCCCTTTACTGTTGATGGTTCTTGTAATCGCATAATATTTGAGAGTTGGATTACGACTTGTTTGATTCCATATTTAAAACCAGGTCAGTACTTAATCCTTGATAATGCTACCTTCCATAAAAGGGGAAATATTAAAACAATGGTGGAGGAGACTGGATGTAAGATATATTGTATTTACCTCCTTATTCTCCTGACTTTAACAAGATAGTACGATGTTGGTCTTGGCTTAAAAGTCGCATTCGTAAATGTCTTGATCAATTTAATTAATAGCCTTCGAGATGCTATCGAGCATATTCTTATGGTTTCTTCTCTATAAGCTCTGGCTATTGCTATATTCTATGGAAAATTATCTAAATTTTTTTGACATGTTAAAAAAAGAATTTGCATTTTGGTTAAGTAGCTCTCTGCTTTTGAGTCTTGCTCAAGTTATCTTTGTTAGTAATAGCTCTGTGGCAGGCACTCTTGATCCTTCATGTCCTATTCCTGATACTGCCGCTAGAAACCCTATAGATCTCAATAACATTATTAATTCTTTTGCTAATTCAGATTGCCTGCCAGTTACCTTGACCCAAGCTACTGAATTTTTTCGTTACTACAGTTTTCCTACAGCTCCCGGGGTTAGTAAAGGTCGCTATTTAACTTCTACAGTATACAGTGATACTTCTGATGCGATAATCGGCTTGGCCCTGTTGCCTGCTTTCGGCAATAATGCTACCCAAGTAGAAGAAGCCTTGGTTCTTGCTGGTACTACTGTCTATGAAGGCTTCGCCGGACCTCAACCTACTGGCAGCACTACTTCGTGTTACAAAGGTGGCGCTACTCAAGATTTTATTCCTGATAGCGATGTATCCAAAACAATCTTTACTTATCTATCAAATTTATTCAATAATGGGGATGCATGTACGTACACTGTGCCGGAGCCCAATCTAGGTCCAGTCATTTCCCTAATTGGTCTAGGTTTTATTGGTTATAGATTAAAGAGATCCAAGGCTTGATTTATTAGATCACCAGATCAATTAGTCCTTCAGGGTTTGCTCTATTCTAGTTAACGCCTTCAAGAACTATATTTATCACCCATTTACAGATCAAAATTCGTCTGTCCATTTGTGTCACTTTCTCGTCCGTTGGATGCTTCGAAGACTCCACTTGTTATGTGTCCTTGAAGGTCGACTGAGAAACAGTATTAGGCGAAGATTGGGATGAAGAGGAAGTTGAATCCAAAAAACAGACACTAATGCAGTTTTTGACTGTGATAACCACGAAAACTACCGCTATGAACTCAATCTCGCTCGGTTCCTTTGTGATTTACCCATAACTTTGCTGTAAGTCAAATTAAGCTACTGAAGAATATTAATATGTATAGCCTAGTCTCTAGGCATCATAATAAAGTGCAAACTCATAGGGATGAGGACGCAAACGCATAGGATTGACCTCATTGTCTAATTTATAATTAATCCAATTACTGATAAAGTCTTCATTAAAGACCCCACTTGAAGTCAAGAAATCGTGATCTTTTTCCAGAAAATCCAGAGCAGCTTCTAAAGACCCGGGAGTAGAAGGAACTTTACTCAATTCCTCAGGAGTTAATTCATAAATATCCACATCCAAAGATGAGCCTGGGTCAATTTTATTCTTGATGCCATCAATACCGGCGCAGAGCATGGCCGCAAAAGCCAGATAAGGATTAGAAGTAGCATCAGGACAGCGAAATTCTAAGCGTTTTGCCTTGGGGTTGGGCCCTGATAGGGGAATACGGATAGAAGCCGAACGGTTTCCCTGTGAGTATGCCAAATTTACAGGGGCTTCAAATCCAGGTACTAAACGTTTGTATGAGTTGGTACTAGGATTGGTGAAAGCCAAAAGCGCCGGAGCATGTTTGAGCAACCCACCAATATAATGAAGAGCCATGTCACTCAAGTTAGCATAGCCATCTCCCCAGAAAAGCGGCTGCCCCCCCTTCCAAAGAGATTGATGTGTGTGCATACCCGAACCATTATCCTTGAACAGGGGCTTGGGCATGAAGGTAACTGTTTTACCATGCTTTTTACCAACGTTCTTGATGACGTATTTGTAAGTCATTAGATAGTCAGCAGCCTGGATCAATGGAGCAAATTTGAAACCCAGTTCATTTTGTCCGCCCGTTGCTACTTCATGGTGATGCTTCTCAATTGGCACTCCACATTTAGCCATTACTAAGAGCATCTCGGTTCTTAGATCTTGCATTGTGTCTGTAGGTCCAACCGGGAAATAACCCTGTTTATAGCCAGGTTTATTCGCCAGATTACCTCCTTCTTCTTCTCTTCCGCTATTCCAACGTCCTTCAACACTGTCTACATAGTAGTAACTTTTATTCTCCGTCTGGTCAAAGCGCACATCGTCAAATACGAAGAACTCTGCTTCAGGCCCAAAATAGGCAACATCAGCCAGACCAGTTGTTGCAAGATATTCTACAGCCTTCTGAGCGATAGAACGGGGATCTCTGCTGTAGGGGTTGCCAGTTCTGGGTTCTTTAATACTGCAGATCAGGCTGAGTGTAGGTTCGAGATAAAAAGGATCAATCCATGATGTGGTAGGGTCAGCCACCATCGACATATCAGATTCATTGATTGCTTTCCACCCTCTAATGCTAGAACCATCAAAGGGTACACCCTCATCAAAGGCACTCTCATCAATTTGGTCGTGATAAAAAGTACAATGCTGCCAGGTTCCCAGCATATCAACAAACTTCAGGTCAACCATCTGAATATTGTTATCCTTAATATACTTCAACACTTCCTGAGGCGTATTAGCCATTGCTAACTCTCCTGTTTATGAATCACAATATGTTTTTGTTTGGTTAACAATCTTAGGTATGAATCAGACTCTTTTTTTGTATCTTTTACTACAATTGACATCCGGATTGGCTATTAAAGACTAAATCTCGTCAACTGTTAAACCCCTGATCTGTGAAGAAATATATCAAAATATCAATAAAAACTCTCAGAAGGTAGAGACTTAGACAAGCTAACATGAGGCAATTGTGTGTCCTCATGCGATTATAAAATTATAGGTAGATTTAGCCTGAGCCCTTATGGGTAGTTTTGTTGAAAATTTCAGTTGGGAGAATTATTTAATGAAAGATGCAGTGACGAGTTTAATAAAAAACTACGATTTAAATGGACGTTATTTCGATCGCGATGCAATAGAACAGCTGAAATCTTACTTCAATTCAGCATCCGCGCGCTTGGCTGTCGCAGCGGTTATAAATGCCAATGCAGCGTCTATAGTTAAAGCATCAGGTGTACAGCTTTTTGAGGAAGTACCAGAATTGATTCGCGCTGGCGGTAATGCCTACACTACTCGTCGATATTCGGCTTGTTTGAGAGATTTGGATTACTATTTGCGCTACGCTAGTTATGCCCTTGTAGCTGGTGATACAGATGTCTTGGACGAGAGGGTTCTACAGGGATTGCGCGAGACTTATAATTCTCTTGCCGTTTCTATTGGTCCGACTGTTCGAGGAGTTGCAATTATGAAAGGTTTAGTTAAAGCTAAGGCATTGGAAGCAGGCATCAGCGACTTGTCTTTTGTAGATGAGCCTTTTGATCATATTTGCTCAGAATTGGGAGAGATATCCCTATAGTCTCCAAGAGATTTGCTTATTCCAGGTTGCTCCTTACACAGGGGCAACTTTTTATTTTTACGCTCTACTGAAGCTATAAATAATCTGTCTTTCCACTTTCTCTAATGCAGAAGGGAGAAAACCAACGGGAAAAGTCATTCTATCTAGTTTAATTTGCAAACCCAACATGGGATCTTCACCATCAGAAAAAATACATTCTAAATGTTCTATTTCTTGCCAGGAGATTAAATTATCAAGCAAATCAAATATAGCAATTGAATGAGGATTATCCTTAAATGCATACCAATTAGAATCTATTGACTGTGGCTGTTCAAAGCCTAAATGGAAGATTAAAGATGGTTTATCAAACAGGGAAATAGCAACAGGTCTTACCTCCTCTTGTAAATACAGCCCATAAACTCGGACAAGATCCCTAAGTTTTTCTAATTTTCCATAGCGATCTTTAACAGTGCGCACCGAAGGATCCCACCGCAGAGAAATGGTTATCAAGTAAGTCCTGAGAAACAAGTGACCCAATTTTTGTGCTTTGGTCAAGAGATAACCAAAATTATAGTCATTAGCTTCAATTAACAAAGGTAAGCGTTCGACCACCTCTATACCATAACCATTAAGTCCGGCTATTTTTCGGGGATTATTGGTAATTAAACGAATTTTTTTAATATGCAAATCGTTGAGAATTTGCGCCCCAACTCCATAGTCTCTTAGATCAGCGGGGAATCCTAATTTTTCATTAGCTTCAACAGTATCAAAACCCATGTCCTGCAATGAATAGGCTTTTATTTTATTGATTAACCCAATACCTCTACCTTCTTGTCTAAGGTATACAACAACTCCTAGTTGCGTGCTTTCTATCATTTTTAATGCTGCCTGTAACTGCATTTGACAATCACAGCGCAACGAGCCAAGAGCATCCCCAGTTAAACATTCTGAGTGCATTCGCACCATAACTGACTCATTTTCAAACTTGTTCAAATCTCCTTTGACTATCGCTATATGCTCACTTTTATCTAAGATATTACGATAAGCATAGAGACGAAAATTACCATATTGGCTGGGTAATTCTGATACTGCTTCCCTATAGACAAAGCGATCATGTTTCAATCGATAACTAATAAGATCGGCTATACTAATTAATTTAAGTTGGTGCTTGTGGGAGTATTTAACTAACTCCGTCAAGCGAGCCATTGATCCGTCTGGGTTTTGAATTTCACAAATCACACCGGCAGGGTATAGTCCGGACAATCTAGCCAAATCAACCGATGCCTCTGTATGTCCTGCTCTTTTAAGAACGCCGCCATCTTTAGCTCTTAAGGGAAAAATATGTCCAGGACGGGTGAGATCTTCTGGGATACTAGAGGGGTTTATGGCAATCTGAATTGTTCTGGCTCTATCTTCAGCTGAAATCCCCGTAGAGCCGCCAAGATATGGACTTGCATCAATACTTACGGTAAATGCAGTTTGATTGCCATCAGTGTTTTTAGAAACCATAAGGGGCAAATCCAATGCATCCAGTCGCTCTCCAGTCATTGCTAGACAAATAAGCCCTCTTGCTTCAACTGCCATAAAATTGATCATATCTGGAGTGGCAAATTGCGCTGCGCATATAAGATCTCCCTCATTTTCACGATGCGCATCATCTACCACAACGACAGGCCTTCCAGCCTTAATATCAACTAAGGCAGCATCAACTGAGTCAAAGATAATATCCACTTCTAGAGTTGCCTTGAGATTATTGTTATTCCTTTATTGTAAGAGAAGTGAGAAAATTACTGTTTGCTTGTTTTAGTACATAAATTCAGAAGCGCTCTTTCTAAATCAACAAGAACAGCATCACTAGTCCAACTTTGGGATTTTAGGATTGCCTTGTTTGAGAAAGATTGCCATAGATCCCTGTCATTATAAACTTGGGCAATAGCACGAGCAAAACTATCTCCTGTTAACTCATCAACCAATATTCCATCTACTCCATTTTCAACAATCTCTGCTGGACCACCAGAATTATGACAAATTACCGGTGTCCCAACACACATAGCTTCAGCAATATTGCGACCATATGGTTCACCGAGCGATGTAGAAATGAGCAAATCTGCATTGATTAGATACTCATTCACCTCCTTGTTGGATACTCTTCCTTTGAACGATATGACATCATTGAGATTCTCTTGAGCAATGAATTTTTCTAGATTTTCGCGTTCTATCCCATCTCCTAAATATGTTGCTCTGATATTGAGTCCATTTTCTTTTAATTTTTTAACAGCTTGAGCAAGAATCATAGGATATTTATTGGGAACCAAATTGGCAACAAAAACCAAATTGAAGGGTTGGCCAATGATTGATGCGGTTCTAATCGAGATTGCAATATTATTTGGTTGCTCAACAATCAGGGGTAAGCACAATGTTGTAGATTTTGGAAACTCAAGTTGCATACTGTCAGCATGCTTAGGCGTAGAACATATTATCAGAGAGGCCGCTTCTAATGTTCTCTGCCATCCTCTTTTGGCAAAAGGAAGAACCAAGGGTCTAATACCAATACCAAATCTTGGCTTGCTCAGCATTGCCTTATTTTCAGGCCAGCCATAGTATAGCGGGCCAATCACGAGGGGTTTACCTAAAGCTTTGGGTACGGAAGGACATTCCGTTCCACTTGGAGCCATGTACCAAACAATATCAAATTCCCGTTCATTGCGTAGACTATACAGTAATTGATTTCCGCGGTAATTACGCTCCCAAGAGGCCAATGAATCAAATGGAACTAAATGTTTAGCAGCATTTTTGACATATAAATTATCATTTTTTTCTAGAATATCTGAGCCTATGGCATTTACATAGATACTATGACCACGTTTTGCCAAACCATTGAGCAGAGAAAAACAAATTAACCCCTCCCCATAAGATTTATGGTCTGTCAGACAATGCGAAGCTGAATGTACGAAAATTGATAAGTTTTTCACGTAAGGATTCAGATGTAGAACTCTTCATCTCCTTATTTTAGTTTACCAGCTTTTTGCCCCTCTATTATTTTTCACCTAAATCCTTGTATTTCTTTATTAAATTGCGTCCTATTGCCATTCCTAGAACTTCTATAAATTTGAAGGTTAGTGATGATAGCGTCACAGTAATAACCAAGACAATTGCAAGGAGAATAATAAAATTTGATGTGGGTAATAAATTAATTTTTAAAATAGATAAAGCATTGTTCAGAATATTAAGAACTAAGGAGTTAAATGCGCTTTTGAGAGAATAGCATAAATGGACAGGAATAAGAAAGCCCAAATAAAAACGCACGCTCGTGCAATAGCAGCCAGAGTAAGCGCAAGAAAATTTTTACTAAAATTTGCAGCTCATTTTCAATTTGTTGAAGGGTATACTGCCCAAGCTTGTCTACTTTCGCTGCGTGGGTTTTGAACGAATCGCCCCATTGTAGTCTAGTCTGATTATGGAAAAGTCCTCACTGATGGTTACGACAGTCTCTACGGTGAAATTATTAGAACCTGGACTTCCTCCAAAAAAAGTGAATGTCCAGCTTCTATCGCCATTGTCTCTATAGGGTGATCTTCTGGGATCGCCGAACATCGATGGCTCTGCCCTATATTTGCTCAATCCTCCATTGGTTTTTTCGGCCAGTTGGCGAGCTATATTCTGGGCACGGCCTATTCTGGATTCTTGCAGGGTCTCAGAATAATCTGCAATAAGTTGGTTGTTCTCTGCAAAGACAGGTAAGGATATTATATTGATCAAAATAAAAGATAAGGCAAAGATATTTTTCATAAAAATTGGAAAATTTAGTCTCAACTTCAGCAATGAAACATGAAGAGGGAAAAGCTACCCTCTCCATTTCCACTAAAGCTATTCTACAGCTACCTTAACAACTTTCTGTTTTTGTGCTTGCACTAAAGGCAGAACAATTTGTAATATGCCATTTCGGTACTGCGCAGTGATACTGGCATTGTCTACCAGTACAGGCAAGGAAATCGTACGATTGAACTTTCCGTAGTGAAATTCACTTTTGGTAGTGCCTTCTTTTTCGGTTTTATTTTCTTCCTTGCGCTCACCCTTGATAGTTATGGACTCTTCGGTTGCCTCAATCTCAAAATCCTCGTTTTCCAGTCCAGGAATCTCTAGCCTTAAATCAATGGCTTCTTCAGTCCGAGTCATCTCAGCTGGTGGAACGAAGTTTACTTTTGGTTTTGCAGTCAAAACCATCGTATTTGGTATGAGCACATCGGCCAAACGATCAAAATCTCTTTGTAGCATTTCGAGCTCCTGGATCGGTTTCCATCGCATGATTGTCATAAAATTCACCTCTAAAGAAATTGATTGATGGTAGTTATATCATTAAGATAAAAAATATAAGGGTTAAATGAGAATACGGTTTTCCCCTGAGATAGGTCAGGATTTCCGGACGATCATAACTAGAATCATAGATATTGCCGTTTGATGACTTTCTGTCAATTCTGCTAGGCTCAGTAAATCTCATACAGTATAAAAACAGATCTACAAAAACACTAAATGATAGAAGTTGAACATCTCAAAAAAATCTACGGTTCTACTGTTGCCATCTCTGACGTTCATTTTTCAGTAGAAAAAGGGGAAATTTTAGGTTTTTTAGGGCCCAATGGAGCAGGCAAAACCACTACAATGCGGATTCTGAGTGGTTATATTCCAGCTTCTTCAGGTACTGCCCGTATTGCAGGCTATGATGTACATGAAGATTCAATGCAGGTTCGCCGGCATATTGGTTATCTGCCAGAGAATCCTCCTCTCTATGAGTATATGACCGTTGAATCCTATCTTTATTTTGTCTCCAGTATCAAGGGGATGGCTTATGGTGATCGCGCTTTGGCTGTTACTAATGCCTTGAAGCGAACTGGGCTAACAGAGAAGGCTCAGGTTATCATCAGGAAACTTTCCAAAGGCTACCGTCAGAGAGTAGGTTTAGCCCAGGCTATTGTCCACTCCCCTGGGGTGGTTATCTTGGATGAGCCAACTATAGGTCTTGATCCTAAACAGATCATCGAAGTTCGTAATTTGATCAAGAGTTTAGCTGGTGAACATACTGTACTTCTCTCCTCGCATATCCTACCAGAGGTAAGTATGACTTGTGATAGGGTTTCTATCATCAATCAAGGAAGGGTTATTATCACCGATAAACCAGATAATTTAATGGATCAAATGCTACCGGTAAATATATATAGGTTGGTAGTAGAAGGGGATGTAGTTTCGCTAAAATCCAGACTGGAATCTCTAGATGGAGTCAATAAGGTTGAAATAATTCCTTCCGATTCTCGTTATATTTTAGAAATCAGCAGCTCCGATAAATACGATCATCTTGCCAAAGACCTCTCAAGAATGGTCATTAACTCTGGAGTTGATCTCTATGAAATGAGGCACACTCGGCCAACCCTAGAAGAAGTATTTTTAAAACTGACCACTCAAGAGCAATGATTTTTCTCAATAATCTCTATGCCATCTTCCGCAAAGAATTAGGAAGCTACTTATTCTCTCCTTTTTTTTATATCATTGCTGTTTTTTTTTGGTTAATTGCCGGCTTTTTCTTTTGGTTTATACTCAGCGATTTAATACAAAAGGTAGCCATGATTGAACAGCAAGGGGGACTTACTGCTGGGGTGGATCTGGCTTCGGAATTTCTCAATTCCTATTTCAATGTAATCATATCCCTTCTACTAGTAATACTTCCAGCCATTTCAATGGGGCTGTATACTGAAGAGCGCAAAAGAGGAACATTGGAATTGCTGGCAACCTCTCCCATCACCAACTCCTTGGTAGCCCTTGGTAAGTTACTGAGCGTTGTTACAGTTTTTTCTATTCTGTGGATACCAATAGTGATTTACCAAATCATTGTTTTTTCGGCCAGTCAACCGCCTATGGAAATCACTGTGGTTATACTGGCAAATGCGGGGATATTCCTATTTGCAACTGCTGTTTTATCTTTGGGAATGTTTGTTTCTTCTTTAAGCGAACATGCAATCTTGTCCTACATTATGACTTTTATTCTGGTTGTGATGTTTTGGAGTTTAGATATTCTCTCTAACAGTGTAGGTAGTCCCCTGAGCTATGTACTATCATATCTTTCGCTCTTTAAAAATTATGCTCCTTTTCTCAAGGGAGTATTACAAACTGAAAATATCTGTCTTTTCCTAAGCTATATAGCCGCTGGTATCTTCTTGACCACACAATCTATTGAAGTGCTGAGGAAATAAAACCTTTACGATAATGGTTTTATTTTGGAAAATATTATCTTATAATCGCATTATTGCAATTAAAACCAAATTTCAGCAACTAAACATAATGAAAATCAATACAACAGCAGGACTAGTCGGTTTTTTACTGGTACTTTCTGGTACAAGTGCCCTGAAATCCGATGCTACTAACCTAAATTTAGATAACGACAAACCTCAATCTAGCATTGAATCTAGACTCTCTAAAATATCTAATTCCATTAAGCAAAAAGAAACAGATGTATTTGAAGGAAATCAGGTAGATCAAAAAGATCCTCTCTTGGCCTATAGCTTTGTCAACACTGCACCTAGTTTCTATAATAGCATTCATGGCTGGCCTAATGGCGGTGCCCGTGGCTGGTTAAATCGCTATAGTGGATCAGCTTTCCGTAATGGTGGTGGTGGATCAGCTTTCCGTAATGGTGGTGGTGGATCAGCTTTCCGTAATGGTGGTGGTGGTGGATTTGCTAATAGTCATGGTGGTGGGTCGGCTTTCCGCAATAGCGGCGGTGGCGGTGGTTTCCGTAACTATCATTGATAGATAAATAGTAGATAAAAAAACAAATGACAGAATTCGCAACAGTAAAACTCCTCTCTGAATCTGAGATTAGTAGTTTTGGTCCAATCAATCTGGTTATCATCCAGCCAACCTCCTTTTGCAATTTAGACTGCGATTATTGCTATTTGCCTGATAGAGCAGTGAAAAATCAATTGTCACTGGATTTGATCGATCCTATTTTTGAGAGGATCTTCACTAGTCCCTTTGCAGGAGAAGGACTTACTGTTTGCTGGCACGCCGGCGAACCGTTGGCGATGCCAATTTCTTTTTATAGATCAGCCTTTGCCTTGATTGAGCAGGCTGCCCTCAAATACAATAAACAGAACACCCAGTTCATTCAATCTGTTCAGACCAATGCCACATTGATAAACCAGGCTTGGTGTGATTTTTTTAAAGAATATCAGGTGGATGTGGGTGTGAGTATAGATGGGCCAGCTTTTCTTCATGATGCCCATCGCAAAACACGCAAGGGCACTGGTACTCATGCTAGTGCCATGAGGGGTATTTCTTTTCTGCAAAAAAACGAGATTCCTTTCTATGTTATTGCTGTAATCACCAGAGAGTCTCTAGACTATCCTGAAGAGATATTTAATTTCTTTATGGAAAATGACATTCAAGATGTCGGTTTTAATATGGAAGAAACAGA
>CAIPYC010000016.1 GCA_903869185.1 uncultured cyanobacterium | reverse complement strand
GTGGTTAGAAGATTGGGAACGTTTTAATCTCTGGCGAGAAGGTAAAACAGGCTATCCTTTAATTGATGCCAACATGAGAGAGTTATTAAAAACAGGCTTTATGTCTAATAGAGGTAGACAAAATGTTGCTAGTTTCTTAACCAAAAATTTGGGTATTAATTGGCAAATGGGTGCCGAGTGGTTTGAATATTTATTAATTGATTATGATGTCTATAACAATTGGGGCAACTGGAACTATACCGCAGGAGTTGGGAATGATGCAAGAGGCTTCCGCTATTTTAATACCACTAAACAATCTAAAGATTATGATCCAAAAGGAAATTATCTAAGATATTGGTTACCAGAATTAGAATCAATACCTGGGGATCTAATCCATGAACCTTGGAAATTGAGCAGATCCCAACAAAAAAACCATAACTGTCAAATAGGATCAGATTATCCTCATCCAGTAGTTGATTTTTTTAAGTCTATTGAACACAATGAGAAGCTATATAGTAGTTCTTAAAGGTTTTTGCTTACCAAGGTAACCGAATCCCATCCAAGAGAAAAATTGTTCGCTATCTTCAGGTTTTTGTTCGATCCCTCTAGGACTTAGGGGAATAGTTTGACTTGATCTAACAACAAGATATCTTCAGTACTTAGACTCCAGCCGAGCGCACCAGCGTTTTGGCGAGCCTGCTGTGCATTTTTAGCACCCGGAATTGGTACTACTCCGGGTTTGCTGATTAACCAATTGAGTGAGATCTGAGCCGGAGTTTTCTGGTACTTTTCGCTCAGTCTTTGCAATGTATCTAACAATGGTTGAATTTTAGCTAGACCACTACGGCTAAACTTGGGGCTAAGTTTTCTGGCACCTTTAGGGGTTTGCTGATTATCTAGTCGGTATTTACCAGTTAGAAGACCTTGAGCCAGGGGACTATAGGCCAGAATTTTAATATCTAGCTCCTGAGCTGCCTCTAAGGTCCCATTTTGCTCGATTTGGCGATGTAATAGGGAATAACGGACTTGATTGACAGCTAAAGTTACCCCCTGTTCTGCCAATAGACGATGTGCCTCCCGCATCTGACTAGCTGAATAGTTACTTACTCCCACAGCCTGAATCCGTCCCCGTTTTACCTCAGCAGCTAGAGCCGACATCAAGCTAGACTGTCCTAAAAAAAAGTCAAAGGGCCAGTGCACCTGATACAGTGCAACCTGAGAGACTTGTAAGCGTTCTAAACTACTGGTGAGGGTCTCACTGACAGCTTGAGGATTGAAGCGCCAAGGGAGCGGGAAGTATTTGGTTGCTATATAGACATTTTGATTGGTTTGTTGTAGAAATTGACCAAGGAGTCTTTCTGATTCACCTAGACCATAGACCTCGGCTGTATCAAAAAAGTTAATACCTTCTTCTAGACATGTATCGAAGGTTTCTTTTAATTCTAAAGAACTATAGTCTTGCCCATAGCTCCAGAACAACCGATCACCCCAAGCCCATGTTCCAATACCCAAAGCCGGGATAGTCGGACCATCTTTGCCTAAGCTTACTAGTTGTCCACTCATAAAGTTAGTTCTGAGAATTTAACTTTTATTTTATTATAAAGAGAAAGCATAATCTTAATAAAAGAGTAGATATTCCAGGATTTTTACACTTCTGAGTTTGAGAAAGTTATTAGAGAGTTATCTGGCAAATTCCCACCGAACCACAACAGGTCTTTTAACATTTGATTAATTACTCTGGATTCATACTGGTAATAACATCCTCTTTTTTACTATTTATTTTCTCTTCATTCTAACCGCAGTAACTAGAGCAAACGTTCCGCCTAAAAGTCCAATAACAGTCCAATAAGTCAAGGAGTATCCTTTCTTATAGGCAATGGTTGCAGCTATGATACCAAGTACACAATGTAGGGTAAGTGGTATATATATTGGTATTTTAAAGAGAGACTCTAACATCATAAACAGTAATCCGCATTCCTCTTACAAGGCTTCCCACTGCGCTTGCCAGGCTCTATTGTGATGAGCTTGTGATAATCCATACTGAAACAACACTCTCGACAACGTTTAACAACCAGATTTGGTGTAACTACAATAATAACTTTATATATAGAGTAAGCCGCAGATCTAAATCCTTTAACTTTTCCTAGGACTTTACTAAGTTAAAATTGTGAGGTTAAGTAATAGTCAAAAGTCTTTATGTCATCTACTTTCATTCCTATGCCTGGGTCTATTGTGACTTGTCGCTCTCGCCAATGGGTAGTTTTACCGACAGACAATCAGGAGATTATCAGGTTGCGTCCTCT
>CAIPYC010000015.1 GCA_903869185.1 uncultured cyanobacterium | reverse complement strand
GTCTTACTGGTTCACTGCCGTTTTGGAGTCCTCTGACGAAGCCACTTTCTCTGCATTGTATTTCAGTACGGGCTACCACCGATCCTTTGGGAATCTGATCTCCATTTTGAACCAAAACCTTGGTTTGAACACTGCCACCATGAGGATCAGTTTCTGTATCACGCCTGAGTACCAGCGATTCTAGGATTACCAATTGGAGGCGATCACAGTTGGCTTTTTCATCTTTTTTTATCTCAATATCAGCGGCCAAATGCAATATACCCTCTTTCTCCTGCGAGGACATCTCAAGCACTAACTGAGTACTTAGCAGGTTGTTTCCTTCTACTGAGCGAACCCTCTCGCCATCTTTATAGTAGAGACGTTGTACAGAACGAAGTTCAATGCTACGTTCTCCTTCTTGGTTGATTGACCCCTGAGAAGGTGAAGCAGGCTCATCGGAAACTTGATATTCTTCAACTGGTCGAAGCAATAGGGCCATTCCCTCAGTTGTTTCTACGATATCTCCCTGGCGCAGTTCATTCACCATCAAACCAGGAATGATTTCTGTATTGGGCTGAATAAGAGAGCCACTCTCAAATGTCATCAAATAATCGGGATCTAGATCTCTGTATATATCACCTGGCTTGATGATAATTTCACGCAGAATGTCATTTTTTTGAATGATCTCCACTACTCCGCTAGACTGACAGAAGATATCCTTGACTACTTCAGTTCCGGCGTCTACATATTCACCATCTTCAACATTGAGAAGTCCAATATCTTTGTTGACTTCATGCGTTTCTTCCGGTACCCATAATAAAGTACCGCCTTTAATGATTTCATAACCCTGTTTGCGACCGCCTTTATTGACTTCAACCCCAGCATATTTGACAATACCGCCAGTTGTTGTTCGATAGCGATCATCAATCAATTCCGCAATGATCGAGTGATTAGCAAGTTTCGTTCCGGGTGTGGTTTTGAGAGAAAATCTCTGACTATCTGCAGTTTGTATAACGTACTGCTCACGTCCACCACTGGTTTCTACTTTTACCTCTGCGCTGTCTAGGATAGCTGAGGCTGTAACGATCTCTATCTCACGACTACCTAGTACGGTTCTGACCAGTCCCCCATTGTTGGTGATCAGTTTGGTTTCAGCCAGAACATCTCCTTCTTTAACGTAATCATCATTTTTAACAGTGGCTTCTGCCCCAGGCGGCAGATTATAAACCTCGCCGGAGAGAATCCATATCAGTCCACCACGCCCAGCTATGCGAGTGGTGTTACCCTGACGATCGGTCTTTTCCTCAGGCATAATATTTTGGAAGAATATCTCACCTGCCAAGATGGTTGCCACATCCTTAGTAGCCCTCTCGGTTGAGCGCTGAAGTTTAACCGTGGACTCCTCCATGATAAGGTGACCGGCTTCAATCTTTGTACCATCTTCAACGAAAAGTAGAGAACCGGGATTGAGGTGATATTCTATTGGAGATACACCCTTTTCTATGGGTACTACAGTGAGATCTCCTGAAACCTCAATTTGCTCACAGTCATCACCATGTGGAGTACGAATACGACGAGTAACGAGATCTTTGCTTAGCTTTATTGTTCCATTAATAGAAGACTTGATCGAACGGGCTACTTCCCCGGTAAAAACCCCACCTGTATGGAAAGTTCGCATGGTTAGCTGGGTGCCTGGTTCCCCAATTGACTGCGCTGCAATAATACCTATTGCTTCTCCCATGTCCACTAAATGTCCATGAGCTAAACTCCAGCCATAGCAATGTTGACAAACCGAACGGGAAGATTCACAGGTCAAGGGAGAGCGAACCTTGATTTCCTCTCGGGATTGACCAATTTTTTTGGCTAGATCGTCATCGATACATTGATTTCGTGTAGCTATTATTTCTCCATCAATCTCCAAATCCTCTGCCAGAACCCTACCTAATAGACGATCTGCCAGGGGTATCAAAACACGATCTCCATCTTTCATGGGAGTAACAGTGATACTTTTACTGGTTCCACAATCAACTTCACGGACGATAACATCCTGTGCAACATCTACCAAGCGACGTGTTAGATAACCTGAATCAGCCGTACGCAATGCAGTATCAACCAGTCCCTTTCTTGCTCCGTAAGAGGAAATAATATATTCAGTGACTGTCAATCCTTCACGGAAATTGGTCTTGATTGGTAAGTCAATCAATTCTCCCTGAGGATTAGCCATCAGTCCTCTCATTCCTACCAGCTGACGAACCTGACTCATGTTACCCCTGGCTCCCGAAAAAGCCATCATATAGACTGAGTTGAGAGGGTCGGTAACACGAAAATGTCGGATCACCTCATCCTTAAGAAGCTCAGAGGTACCATTCCAAGTATCAATTACTTTCTGGAAACGCTCTACCTCGGTAATTTCTCCCCTGGCAAAGCGCTGTTCTGTCATACGAATTTCCTGTTCTGCCTCTTCGAGCATCTGTTTTTTTGCAGGAGGAACCGTTAGATCGTCAACACTGATTGAAACTCCTGCCTGGGTAGCATAGCGAAAACCGAGATCTTTAATTCCATCAGCCAATTGCGCGCAACGGGCAGAACCGTGACTGCGAAACACGGAAGAGATCAACTTTTTCAGACGGCTTTTGTCGACGGTGTAATTGTAAAACATCATAAGTCTCCCAAAATATTGTGATCAGCTTTCATCATCTAAATCGCTCAATCCAAGAGATTCGTAAGTTGGACGACTAGGTGTACGTCGGAAATGGTCAACCATCAAATCAACTTCTACATCTCGAGTGACTCCAGAATCCGGGTTTGTCTGTACCTTGTGAACGGCTATATCTAACCCTAGAGATTGTAATTCTCTCATGAGTACCTTGAAAGATTCTGGTGTACCTGGTCGTGGTATTGGCTTTCCTTTGACAATGGCGTTAAGCGCTTCATTCCGTCCCTGCATATCATCGGACTTGACAGTCAGTATTTCCTGCAAGGTATAGGCTGCTCCATAAGCTTCGAGAGCCCAAACCTCCATTTCCCCAAACCGCTGACCACCCTGTTGAGCTTTCCCACCAAGGGGTTGCTGCGTCACCAAGGAATAAGGTCCTGTAGAGCGGGCATGAATCTTGTCATCTACCAGGTGAACAAGCTTAAGCATGTATGCCTTACCCACAGTTATAGGTCGATCAAATGGCTCACCGGTTCTGCCGTCGTAGACCTGTATCTTCCCAGGATGATTTTGGTCGAAGACCCAATTGCGATTGGGCCTATGTGAGGCATCATCTAGCATGCCATGTACTGTCTCCTTGGAAGATTCCTCTCCATACATCTCATCAAAAGGAGTAACCTTAAATCGAACACCTAAATTTTCACCAGCCCAGCCCAAAAGGCATTCAAAAACTTGTCCCACATTCATTCTAGAAGGAACACCCAGAGGGTTTAATACTATATCCACGCAGCGTCCATCTGGTAGATAGGGCATGTCTTCTATCGGCAAAATACGAGAGATGATTCCCTTATTGCCATGACGTCCAGCCATCTTATCTCCGACTTGGATCTTACGTTTTTGAGCAACGTAAACCCTTACAACCATATTGGCTCCAGGTGGCAATTCATCCCCCTGTTCACGGGTGAAGACACGTACATCAACGACCCTTCCTTTTTCTCCATTGGGGACTCTAAGTGAGTTATCTCTGACATCTCGGGCTTTCTCGCCGAAGATTGCTCGTAGTAGTTTTTCTTCTGGTGGCTGATCTGATTCTCCTTTAGGGGTTACTTTACCCACTAGGATATCTCCAGAGTCAACCCAAGCTCCGGTGCGAATGATTCCTCTCTCATCGAGATTTCTCAGGGCATCTTCTCCAACATTGGGTATTTCCCTGGTAATCTCTTCAGGACCGAGCTTGGTTTGCCTGGCTTCTATTTCATATTTTTCAATATGAATACTGGTATAGGTATCGTCATAGACCAACCTTTCACTGATCAAGATTGCATCTTCGTAGTTGTAACCTTCCCAGGGCATATAGGCCACTAGAACATTTTGTCCCAAAGCAATCTCGCCACCTTCGGTAGCTGAACCATCGGCTAGAACCTGTCCAGGCTCGACATCTTCACCTACATAAACTAACGGTCTTTGGTTAAGACAAGTATCTTGGTTAGATCTTTGGTACTTTTGTAGACGATATTCTATCTCCCGCTCTTTAATTGATATTAAATTTTTTGGAGTTTCTAGGTTAACTGTCTGTCCCAATAAATCGGCAATGAGCTTAGCGGCTTCTGTTAGCAAACCAGGTAAGACTGAGTTCTTTTTACTCTCTAGTGCATCTTTGATTTTGCCCGTTATAGCTACATATTTGTTATAAGCATCTGTGCTCACCCCATCTTTGATAGCAATAGTTAGGTTAATGAGAGCACTTCTGCAATAAGGTTGAATCAAATTAGCTAACTTGTTTCGCCATTCGCTAGGGATCAATTCTTGAGGAAGAGGCATCACCTTTAAAGATTTTATGATGATGGTTTCGAGTCCTCTTTGGGAATTGAGTAGAAAACTCAAAAATGTTTCTAAATCAACCTTGATTGGGTCTAGAGAAAAGGGCAAAGTTTCCTGTAAACTAGCTAGGATCCATTTTATGAGTTGCTGTTTGTAAGTATCATCTTCAAAGTGAACTAGGATTTCACTGCTTCCACTGGTTGCCAGCAAGAGAATACCTTGAGCTAGACGATCAGCCAAGAGCCTACTGGAGATAGTAACCGTTTCATCTACCAAGTAATCCTCTAAATGAGTTACAGCTAAATCTTCTACCTTGATTTTGATTTTCGTGGCATCTACATGAGTAACTTGTCCGTAAAAGCGAGAGACAACAACCATTCCGGAATCTCTAGCTGTCTGAGCTTCCAACCCAGTACCTACTAGTCCTCTTTCTGGTCTAAGTAAAGGTACTGCTTGACGTTGCATGTTGGATCCCATTAGGGCTCGGTTGGCATCGTCATGCTCTAAGAAAGGAATTAAGGAAGTAGCTACTGAAACAATCTGAACTGGAGAGACGGCGATATAGTCTACTTGAGCGGGCGAGGTAGTGGAAAATTCCTGGCGGTAGCGTACTGGGACACTTTTTCCCAGAATATAACCTTCTTGGTCGGTAGCCACATCCCCAGGAGCCACTCGCATATCATCTTCTTCATCAGCGGTGAGATAGATGGGAGGCTGATCTTTTCTAGCCCTGCCATTTTCTACCTTATAGTATGGAGTTTCAATAAAACCATAGCTATTAACTCGGGCATAGGTCGCCAAAGAACCAATCAATCCGGCATTGGGTCCTTCAGGAGTCTCTACAGGGCAAATGCGTCCGTAATGAGATGGATGAATATCTCGCACAGCAAAACCAGCTCTTTCTCTGGTCAAGCCTCCAGGTCCTAGGGCTGAGAGTCGACGTTTGTGGGTTAACTCAGCCAAGGGATTAGTCTGATCCATGAATTGCGAAAGCTGAGAAGAACCAAAAAACTCCTTAATAGCAGCTACCAAGGGTTTAGGGTTGACTAGAGAAGCTGGTGTAAGAGTATCCGAATCACCGACTGTCATGCGCTCACGGATTATGCGTTCTAGGCGGTTTAATCCTACTCTGACCTGGTTCTGTAGTAATTCTCCTACAGAGCGTACCCTACGATTACCTAAATGATCTATATCATCAGTAGAACCCATATCAAACTCTAGATTGATTAGATAATCTATAGCTGTTAAAATATCTTCTCTGGTCAAGACTCTTGTATTGTCAGAAATACTAAGATTTAGTTTTCTATTGATTTTATAACGTCCTACCCTGCCAAGATCGTAGCGCTTGGGATCAAAGAAACGAGAATCTAGGAGCATCTGACCGCCTGTAACGGTAGGAGGCTCTCCAGGTCTGAGTTTCCTATAGAGTTCTAAAAGTGCATCTTCTTCGGTGGGACTACCTTCTTTATCTAATGTTTTTTGGTAGTACTCTGGATGGCGAAGTGAATCCATTATTTCGCTATCACTTATTCCTATTGCCTTGAGTAAAACCTGAGCTGAAAGCTTGCGGGTCTTATCGATTCTGACCCAGACCAATCCATTCTTATCTGTCTCAAACTTTAACCAGGCACCCCTATTGGGTATCAAGGATGCTGAATAAGTTCTGCGACCGTTTTTGTCGGTTTCGGATTTGTAATAGACTCCAGGAGAGCGCACTATCTGATTGACAATTACCCTTTCAGCTCCATTGACTATAAAGGTCCCTCTGTCAGTCATCAGAGGTAAATCGCCTATAAAAACGGTATTTTCCTTGATTTCTCCTGTCTCTTTGTTGATCAACCGTGTCGGTACATGCATCTGGACAGAGTAAGTACTATCGCGACGCTTGGATTCCTCTACACTATATTTTGGTTCTTTTAGTTTGTAATTATCCCCTATGAAGTGAAGCTCTAGTTTACCCGTATAGTCAGTGATAGGAGAGAAGCTGTTGAGCTCCTCTATCAAACCTTCTTCTAAAAACCAACGAAAGCTGTGATGCTGAATTTCGATTAGATCAGGAACGGGCAAGAGGTTGTTATAGTTTGAAGTGTTCATTTTGGAGATCAAATAACAGAAAATCCGAGATGTTTTTTAAATGTGAGATAGTCAAGGGTGACTTTAATTAATATGCAAGACGAAAAAGTTCTCGTGCGTTTTCGGTCGTTTGTCTGCCCAATTCTTCAAGCTGAACTTGACGTAATTGAGCTAAAAATTCCGCTACATGAAAAACGTAAGAAGGTTCATTTCGCTTGCCTCGTTGGGGTACGGGTGCCAAAAAAGGACAATCCGTCTCTATTAATATGCGATCAGAAGGAACCCTCTTGGCAGATTCTCGCAGAGTCGCAGCGTTTTTAAAAGTTATTACTCCACTGAAGCTGATATAAAACCCAAGATCCAAAAACCAGCCAGTTTCTTCGGGAGTACCTCCCCAACAGTGCATAACTCCTTTGACCGAACCAACGTTCTGCCAAAAATCATCTATTACCTCCTTTAGGTCTAAGGCTGCTTCACGACAATGTAGGATAACCGGAATATCCAACTCATGAGCAATTCTAAGTTGAGCCAGCAATGCTTGCTTTTGTTGATCTTTATTTTCTGCTTTATAGAAATCCAGTCCAGTTTCTCCTATAGCTACCACTCGTGGATCTAATTGGGCTAGAGTGAAAATCAGTTCGGCTGTTTCCCCCAAGACCCACTGATCCATTGACAATGGATGCAATCCAATTGCGAAGGAAACCTCAGGAAAGCGATCAGCAATAGCCCTAATACTTTCAAACTCTTTCGGTTCCACACATGAATGAATTAAGTGTACCAACCCTGCATTTCGCCATCGCAGCGCCATCTCATCCAAATCTTTTGCGAATACATCGAAGTTGATATGTACATGAGTGTCAACTAACTGCATTATTACCCTACCATCTAGTAGCCACTATAATTCCCACTATATAGTCTAGGCTCCAGCAGAGATAGTAACTTTATTCAAAGACCTGGCAAGTCGTGATTTTTTTCTGGCTCCAGTATTGGCGTGGAGAACACCTTTTTTTACTGCTTTGTCAATTTTGCTGTAGGCCTGTGCTAATGTTTCGTTAACAGAGTCTGAATTTTCTTTGTTAGTACCATAGACCTCTACTGCTTGGAAACACTTCTTCATCAAGGTTCTGATAGAAGATTTGTAGTTTTTGTTGCGGATACGGTTCCGCTCGGCAATCTTTATACGCTTTATCGCAGACTTTTTATTGGCCACGGCTATCTCAATTTAGTCTTTTTAGTATCGGATTTATAATCTTAACATGATTTTTCATTTTATACAATATCTTTAATATTCAATTTCATTGCTCTTGAAGGACTTTTGCTCTTGATAAAGAATTTTGAATTTTTTTTGTTGTTCGTTGTGATCAACTATGGGCATTGGATAATTACAGCTCAATCTTTCTAGTGGAGGAATTTTGCCACTGAGGAGATCCGGCGTCTCAATTGAACTTAGTTCTGGGAGCCAGCGGCGAATATAATCTCCTTCGGGATCAAATTTCTGCGCTTGAGTATATGGATTGAAAATACGTAAGGGTTTGGGATCCATCCCGGTGGATGCGCTCCATTGCCAACCACCATTATTGGCAGATAGATCGCCATCAACCAGTTTTTGCATAAAGTATTTCTCTCCCCATTGCCAATTAAGGATCAGATCTTTAGTGAGAAAACTAGCGACAATCATGCGACAACGATTGTGCATCCAGCCAGTTTGATTGAGTTGGCGCATTGCTGCATCGACAATAGGATAACCTGTATATCCATTGCACCAAGCTTGAAAATGTTCTTGGTTATCCTGCCAGGGAAAGTTTCGAAACTCCCGGCGATGGGCTCCTTTTGCCAGTTCAGGAAAGAAATACAGACAATGTTGATAGAACTCACGCCAAGCCAGTTCCTGAGCCCAAGTAGTTATATTACCTCTGATTTCGTCCGAGCGACTATAGAGATGGATATTTTGGATAGTCTGCCAGATGTTCCGTAGACCAATGACACCAAATTTCAGAGCTGGACTAAGCATTGATGTTGCGCTCAAAGATGGAAAATTCCTCAATTCTCCATAGTATTCAAGATGATTCTGACTAAAGAGCTCCAGTCTTTCTAAAGAGCTGGGCTCTCCTGGCCTTAGATCCAATTGAGGATCCCAGCAATATCCCAGATCTTTGATACTCGGAAGAGCAATGGGGTCTATTAGTTCTAGCTCATCTGTCGTTAATCTTTGGAGATTTTCAACCGAAGGTAGTGGAGTTTCCTTAGGTTTCGAGTACCAGTTTTTCCAAAAGGGTGTAAAAACAGTATAAGGTGTTTGAGACTGAGATAAAATCTCTCCGGGACTATGGAGAAGCTGATCCCAGTGAGTTAAACATTGAATCCCTAGTTGTTCTAGAGATTCTCGAACTGTTCTGTCTCTTTTTCTTGCATAGGGTTCGACATCTTCAGACCAATATACTGCTTTGGCATTTAGTTTTTGGGCCAGTTCAGGAATTAATTGGCCAGGATCGCCCCAGAAAAAGAGCATTTGTCCGCCCTTTTTAGCGTAGCTTTCTGACAAAGCGGCCAGAGAACCTAAAAGATACTTGATTCTAGCTGGAGCAATACTGTCTTTCTCCAAAATCCCTGGATCAAAGCAAAAAATACCCACTACTTTGCTAGTATACTCTCTAGCTCTAGTTAGTCCCTGGTGATCACTTAAGCGTAGATCTCTGCGATGCCAAAAGATAATGAGATCCCAATTACTCATCTGTTAGCTCTCGACGACACCTTTACCAAAAAACTTGGGTGGTTCTTTGAGTGTATAGACTTCTGGATACTCTACAAAGGCTTGCCTGACATAAAGAGGAGTCTGCATTGATCCAAGAAGAGAAATACCATCAATCAACCTCATTCCACCTTTTGTTTTTTCACTCAAGAGAAGATCGACAGACTGAGGATCTGGCATGGTACTAAATGGTTGATTGGCGCAAAGAGCAAACCCCCAGGGAGATCCATAACTAGCAGAGGGAGAAAACAACGACTGAACATGGGGAAATACCGACTTTAGGGTGTTTACAAGCCGGGCATGATACATAACCTTAGGAGGGGCAATAGGGCCTGATTGGACCATGACATAACCATCGGGCGCCAAAACTCTCTTGAGTTTCTGGAAATAGTCTTGAGTAAAGAGTGGGTAAGAAGGACCTTCTTCAATTGGATCACAGAGATCTGAGATAATGATGTCCCACTTATCATTTGTAGTATCTAAAACCTCTAACGCATCGGCAATTACCAATTCTACTCTGGGATCATCGAAAGAATTTTGATGCATTTCAGGTAAGAAATCTTTGCAAGCTTGGACAACTTCCCCATCGATATCAATCATCATTACTCGCTCTATCGTTTTCCAGCGAAGAACTTCTCGAATAGTCGCTCCTTCTCCGCCACCTAGAATAAGAACTGATTTAGGATTTTGATGAGTGATAAGGGCAGGATGTACAAGAGTTTCATGATAAATAAATTCATCTCCAGTACAAGATTGCCATTTTCCGTCTAAAACCAGCGCCTTGCCGTACTCACCAGATTCTACAACGTACATCTCCTGATATTGAGTCTTCTTGTAGGCCAGAATCTTGGTGATCCCATGTGAATAAATATCCCAAGGACTAATATACTCGTTAATCCAGAGATCTGCTTCTACTTTACTACCTGCCACTTTAAGCCTCCTGTGGGAAAAGTTAATATTATCTGCTTACCCAGTAAATGTCAAAAAAAGAAATTATTGATTTGTGCTACAGATTCAAAAGATTCACGCATCAGCGCCACTAGATTAGATGTAGTAGTGTCATAAATTTGGGTAACCATCTTTGGATAAATTCCTATACCGATAATTGGAATCAAAAGTGAGGCGATGATAAACACCTCTCTAGGCTCGGCATCAACTAGTGACTCTTTCTCAATCAGGTTCTTGTTTTCCGGACCATATAACAGCTCTCTCAACATCGAGAGAAGATATATAGGGGTAAGAATCACACCAACAGCAGCCAAAATCAGCACTATTACCCTAAAGGGAAAGCTGTAGACATCACTGGTAGCAAAACCGATAAAGACCATAAGTTCTGCAACAAATCCACTCATACCAGGAAGAGCTAAAGAGGCAAAGGAACATGCAGTCCACATAGCAAAAGATTTTTTCATTTTTTTGCCCACTCCTCCCATCTCATCAAGCATGAGGGTATGGGTTCTATCATAGGTCGAACCAACCATAAAAAAGAGACTGGCTCCAATGAGACCATGAGAGATCATTTGCAGCATAGCACCGCTTACCCCTATATCAGTGAAAGAGGCCATCCCAATTAGTACAAAACCCATATGTGAAATAGAAGAATAGGCAATCTTTCTTTTTAGATTGCGCTGGGCAAATGATGTCAAGGCAGCATAGATAATATTAACTACACCTAAAATAACCAAAATTGGGGCAAAGTAAGCATGTGCATCGGGTAACATTCCTATATTCATTCTAAATAAGGCATATCCTCCCATTTTTAATAAAATACCTGCCAAAAGCATATGGGCCGGGGCTGTTGCTTCTCCATGAGCATCAGGTAACCAGGTATGAAGAGGAAAAATTGGCAACTTTACTCCATAGGCAATCAAAAACCCTGCATAGAGTAAAAGTTGAAGCTCAAGGGGATAATTTTTAGCGGCAATCGCTTGCATGTCAAAAGTGACATTGTTGCCATAAAAAGCCATAGTCAAGGCGCCTACTAAAATAAATAAAGAACCGCCTGCAGTATAGATGATAAATTTAGTAGCAGCATAGAGCCGTCGCTTTCCACCCCAGATAGAAAGTATTAAATAAACTGGTACCAACTCCAATTCCCAAACCAGGAAAAACAGCAAGATGTCCTGTACGGCAAATACAGCTATCTGCCCACCGTACATCAGCAACATCAAGAAATAAAATAATTTTGGTTTAAAGGTCACAGGCCATGCGGCCATGATTGCCAATGTGGTGATAAAACCAGTTAGGATCACCAGTGGCATTGAAAGTCCATCAACACCGACCGACCATTTCAAACCAATTTGGGGAATCCATGTATAGCTTTCAAATAGTTGAAGTTTAGCCTCATTGAGGTTATAACCACTATAGAAAGCATAGACAATTACAGCAAAATCAATCAATCCAACTGTTAGAGAATACCATCTGACCGTCTTACCGTCCTTATCTGGAATGATAGGGATAAAAAGGGCGGCAACTATGGGAAAGAGGATAATAAATGTTAACCAAGGAAAAGTTGTCATTTTTGTTTCTTGTCTGATATTAATTTGTTATTTTGGGTAGGACAGAGAGAGGCAATCTCATCTACCCCTGCCCTACACCTAGATCACACTAAAGACAATCACAAAGCCTAAGACCGCCGCAAAAACGATCAAAGCATAAAACTGAGCACGTCCATTTTCCAGATATTTTAGACTTTCTCCACTGAAAAGGGTAGCAAGTCCGGTTAAATTCACCGCTCCGTCAATCACCTTGTAGTCTACTTCCATAACTCCTCTAGCCAGTCGGCGTGAGCCCTTGACAAATATTCTGTCATAGATGTCATCGAAATACCATTTGTTCAAAGAGAACTTATATAGAGCTGGAAATTTCTGGGTAATTGAACTTGGATCAAATCGTTTTACTAAATAGAACAGCGATGCCAGGGTAATTCCAAGTAGAGCAATCCCCACCGAGCTACCACCCATGACAAGAAATTCTTGCCAATGGAAAGTTGTCTCTTGTGATTCGATGTACGCTTTCACGGGATTAGCAATGAATGATTCGAAGCTATTGTTCCAAGGTTTACCTACTAGACCTATGAGGATCGAAGGAACTGCCAGAATCACAAGAGGCAATGTCATAGTCCAAGGAGATTCATGGGGATGGGCATGATGATGTTCACTTTCTTCTTTACTATCTTGAATCCCGGAAGCATCTAGCAAGCGTTTTCGAATAGAGGCATCTTCCCCTCGGAATTTACCCTCAAAGGTCATAAAGTACATGCGAAACATGTAAAAGGCAGTTAGTCCAGCGGTCAACCAACCTACAAGCCAGAAAAATGGGTTAGCCTGAAATGCCAGATCCAAAATTTCATCCTTCGACCAAAATCCGGCAAATGGTGGAATTCCACAGATGGCAAGTGTACCAATAAAAAACGTTGCTGCTGTAATTGGCATATACTTGCGCAGGTTACCCATCATTCTCATATCCTGAGCTAGAACTGGATTGTGTCCAACTACAGACTCCATACTATGGATAACTGAACCGGATCCTAAAAAGAGCATTGCCTTGAAGTAGGCATGGGTCATTAGATGGAAAAGACCAGCACTGTAGCCACCAATGCCCATAGCCATAACCATATAACCGAGTTGAGAAATCGTGGAATAGGCCAAACCTTTCTTTATGTCATTTTGGGTAAGCGCGATTGTGGCTCCCAGAAAAGCTGTAAATGCTCCTGTGCAGGCTATCACTGTCATTACTACAGGTAAAATCGACAATACAGGATACATTCTAGCTATTAGAAATACTCCAGCAGCCACCATAGTAGCTGCATGAATCAAGGCGGAAATAGGTGTTGGACCTTCCATGGCATCCGGCAACCATACATGCAGGGGAAATTGGGCGGACTTGGCTACAGGTCCCAAAAAAACCAAAATTCCAAAAAAAGTTGCCAGAACCATACTTATGCTTCCTGATTCGAGAAGGCTAGATAGTCGCTCACCCATGGTGGCAAAATCAAAACTTCCTGTTGCCCAGTAAAGACCCAACATACCAAGTAATAAGCCAAAGTCTCCTACCCGGTTGGTGACAAAAGCTTTCTGACAGGCTTCAGCCGCAGCGGACTTGTCATACCAAAAACCTATTAATAGGTAGGAACACATCCCTACCAGCTCCCAAAATATATATATTTGAACTAAGTTTGGGCTTAGAACTAATCCCAGCATTGAGGAGCCAAATAGACTCAAATAGGCATAGAATCTCACATAACCCGGGTCATGTGACATGTACCCGTCCGTATAAATCATAACGGCAACCGCCACGGTGGTAACGATAACCAACATTAAAGCAGTCAGATGATCAATGGTATAACCCATTTGTAGATGAAAGTCGCCAGCAGTAGCCCATTCGATCATTGTCGTGGTACTAGAGTGACCTTGAAGTTGACTTACTAGAAGAGCAATCGAGTAACCCATTGCTGCTACCATTAAGCTGATTATCCACAGTGAACCAAGAAACCTCAGGCGGCTTGTGGTTTGTCCAAAAGAAATCAATCCCAGTCCTAGTAATGTCGCCCCTACCAAAGGTAGTAAGGGAATGATCCAAGCATATTGATATAGGGGGTCCATTTGTTGATCCTGTTTATTAATTGCTTAACTATCTATGGTAATAACCTTAATAATTGTTACACAACATATTCCTTAAGACAGATAATATCTCTATTCAAAATTTAACTTTTCTGTAAAGCCAATTGGTGATTATTAAAGGGGATTTTCGTTTGACCCAACGTATGGCAATGATCTTGAAAACTGGCTTAGGAAGCATCCTGATTGATTTAAGCAGACTATTGAGACCTTTTGAGTTAATTTTCTTGTCAATTAAGCTAGTTGAGCCGATCTCATAGAGAGAGTCTATGATCATTAAGATGGTCTTTTCCTCTCTTTCCATAAGATTTCTAAGCAATAGGAGAATATCCTGAAAACTCTCTTGCTCGCGTCTTCTCTCCTGAGATACTGGCTGGGCAGCCAGAGAGGAAGATTTTTGGGGTTTTTGCTTATTATTTCTGACTAGCATAGTGAAAAGTAGATGTTAAAGCTTACCGTAACGCCGATCTCTGGATTGATAACTGACAAGTGCTTTATGAAATTGACTGCGATCGAAGTCTGGCCATAGAGTTGATGTGACATAAATTTCTGCATAGGCAAGTTGCCAAAGCAAAAAATTACTAAGACGCATTTCGCCACTTGTACGTATTAAAAGATCAGGAGAAGGTAATCCTTTTGTATACAGATGATCTTCTATAGTGATTTCATTGATCTCATCAAGTTGAATGAGTCCCTGTTGAACTTTTGCTGCAATGGATTTACAAGCTTGAGTGATTTCTTCGCGCCCTCCATAGTTAGTTGCCACAGTAAATTGTATACCGGTATTATTTTCCGTGTCCTTTATGGAGCGCATAATCTCCTCCTGAAGAGAGGGAGATAGGCTGGAAAGATTGCCAATAAAACGTATACAAACACCCTCTTTCATCATATCGGAAAGTTCTCTCCGCAATACTCGCTCAAAAAGAGTCATCAAAAAACGTACTTCTTCAATAGGACGACCCCAATTCTCTGTAGAAAAAGCATAGACTGTTAAAGCCGGGATACCCCAATCTCTACAACAGCGCAAAAGATCTTTGAGGGTATCTACCCCCTTCTGGTGTCCCATCACTCTTGGTAAAGAGTGACTTTTTGCCCAGCGGCCATTTCCATCCATAATCACGGCAACATGTTCAGGTAGACGCTCTTTGTCTAAATCAACTGGCAAATCTTGGAGAGCAGTAGGTTTAGCGCTCATTTCTTTTTTTCTTTGGATTTATCTGAAATAATTGAAAAAACACGCTTGAGATTTTCTTTAATCGGCAACCGGATTTTACGAACCAACTGCGTAATTATAGGGGTGTTCGTCTCTTTTGTGTCTTCTATTAGGAAACGTTCTTGTAATAACTCTTTCAGTCTACTGCTAGTTAGGGGTCTATCTATATTTCCCTTCTCTACCAAGGAAATTGAACCTGTTTCTTCGGAGACGACAATACAGATGCAGTCTGTCTTTTTCTCTGTAATGCCGATAGCCGCTCTGTGTCTTGTTCCCAGCTGTCTAGACATGGTTTTCTCTGAAAGTGGCAAAATTACCGCTGCTGAGACAATTTTTGAACCCCTGATTTGTACTGCTCCATCGTGCAAGGGAGTTTTAGTCCTAAAAATAGTCAAAATCAACTCTTTGGAAATTTCTGCATTGAGAGCTATTCCTGGGTTAATTAAAGTAGAGATATCCAGCGGTTGGTTTAGTTCCAAAACTAACAAGGCGCCTGTTCTATTTTGGGAAAGCTCCTTGACTGATTCGACAATTTCTTCGATTTTGTTATTAGATTGAGGGGTTTTGCTTGCTTGGAAGAGTTGTTTGATTTTACCCTGTCCCAATAGCTCAAGTATTCGGGTTATCTCTGATTGAGCACTGACAGCTATAGCCACCACACCTATTAAAACAAGTTTTTCTAATAAAAAACTCGAATAAATTAAGCCTAGTCTTTGAAAAATAATGTGAAGAAACACCAGTAGACAGAGTCCGTGTACGGAAACTATCCGACGCTCCTCACTTACCAGGAGCACCGCATAGATCAGAAGAGTTACTAGTAGCACATCAACGATCATATGAATAGATACCATAACTCTCTCAAAGCCAATAATGGAGATCTCCAACCACCAAGATGAGCAAGAAATAAAGCTCTTGTTTGGTATACAAAGCTAGCTTTTTTGTTTGCACTACCTAGCTAGAGCCAATGATAAGCCGCTCGGGTAAAATATCCTGTTTTACAAGATCTTCATATGTCTCTCTCTGGACAATCAGATTGGACTGTCCCTGATGAACGAGAACTGCTGCTGGTCTTGGTAAACGGTTGTAGTTTGAAGACATGCTGGAATTGTATGCTCCTGTCGAGGGCACTACTAAAATATCTCCCGAACTGGTTGCAGGTAAGATAGCATCTTTAATCAAGATGTCTCCTGACTCACAATGTTTCCCTGCAATTGTAACTTTAAATTGGGCATTGTCTGACATTCTATTAGCCAATACCACTCTATAAAGAGACTGATAGGTTATGGGGCGAGGGTTGTCTGACATTCCCCCATCTACTGCAATGTAGCTGCGAATTCCGGGAATATCTTTGCCAGAACCCACTGTATATGCCGTTACACAAGCAGAGGCAACTAATGATCTCCCTGGCTCAATTATCAGCTTAGGTAGGGCTATCTCAGCTAAAGTACAGGCATCTTGCATAGCATTGGAAATTGCCTCTACCCATTCAACGATGCTGGGAGGATCGTCAGACTCAGTATAGCGAATTCCTAATCCACCGCCTAGATTAAGAACCTCAATTTCCAATCCGTGCTGATTTGCCTTTTGAAGAGCTGCAACTAGAACCCCAGCTAAATCCTGATGAGGTTCTCTCTCAAATATCTGAGAACCAATATGCGCATGGAGTCCCAGACATCTAAATTGCCTGTGTTCGGATAAATAATTAAAGAGCTGGTCAAACTGATTTGGATCAAAGCCAAATTTGCTATCCAGGCTACCAGTTTTTATATACTCATGGGTATGGCATTCTATGCCTGGAGTTAGCCTCACCATGATCTTAATAGGCTTATTTGTTAGTTGTTCTAATGCTTTTAGTTCCCACCAGTTGTCCACAATGATTGTGCATTGATTGTTTAAGGCATAAGTCAACTCATTGAGGGATTTATTGTTGCCATGGAAATATATCAAATTAGGTGCATTGTCTTTGAGTCCAATGGCTTCTAGGGCAAGTAGCGTAGTATACAATTCACCACCAGAGACAACGTCAAAACCAATTCCCTCGTTAGCAACCAGAGCGCATATAGCTAAAGATGACCATGCTTTGGATGCATAAATAACCTGGGATTGCCCTGGATAAAAACGCAAAAGCGATTCCCTGTATTGGCG
>CAIPYC010000014.1 GCA_903869185.1 uncultured cyanobacterium | reverse complement strand
TAGAAAAAAATATTTATTAATATAAATGTCATGGATGAAAAGATTGAGACTAGAAAGATTTTGGAGCGTGCCAAAGAAGGTGAAGAAATTTCTTCCCAAGAGGCGATTTCACTTTTGCGCTCTAGAAATTTAGAAAGCCTCCTTGACTTAAAAAATACTGCCGATCTTTTGCGTAGGAGACAGGCAGGGGATACTGTCAGCTTTGTCATCAATAGAAATATCAATTTTACTAACATATGCGAACAGCATTGTAATTTTTGCGCATTTCGCCGTGATTCTGGAGAAGAAGGTTCCTTCTTTTTAGAGAGTGAAGAAATTTTAAGCAAAGCCAGATCCGCTTTATCCAAAGGAGCTACAGAAATTTGCATGCAAGGTGGTCTTAATCCCAAGGCAAAATTAGGGGGAAAGAGCCTCAATTACTATCTAAATCTCGTATCAACCATCAAGGATCATTATCCACAACTCCATTTGCATGCCTTTTCTCCCCAAGAAATTGAATTTATCGCCAGAGAAGATGGGATCACCTATGGGGATGTTCTGATGGAATTAAAAGAGGCTGGACTTGATTCCTTACCTGGTACTGCTGCTGAAGTTCTCAGTGAGAGAGTAAGGAAGATTATCTGTCCGGAAAAAATCAATAGTCAGATCTGGTTAGAAATCATTGCTTCGGCTCATAGCTTAGGTCTTCATACAACAAGTACAATGCTCTGCGGTCACATAGAGACAGTCCAAGAACAGGTTGAACATTTAGAACATATTCGAACCTTACAAAAAAGGGCAATCAACCAAAAATATCCAGCCAGGATAACTGAATTTATTCTGTTACCATTTGTCGGACAAAACGCACCTTCTATGCTACGAAAGAGGGTAGGAAGAGACCAGCCATGCTTGGAAGATACAATGATTCTAACAGCAGTAGCTCGTATTTACCTTGGCAATGTTATACCCAACCAACAGCCAAGCTGGGTCAAACTGGGATTCAACGGTGCGCTGGTCGCTCTGGAATGGGGCTGCAACGATTTAGGTGGAACATTGATGGAAGAACATATTACCAGCATGGCCGGGGCTATTGGAGGAGGTTCTCTCGAAGTAGAGCAATTGCAGATGGGTATTGCCTCAACCGGCAGATCTTACCGACAGAGAACCACTCTTTATGATGACGCGCTAAGCAGCCCGGGCTAAGGTGCTTAGATTTGTCAGGACTTTAACGGCTGTCTCATATTGCTTGTCACTTGGTGAACTAACTGGTGTAATGGCTTCTTCTTTATTGTCAATCTTGATATCTGGTTGGATGCCAATTTTGTGGATATCTCGGTGGTTAGGAGTCTGATACTTGGCAACCGAGACAGCTAAACCAAGTCTATCGCCTGCATCAGTCAATTCAAACAGTGACTGGATCAATGCTTTACCATAAGTTTTCTCTCCAATTAATATGGCTCTTCCATTATCTTGCAATGCTCCAGCTAGAATTTCACTTGCACTGGCTGTCCCATGATTAACCAGTACAGCAAGGGGCGCATCAGTTAAAGCAGTCCCATTGGCTCTATAGCTCTCAGAGATGCCTTGACGATTAACTGTATGAACAACAACTCCTTCATTTAAAAACAGTCGAGCGATGTCTATGCCTGACTGCAAGAGACCTCCGGGGTTATTTCTTAGATCTAGAACATATGCCTTGGCGCCCTTTTCATTGAGTTCTTTAATAGAGAGACTCAGTCTTTCGGAAGCATTAGCGCTAAATTGAGTCAACCGTATGTAGCCTATAGGTATATCAGCTGAGCTATTATCCAATAAACTAATTACTGGACTTAGACTTATACGATCTCTGACAAGAAGAAAGGTTCGATTAGCCTGTTCCTGCTTACTAGGTGCAATGGTCAGTGAGACTGTAGTGCCTTTTTCACCGCGCATTCTACTAGCAGCCTCATCCAAGGTAAACTTATTTGCATTTGTTCCGTCAATTTTCAAAATCCTATCTCCGGCTGAGATTCCTGCTTTTTGAGCAGGTGAACCATCTAGGGTGTTTACGACCTCGAGTTGTTTGCTATCTGGATCGTTGCTGATTTGTAACCCTACTCCTGAGAGCTCGCCTGCAGTACTAATTTGCAAGCTACTGTATTGTTCTGGCCTCAAAAGACGAGTAAATGGCTCATCTAGGGTTTTGAGCATTTCATCGATCGCCTGGTATGCATCTTGGTGGCTAGTTAGTGTCTTTTGGCTGAAAGCTTCACGAACCTTCCACCAGTCTTGGTTATTAAAATTATCATCAAGATAAGATTGATTGACCAGCCTCCATGCCTGTAAGACCAATTTCTGATCATTGTTATAGGGAATTAGAGCAAATGCCGGAAGCACCTGAATGGACATCACAACGATGAGAACAACTAGCATGAGTCCAGAACGCCAAAAATTTCTTTTTTCCATTCTTTTTACAGTAATATTGTATTATTTTTTAGAGTTTGAACAGCAATTGTAAATTTGAGTCTTAATACTATGTTACATATTTAAAGGTTTTATGAGAGGATTCTACCTTTTAACTTTGATTCTAGTTAATTCTAGAAGAAAACCGCTGATATCTTTGGGTTGACGTGAGGATTGTGTCACAATAGTTAAAGTATAAATTTCTGCAAAAAGAGAAAATTTGTCTTCATGTTCACCAAAGAAGTTACCGACTCTAAACTCTATAAGTGGTTTAACGATCGTCTTGACATAGATTCCATATCAGATGATATTGCCAGCAAGTATGTACCACCCCACGTTAATATTTTTTACTGTTTAGGTGGTATAACTCTTGTTTGTTTCGTAATACAGTTTGCGACCGGTTTTGCTATGACTTTCTACTACAAGCCAACTGTAGCAGAAGCCTTGAACTCAGTTAAGTTCATCATGGAAGAAGTGAATTTCGGCTGGTTGATTCGCTCAATTCACCGTTGGTCTGCCAGTATGATGGTTCTAATGATGATCCTGCATACCTTCCGTGTATATTTGACTGGTGGATTTAAAAAACCACGTGAATTAACCTGGGTTACAGGGGTTGTTTTGGCTGTAATCACCGTATCTTTTGGTGTAACCGGGTACTCCCTGCCTTGGGATCAAGTTGGTTACTGGGCGGTAAAAATTGTTTCTGGTGTACCTGCTGCTATCCCTATCGTTGGTGATCAGATCGTCGAATTGATGAGGGGTAGTCCCAGTGTTGGACAAGCAACGTTGACTCGTTTTTATAGTCTTCATACTTTTGTCCTTCCTTGGTTCATTGCCGTCTTTATGCTTATTCACTTTCTGATGATCCGCAAACAGGGAATTTCAGGTCCTTTGTAAATGTCTGTGACCTAATAATTTCCTCTATTAGAAATTAAGGAGAATTTTAATTCAATGTCAAAATTAAAAGAACCAGATCTTTTGGATCCTAAGCTTCGTGCCAAATTAGCTGAGGGCATGGGTCATAACTACTATGGAGAGCGAGCTTGGCCTAACGACCTTCTCTATACCTTTCCAATAGTTATCTTGGGTACAATTGGACTTTGTGTGTGTTTGGCTGTTCTCGATCCTACTATGGTTGGTGAACCGGGCGATCCTTTTGCTACGCCTTTAGAAATCTTACCAGAATGGTATTTTTACCCAACTTTCCAACTACTTCGCATTCTTCCTGTTAAGTTGCTAGGTGTGGCTTGTATGGCTGCCGTACCACTAGGTCTCATATTAGTACCCTTTTTAGAAAACGTAAACAAGTTTCAAAATCCATTTCGCCGCCCTGTAGCTATGACGGTTTTTCTACTGGGTACAGTAATTACCCTCTGGTTAGGGGCTGGGGCCACTTTCCCCATTGACAAATCCTTAACTCTCGGGTTGTTTTAGTATTCCAAAACCAGTCCCGCTATTTTATACTTGTCCTCTCATTAAAATATGAGAGGTTTTTTTATCGAACAGTTGGTGTTATGGTTGGGGGCAAAGCATCCTGTTTTACCAGATATTCATGTAGCTCCTTAGGGTTCATATGAGATAGATTTTTATCTAATTCCACAATGTTTTGAATTTTGGGAAGCATATCTCTTAGTAAACCCAAAAGCCGGTGCTCTGCAACCAATATGAGTTTATCGAGATGATGAGATTGAAAATGTTCTTGGATTGTATCGATGATCTTTACAGCAAAACGCCGTTCATACTCAATTTCATGTTTCCGCCTATGATCATCATAACTTTGGGCGGATCCTTTAGAGTCATGATGTCCTACCTGAGCTTGAGGAGCTGACCAAAGCTCTTGTCCGGTGAGTTCTTGCAGAGGATTTGAGAGTGATTCTCTTTCAACAAGGTAAGGACTTGATTCATATTCAGGAGTTGATGAACTTTCTAGCGTAAAAAAACGAGCTTTCGTCCCATCTGCCACTACAATCAGGAATGTTTGCATGAACTATCTCCAACAATTAGCCTTCAACACTTTGATCATAGCTTGTAGGTTTTTTTGTCGGCTCTCACAAAAAAAAAGAAGAGGATTTCCCTCCTCTTTAATTTTTAATTGTTTATCTACGTGATTATTTAAGCCAAAATTTCGGGATAGAAAGCTTCCTTTTCTGGAACTTCGGTATATTCGGCAACTATCTGGCGAAACTCTTCTCCAGCGATACTTTCTCTTTCGATTAGAAGATCTACCAATCGATCTACCAACTCCCGATTGTCTCGTACAAGTTTACGAGCGATTTTGTGTCCCTCTTCGATAATGTTACGCACTTGATCATCGATGCGGGTGGCTACACTTTCAGAGTATTCAGATCTAGACATTAGTCCACCGCCTAGAAATACTTCTCCATTCGAGTTCTCTAAAGAAATTGGACCCAAAGAACTCATCCCAAAACGGGTAACCATCTGACGTGCCATTTCAGTCACCTGCTGGAGATCTCCGCCTGCTCCAGTGGTAACCTCGTCATGACCAAATACTTCTTCTTCAGCAGCACGCCCGCCCATCGCTCCGGCAATTCTTGCCATCAATTGCGCTCTTGTGACAAGTCCCTGCTCTTCGGTAGGCATAAACCATGTTAAGCCTTGAGCTTGTCCACGTGGAATCAGGGTAACTTTTTGAACGGGATCATGATCTTTTATGACAGTTCCAACTAGGGCATGTCCAACCTCGTGATAGGCTATCAGCCTTTTGCTCTTACTATCTACCAGAGGAGTACCCTCCATGCCGGCAACGACTCGATCTACGGCATCATCTATTTCCAAAAGTGTGATTGCCTCTTTTCTTCTCCTTGCAGTCAAGATGGCGGCTTCGTTGAGGAGATTGGCTAGATCAGCTCCGCTAAAGCCAGGGGTTCGACGGGCAATCGATTCTATAGAAACTTCTGGAGCTATCTTCTTGTTTCGTGCATGTACTTCCAGGATAGCCAGGCGACCATTAAAATCAGGACTATCGACTGTGACTTGTCTATCAAAACGACCAGGTCTCAAAAGAGCGGAATCTAAAACATCGGGACGGTTAGTTGCGGCAATTATAATAATGCCTGTATTGCCTTCAAATCCATCCATTTCAGTGAGCAACTGGTTAAGAGTCTGTTCTCTTTCATCATTTCCCCCCCCAATTCCAGCGCCTCTTTGTCTGCCAACAGCGTCAATCTCATCAATAAAAATCAAGCATGGTGCATTCTCTTTAGCTTTTTTAAAGAGATCTCTAACCCTTGAAGCACCAACACCGACAAACATTTCTACAAATTCCGAACCGGAGATACTGAAAAAAGGGACTCCGGCTTCACCAGCTATGGCTTTAGCTAAAAGGGTTTTACCAGTTCCTGGAGGTCCGACTAACAGCACACCTTTGGGTATCCTGGCACCTACTGCTGTAAATTTTTCAGGTTGCTTGAGGAAAGTTACTACTTCCTGTAGCTCTTCTTTGGCTTCATCTATCCCCGCAACATCATCAAACGTAATATCAGTTTTGGCTTCCATTTGAAAACGAGCACGGGATTTTCCAAAGTTCATAGCCTGTCCGGGTCCACCTGGAATATTATTGGAACGGCGAAACAGAAAAAACAATGAGGCCAATAATAATACTGGGAAAATTAAATTACTCAAAAAACCCCAGATTGCCCCATTATTATTCATAGGATGAGTATCAAAACTGATTTTGGCATCCCTCAGTTTGGCAATTAAATCTGGAGAGTTTTCTGGCAAGTCAACTCTGGCGCGAATAACCCGATTGGCTATATCTGGATCATTTGCCTGGACAATCGCCTGACGTCCTCCATCAAAAAGATCGACGCTCAGCAATCTATCTGAGCCTAGGTACTCCAAAAAGCGCCCATAGGTCATACGAGTATTAGCTGTATTGGCAAAAGAACTACTGGTGGTCGGAGTAAATAAACCCTGCCAGAACAACAAGACTATAACCACTACAGGCAAAGACCACAACGCAAGTACTTTCCAGGAAATTTTCATATTTACTCTCGATATATTATTGGTATTCGTTTGTCAATATTGCTAGCATAGTTTATAAAGAATTACAGATCTAGCTTAATTAAATTTAACTTAATTCTCATCTTCTTGGCAACTTTCTCTTAGAGGAAGCAAAGAGAGCTCAAGATAAATTGAAGTAACATAATATTTGAGAACCATTTATCTCAAGACTTTTATGCTTGAATCCGACCATCATTCTGTCAGTATAGAAGAGCATCGACTCTCATTTCCAGGACTTAATCAAAAAGTCTATCTCAATTTTGGAGGGCAGGGCTCTCTCCCCGAGGCCGCTCTTGAAGCAATCATTGATACCTATAACTACTTACAAATCAATGGACCATTTTCCCTCAAGGCAAATAGTTGGTTAGGCAAAAGGGCAGTCTCATTGAGGGAGGATTTGGCTAAAGAACTACAAGTAGATCCTAAAACCCTAACCCTTACAGAGAGCGTGACGGCAGGCTGCAATATTATACTTTGGGGTATTAACTGGCAAAGAGGAGATCGCATCCTTCTGGGGGATTGTGAGCATCCAAGTATAGTCGCAATTGTAGAAGAGGTTGCCCGGCGATTCGATTTGGCAATTGATTTTGCCCCCCTCAAGTCCACATTGAATCAGGGCAATCCAATTGAGGCAATCAACCAAAAAATACAACCTAATACCCGACTTATAGTAATCAGTCACATTCTTTGGAATAGTGGGCAACTCTTACCCATTGGTGAAATAGTTGAGTTAGCTCGTTCGTACCCTAACAGATCTATTCGAATTTTAATAGATGCAGCACAATCTTTTGGATTATTACCCTTGAATTTGACTGAATTGGGGATAGACTTTTATGCTTTTACTGGGCATAAGTGGTTATGTGGTCCAGCAGGAGTTGGCGGACTCTACATTTCTCCAGAGGCGTTCTCTTCGATCAGACCTACTTTTTTAGGTTGGCGGGGAATCAATGAAGATGATAGTAATATAACCTTAAAAAATGATGGGCAGAGATTTGAAATAGGAACAAGTGCCTATCCTCAGTACGAAGGACTTCGAGCCACATTAGCTGTTCATAGAGAATGGGCAAGCAGGCAGGAACGCTACAGGAGGATTTGCCAATTAAGTACCCAGCTCTGGCAGTTGTTAAATGATATGCCGAATATTCAATGCTTAAGTCAACAACCACCTCAAACTGGATTGGTTTGCTTTCAGGTCAACAGTAGGTTATCTCATATTCAAATTGTTGCCAAGCTTGAAGAACGTGGTTGCTTTCTAAGAACTTTGAAAGATCCTGACTGTATTAGGGCTTGCGTACATTATTTAACACTTCCCAGTGAGCTGGAAATTTTGCTTACCTGCTTAAAAGAGGTAATTGAGAATCAATGAAAATATCTAGAATTGGCTGATTGTTTAAACAGCGCCAGTGGCAATCGAATAGATTGGGCTTCTGTACCTTGAGAGAGGCAATTGCTGGGGCAGCAGGAAAGGGCCAGAGTCTATCAAAAATAACCTCCTTATCTAAGAGGGAAAATTGAATAAGATAGACTGATGTAGGTGCAACTAGATACTCTAAAAGCTTATGAGCCAGGCAATAGAGAATCTGCCGAGTCTTGTCGTCCAAATCCAATGGCTGTTGATATAAGTTGGGCATCTCTCCTTCTCTGATGACTTCGCCATAGATGGGTCCTTTGAGGGTTAAAACTACTGGCAACCAGAGATCTCCAAGAGACTGAGAGGAAAGACTATTTGTACTGCGCTCAAGGTTGTCTTTTACCCATTGGCGAAGATACTCAACCTGTCGACAATCATGGTAGATCTTCTGATTAGGAAACTGAAACCATTCAGGCAATTGAATAGTTAATGGACACAAAAGATCATCTTGTTTGTTCTTGTAAAGACCAGGATTTGACCAGAGAGATGCCGTTGAAATGACTTCTACTTCTGTTGTGGGATTTTCCTCTTGGATTGCTTTTCTAAATGAATTGATCATTATTTGCGTTACCGGGGAAGATACCATAGTCCCTTTGCTTTCTACTAGCTCAGCATTTGCGATAATCAGAACTTTTGACATTTACTCTAGATTGTG
>CAIPYC010000013.1 GCA_903869185.1 uncultured cyanobacterium | reverse complement strand
CCTATCTGTAAAAAAGATGGGTTTGTATAAATAATCTGAGTATCGGGAAAGTCAGGTAAATCAAAAATAGGTAAAAACAGACTGTTTTTCAGGATAATTTCTATTTCAGATGAATTAAGCTTAATTCCATTGCTGAATCTGAAACTATAAATACATGGATTCGCTGTTTGCAATTTTGAGTTAATTTCAATTTCTTTTGAATCCACTCCTACTGATTCTAGATTTAGATGACTGAGATCTGGACTAAGATTGGATACTAAAATAATTTCTTCAGAATATACTATTCTATTTACAAATAGCAAGGTTTTTTTATTATTTATGTAATCAACTTGTAATATGGTTTCTCCAATAATGAGACTTACTCCCAAAATCTTTAATGATGTTAGGATTATCTTTAAATATTCCGGATCAATTCTATAAAAAATACTTTCATCACTAAATATTAGAACAACATTTTTACCTAATTGAGCTAAGGTCTGGGCAAATTCCAATGCTATAGTATGAAAGCCTATAATAACCACTTCAATTGATAGTTTATCTAAGGCGCGGGGAGTCTGACAATCCAAAATAGTTAAATACCCAGTCTTTTGCAAACCTGGAATATCAATTGGATATGGAGTAGGGGCAATAGCCAAAAGATAAGAACGAGAGCGCAGACGCCTTCTATTGACAATAAAGCCCATTTCTGGGAGTCGGCAAAACTCACCTGTGCCTTCTATTACATCTATACCCAATATACTCAGCGAAGCCGAAGAATATTCATTTTTAAAAGAGCCAAGTATCTCCGTAACATAATCTGCAATGGTGAATTGATTATGCTCTTGAGGATTGGGAAAATTATGGATTTTAGCTCCAGGGAATCTACTCAGTAAAGCTGACCAGAGCATACTATCGGGAATATCACTCCTGACAATAGCCACTCTTGCCTGGTAATGTCTAGCACGAATAGCAGTCAAAATCCCGGCTAGAGTGTTGCCAACAACGAGAAGATCGTAATCAAACGACATGATTTTCTAGAGCTCTGATAAGATACTGATTCTCTTGATCGCTGCGAATAGCAACACGCAAGTAATGTTCTCCCAATTCTTCAAAACTCAAACAATCCCTGATCAAGATTTTATGTTCCAATAATAATTTTTCCTGTAGTTCGGGAACTGCTAGTCTACTATGTACTAAAAAGAAATTTACAGAACTTTTTCTGGCGGTGAAACCTTCAATCTTGTTTAATTTATTAAAAAAAACTGGAGAGGATGATTGTAACCAAAGCCAGCTGCGCTTTTGAAAATCATGATCTTTGATTACAGAGCGGCCAACAATATCTGCAACTGTACTTACAGGCCAGGGATCGCGCCATTGTTGCCAGAGTTTAAGTCGATCGGGATGGCCAATAGCATAGCCCAATCGCAGCCCAGGTATACTATAAAACTTGGTTAATGAACGCAGGATGACTAGGTTAGGAAATTGCTCAACCCAAGGGATCAGACTTTGAGGTTCTTCCAAAAAATCCATAAAGGCCTCATCAATTATCACTAAGCCATAGTCACCAAGAATAGGTAATATTTCATCTACAGTTGAGAGCATTCCAGTTGGGTTGTGGGGATTATTAAGAAGTAACCCAACTTCTTTCCCCACTTCTACCGAATGCCAGATTCCTGTTTCTAGATCCAAAGGACAAGCTACAACATTGGCATTAAAGGCACTCAGAGCTCTTCTGTAATCCGCAAAAGCTGGAGTAATTAAATTCACTCTGGTCAATCCAGAAAGCTCACGAGCTGCCCATGTGAGTATTTCAGCAACACCATTGCCTAATAAGATCCAGTTAGGAGAAAGAGTATGCTTATCAGCAAGGGCCGCGCGAAGCTTCACATAGTTAGGATCAGGGTAATGTGACAGCTCTTTTACACTTTCTTCCAAGGCCTTCCACAAACCCTTGGGTGGACCTAAAGGATTGATGCTGGCGGAAAAGTCCAGAATTTCAGAGGCAGAGCAGCCAACTAGGTTAGCCGCCCAATCCCTGTTACCACCGTGGGTTGGCCTTGACAAGAAGCGATTTTACTTCTCGGATGGCTCGACAGCAACCTTTTCCTTAAATAACTTACCAGCGGAAAAAGCAGGTACTATAGTTTCGGGAATGATCATTTTTTCATTGGTTTTGGGATTACGACCTTCTCTTTGTTTGCGTGTTCTCGCTTCAAAGGTTCCAAAACCTACTAAGGTTACTTTTTCCCCAGAAGAGACCGCATCCATAACCGCCTCAACTGTTGCTGTGATAACTGCATCTACTTGCTTTTTGGTCGCAGTCGTACGCTGTGCTACTTGATCGACTAATTCACCTTTGTTCATTTAGTACACTCCTAAGTGTTAACTAATTTTTATTGCAGATCTGATAGAGTGGAACCAAATATAGCCTGTTAGTGCTATAAACTCTCAAACCCTTATAGATTGTATATTTCACTGAACTATTCTAAGCGTTATTTGTCAATTAGTGAAGTATAAAATCATGAAATTTAAATATTTGTTTGCTTTAAGACTATTTCTGGGCATTAATCGGTAAAAATGAACTATATTTTAGATTTTATTTTCTATTTACCCAGAGGAAATCCTTGTTTTCTTAGCATGTCAGCGGCTGTAGGGCTCGGCGTAAAATTATAGCCAAACTTGCTGGTATTGTTATCACTGATGATCTGCGGAGTCACAATAACAATCACTTCATTGCGCTGATTGCTAGACGAGGTGCTCCTAAAGAGTGCTCCTAAGATTGGTATGTCCCCCAGAATTGGTACTTTTGTTACAGTAGTTTGATCTTTTTCATTAATGATCCCCGAAAGAATAAGAGTTTGGCTATCACGGAGCCTGACGAGTCCCGAACTGAGCTCCCTGCGCTGAAGAAGAGTGAGTGTATTATTAGATCCGTTACCACTGTTAAATTGTGTTGTAGCTCCAGGCTCAGCAATTACCGGGCTCACTGACATGGTAATAAAGCCATTGTCGTCGATTTTATCAATGTTGACAGTCAAGGTAAGTCCAGCATCTGCCAAAACCGGAGTAGTTGTTCTTACCCCGCTGAGTGGATCAACCTGGGTATTGACACTCTCGACAACCTTTTGTGTCAATTTTACACTGGCTTCTTGTCCCTCTTGAACTACTAGAGTCGGGTCTGTGAGAATCTTGGCATTGCCATTTTGAACCTGCGACTGAACACTCAAGAGAAATTTACTGGGAGTTTGATAGAGTGCGGGAAGTTGATAAGTATAAGTCGCTGGATTGATATTAGTAGTAGTTTGCCCCCCACTATTGGCTATTGAACTGGCTGAAGGAGGAGTATAGGCGGTCAAACCAGGTTGAAAGGGATTAGAAGAGGTTCCAAAATTGGGGCGTACCGCTGAAGGTAATCCCACTCCGCCGAAAGAGGAACTATAACCATTAAAGGGCGCATTGTTATTTGCATCCAAGAACGGCTGAAATGTAACTTGACCGGGAATGGTGGAAGCCAGAGGGATAATTGGCGCAAAAAAACCACCTGGCAAAGAAGCCTGAGCAGTATTTACAGGATTGCTTCCCCCAAAGTTGAGCAGAGCTGCTCCGTTGTCTTGTAAGAAAAAGCCACTATTAAAACCAAAAGAGAAACTGGCATTGCTATCTTGCACATTACTTAGATCAATGTTGATAACTTTGACATTTACAGCAACCTGGCGCCGTCTTGCATCCAATTGAGTGAGAAAAGAAGTGGCAATTTCAATCTGGCGTGGTTCTCCAACCATGGTAATTGTGTTCAGTCGGTCATCGCTGGAAACCGATAGTCCAGCAAGAATATTGGAGCCACTTGCACTATCTTCAGTGCCTTTATAGGAAACCAGTTTAGGAGGCAAGGGGTCTCGACGAACTATCCGATTGGTAGTAGGATCTACTACTTCTTTGTAATCGGTGAACAAATATTGGGCATCAGCTCCTTGAGAAGCTAGAAAAAGAGCTGCAGCGTTGACTTTGGATTGGTTGAGACGGAGAGTTCGGCTGATTAAATTTCTGGCACTATTGGGCAAATTTGCTCCAACAAAAATAATTCTGCCTCGACGATTGGCCTTGAGTCCAGAAACCATCAAAACTGAATTAAAAACCTCCTGAACCGGCTCATTGGAGAGATCCAGCGAGACTTTAGGCTCAGTCGATCCTGCTGTTTGAGATGGGTTATTAGAAGTATGCTGGGCATTTGGCGTATCAGCAAAGACCAAATTCAAACCAGCATAATTTGCCAATAAGGCCAATACTTCCCTTGCTGGAGACTGCCTGAGTACCAGTCTGGGGATCACTGCATTGGTTCCCAGATTGATCTGTGAAGCTCCGGCGTTGATATTAGAAACGGCAATATCGCCTACAGGAGGAGCTATGGCACGAGGGAGATCAGGCGTTGTGGGAACATCAATAGTACCTTGGGTAACAGTAGGCTCTCCTGGTGTACCACTTGATTTGATCACAATTTCTGGATTCGGTACCATGACAGAGGGAATCTTGTTAGCATTGGGCTGTAAGGCTGTCTGGGCTAAAACAGGAGATGTAGAAATCAAGAATAAAGAAATACTACTAGATACTAAAGTTTTTTTTGATGATTTCATAAATCTGCTTCTTTAAAAAGATTGATTATTTTTATTTTTTATTTTTATCTGGTTTGATGGCTTGTTCTTTGGTCATTTCATCGGGTGAAAGCGGAGAAATCAGATCGAGTCTGAAACTCGCTTCGACTCTCGATTTTTTTTGTTCTTGCTGATAGCCAATAATTTTTTTGTCTTTGAGAATAGGTTTTAATTTGAAGTTATTACCATTGTCATCAGAAATCCTGGTCACCTTGAAGTTCTTGATCAAAATAAATGGCTGTAGTTTTTCTATGCCACTGATAAACCCATGAATTTGGATAAAATCCCCCAAAGTCTTAATATCAAAGCTTTTTCGCTTTAGTTTATTGTCGACCAGATGACCGAGTGAGCCATCAGAGATGATTACTGGTTCACCTTGAGGGCTAAACTGTGTCAGTGTAATATTTTGATCATTGGCAATTTTGTTGATATCGAGAAGAAGAGTATCAGCTGAGCGATCATTGGCAAAAAGGCTATAGATTTTCTGTTGAAGAGTCTTTGCCTGTTTAATATCCTGATCCATTTTTGTCAGCTTACTCTGATAATTGACATCTTGCTCCAACTTAATCTGCTGCATTTTTTCTGTATCTTCGCTTTTGAGCTTCTGATATTGAGATAAAGTTGCTGCTCCATCATTGTTCCAGCTAAAGGCTGCAGCCAAAATTCCCAGTAATCCTATAATCACACCAACCCAAAGAGGCGTTAGAGTAATTCCAAAGACCTTTGGATATCCAACCGGTTGATTATTGATTTCTTCTGAGAATGTCATGGCTTTATCAGTCCTTCTTTTTTGAGTGTTTCCAGTCGGGTCAATAATCCTACTGCCCCCTTCTGCTGGAGCTGATCTATGATGGTATCTTCAGCAAGAGGACTCAATTGCGCACTAATAGTATATTTAACGTCCTTGTTTGGAACTTTAATATCAGTTTCTTCCCTGGATGTTTTCACTATCAAGGTGTTCTTGTTTTGTTTCCAAGAAACCCCATGCGCTAATTTTTGAGGTCTGTTGAATGTAAATACAATATCACTTAGTTCTGCATTTTCAATTTTTAATGTTTGTGGATTAAAAAAAGTCGAACTTTGTAGGGTTAGCAAAAGATCGTTGACTTCATTAAATCCTTTGGCTGATCCTGATAACTTTACCTGAGTAGCCAAAGCTCCAGCTTTTGGGCTACCAGCTGTCTGATCTGAAAATTCTACAGAATTGAGGACAGTACCCTGGGGCATTTGATCTCCAATATCTTGAAGAATAGCGGCAACTGACTGAACCTGAGTAAAAACATTAACTATTGCCCTGTTCTCATCATTGATTTTTTTTAGATCTTGCTCTATAGTTTTGAGTTTTTCTTTTTCACCCTTAAACGCAGCCAATTGAGTATTCAATAGAGTTATATGACTTTGGGTAATTTGATTTTGGCTATTTAAAAACCAACCTAAAGCATTGACACCCAAAAGACTTAACAAGGCAACACCCAAACCTATAAGGATAGGAGTTTGTCCTTTTAAACCACCTGAAACAATAGACTTTTTACCAATACCTCTATCTGGAAATTCATCTTCCAGTATGCGCCCTTTGAGAAGATTAATTTCTATATCAGACATTTTATGAAAGCCCCCTCATTGCTAAACCCAAAGCCACCCCTAGTGCAGGCCTTTCAAATTCGGGAATTTCTTTGTCGAGCTTTAATGATAGAGCAGCTATTGGATCAAGTCGAATCGCAGGCAAACTTAATCGCTGAGTAAAAAACTCATCGAGCTGATTAATTGCCGCTCCAGGTCCAGATAAATATATTTGTACGACTTCAAGATCTTCGCTCTGATTGAGATAATAATTGATTGAACGTCTCAACTCATCTGTTAATTCACTTACTATCCTAGTCAAAGAATTAATACTTTGATCTGTCACTGTTGCCGGCGTAATCATACTATCAAATATCGTAGCTGGCATTGATAGATCTTGCAGTATATCCATATTTCTGGCAAAAGGGATCTCCATTGCCTTGGACAGGGCAGTCCGAATTTGGAGGGTTCCTATTGGAACTGTGCGTGAAAAATGCAGCCTGCCATTTACTAAAATAACTATTTCTGTATTATCAAATTCAATGTTAACCAAGACAACAGCCTCCCTGTCACCGAATTGCTGCAATTGTCCTTTTAATATCCTCATTAAAGCAAAACTATTAACCTCTAAAACCTTGAGTTGTAAGTTTGCCCTTTTTGCAGTTTCAACATAGGAATTGGTTATCTCACGCTTAGTTCCTACCAAAAGAATATTAACTTTCTCTATTTCATCTACATCTAGAAAGAAATCTAACTTTTGATAATCTAAATCCACCTCTTCCTTGGAATAGGGGATGTGGAGCTCTGCTTCTTGAAAAAGGATCAAATCTCTTAATTCATTTTCATCCAACTCAGATGGAACAGAGAGTACCCGGATGATTGCTTCTTTTAATGGCAAAGCCATAGCCATCTTTTTTGCTCTGATTTTATTATCTGACATTAACTTCTTTATAGTTTCCGCCAGAGATTGCGAATCTACAATTTTACCCTCGTCAAATATACCCTGTGGCAATTCAACAGAACAATATTTGAGCAGTTTATAATTTTGATCAGTTTTAGATAATTGAGCTAAATTTATGCGCTCAGGTGTGATTTCTAAACCAAATCCACCCTTTCTATCGGAAAAAATTTTTTTTACAGAATTCACCATATAAATCACAATAAATCACATTTACAACCAGAAATTCAAATATTAAAGTCCTGTTGCAAAATCTGCTATTATTGTTCGCAATGCATTTAGCTTATATCTAGACATGTTAAAAAATAGTAAGCTAGGTTTGATCTTTTTCTGGAGCATTATAGGGGTATTTTCGTGCATCTTGGTTAGCTGTTCTAATCATTCTTTGCCAGAAAAACCAGAGCTTCAATTCTGGACTATGCAGCTACAGCCAGATTTTACCATATATTTTAACCGACTAATTACAAAGTTTGAACAAAATAATTCGGATATTAAGGTGAAATGGGTCGATATCCCTTGGGATGCGATGGAAAGTAAAATACTATCCTCAGTCTCCTCAAATACTGCACCTGATGTGGTAAACTTGAATCCTAATTTTGCATCTCTTTTGGCAAGTCGTGGAGCTTGGCTAGATCTCAATGCCCACCTTTCCCTTAGCACGATTCAACAATATCTGCCGAAGATCTGGCAAGCAAATTCTCTCAATCAGGTTACTTTTGGCGTTCCTTGGTATTTGACTACTGATATCCTCTTCTACAATACAGAAATTCTATCTAAAGCCGGATTGGATCAGCCTCCAGCTAACTACATGGAATTAGCCACAGTAGCAAAAAAAATTAAGGAAAAGACTGGTAAATACGCCTTTTTCATGACATTCTTGCCGGGCGATTCAAATGAGGTTTTGGAATCCCTTGTCCAAATGGGAGTTCAACTATTTGATAGTGAGGGAAAGTCGGCATTCGATAGCCCCGAAGGAATAGCTGCATTTAAATACTGGGTTGATCTTTATCAAGGTGGAATCCTGCCACCGGAGGTTCTCACTCAAGGTCACCGCGAAGCCGTTGCACTCTATCAGTCTGGTCAATTGGCAATGCTTTCGACTGGAGCTGAATTTTTTAAAAGCATTATCACGAACTCTCCTAACATTGCTCGAATAACTCAGTCAGCTCCCGCTATCACTGGCAAGAATGGGAAAAGAGGCGTAGCTATTATGAATCTGGTGATCCCCCAAGATAGCAAACAAATCTCTGCTGCAGTAAAGTTTGCTCTTTTTGTTACCAATAGTCAGAATCAAGTTGAGTTTGCTCAGGCCGCAAATGTTCTGCCTTCTACCATAGAAGGACTTAAGAAATACGAAAAAACTCTCAGTACCCAAAAGAATAACTCAGGTCTTGCCAGAGCTCGCCAAGTCAGTACCCAGCAATTACAAAGCGCAGAGGTACTGATTCCTCCAAGACGTGGCGGAGATCAATTGCAAAAAATAATTTATGAAAACCTCCAGGCAGCCATGTTGGGAGAAAAAACAATAGAATCTGCCCTCAAGGAAGCCGCGCAGCAGTGGGATCTTCTGGTACCCAATTAAATAAAATACCATAACTAAAAGTATGAGTAATGAACGTATCTATTGGCTGGCCTGGTCTGGGATATCTAATATCGGTCCAGTGTTGCTAAAAAGGATAGCAGATCATTTTGGTGGTTTGGAAATTCCTTGGTTAGCCGATAGAAATACATTGGCCCAGGTCGATGGCTTGGGACCATCTCTGATAGAAAGCATTGTTGCCAAGAGAAAAGAAATAAAACCCCTTGATTTTTTGGAGAAACATCTCGAGAAAAATCCTAATTTTTGGACACCAGCTGATCCACAATATCCTAAGCTTTTACTGGAAATAGCCAGTCCACCACCTGTGTTGTATTACAGCGGGCAAGTGATTGAAGGGGAAAATACAGGTGCAGTACCTTGTATTACTCTAGTAGGTACTCGCAAGCCCACCTTTCATGGGAGGCAATGGGCAAAAAAAATCAGCCAGAATCTAGCTCAAGAAGGATTCACTATAGTCTCGAGCATGGCTAATGGTATTGATGGCGAAGCGCAGCAACATGTAATTGAAACAGGTGGTCGAACCATTGGCATCCTGGCAACAGGTTTAGATGGCATGAGCACCAATAGACTTTACCAGAATATCCAAAAATCCGGACTGTTGTTGAGCGAATATCCCCATGGCACAAAAGGACAAAAAGGAAATTATGCCGCCCGCAATCGTCTACTAGCTGGATTAAGCAGAGCCGTGATCGTGATTGAAGCGCCAGAAATTTCCGGGACACTTTCAACCGCCCGCTATGGTAATGAATTTGGTCGAGATATATATATACTACCTAACTCACCGGATGTAGAAGAAGCCAGAGGGTGCCTCAAGCTAATCCGCGAAGGTGCCGAGGTGATCACTTCGGTTGACGAATTAATATTATCTTTGGGTGGATTACCTGGACTCAGCAAGAAAACCAGCAAAACGGACAATGATCTACCAAAAATCTCGGATGAGCTCCTAAATATTTGGCAGATCTTCTCGGGTGAAATATTATCTTTTGATCAAGTGGTGTTTAAGAGTAATTTACCTTCTAGTATAGTCTCAGGACTTCTATTAGAACTAGAATTACTGGGATTGGTTCAGCAGTTACCTGGAATGCGCTACCAAAAAAAACTTTAACCTGCTCAGTCTTGCTCTGTGGTTTCAGATAAATTCTCCTCTATTGGTCGGTTGATTTCAATTCTTTCGATATCAACTATCTCTTTGCGTAATGTTACAGTTTGAGCAACATCAGAGGTAGTATTGCGCTTAGAAATCCTCACCTCTTCTTTAAAAAAGAGACGTTTTTCTACAACGATAATCTCCTCAATGATTGGAATAATTAAAACCCCATCTTCTTCTCTAACTTTAGGTACCTCATCTTCAACAAGACGACCAACAGGAACATGATCAACTACAACTTCTTGAGTAGTAGTGGGAGTATAGACAGTCTCATCCCAAGTTTCAATCCTCTTGTTGATAAGTACCTTAGCGCGTTCTATTTTCTGCTTCTCTATGCTAAGTTCTTCCTGAACAATTGGAATAACCATTTCTTCATGGTCAGATAATTCCACCCTATCTACCAAATTAGAGATTTTATAGGTTCCATCGTCTTGAGGAATCAAATTTTGGACAGATACCAATGTACGAGTTCCATCTTCAAAATCAATTACGATACTATTTCCCTCAAAATCTACAATTCTGCCTGATAAATTATTCGAATGGACAATAGAATTTAACTGCATACCTTTATTACCGTAGTCGTTGATAAGTTTATATATTCTACAAGGCTCGTAGTGGAAAAATGGATGACAGACAAAAGCCTATCATCCAAATGATTCTAATTTAGTTGAAAAGCAATGGCATTACTTAGCACTACGAACTTTTTCCCAAGCATATTTGATGACCGCAGCGTTTTGATCCCATGTACCAGGATTTTTGTCTTCCCAGATACGACGAGAATCAGCTTCGACAGCAGACCAAGGACTAGAGCGGAATGGTTCGCGAGTAGCCAGGGAATAACCGAAATTAAAAGCAGGCTTGAGAGCATCATATGTTACGCCACTGTTGGTCAGATGAGCGCCATAGAAACTGCGAAAATCTCCGTCATAATCTTGGAAAGTGCGAGATGTTGCAATTTCTTCAATCTCGACATCTTGGCGACGAAGGGTTTCTTTGATTGTTTCAATTTTATCAACAACTTCTTTGCCTAGGTATACTTCTTCAACAACACGCGCTGTTTTGGAAACTTTGGCAATTTCATCAATCTCAACCATTTCAAAAGAACGAGCCTTGAATAGATCTGGAGTGATGGTAACTTCACGGTTGATTGGGCGACGATTAACTCTGATTGTTTCATCACGTAGAGAAACATTTTGGCTAACTTCACGCTCAGTTACAACGTTGTAAATACGCAGGCGACCACGTTCTACTTGTTCTTTTCCAACTTGTAATTCTTCTTCAATAACGTCAATTACATCATCATGTTTAGCAGAATCTTTCAATTCATATTTGCTATCAACCTTTCTGAATTCTTCTGCGCGTTTGGCAATGTTGACTATGTTGAAGTTGGACAAGATTTCAGTAGCTCTTCCAACTGAACTATCGGCAACACTGGCAGTGATGATGGTTCCGCCTTTACGAACACCCTCAAGATATACTTCAGAATCAGGAGAAGGTATGTTGTTACGTAGATTAGCAAGCTTGGGAACATCATCTTTATCGTCGTTGGTCAGAATGTCTAGATCGCCTTGGGCATAGCCTTCACTGCGAAGAGCTGCATAGGCCTTTTCGCCTTCATTTCTATCGTCAAATAGTCCAATTACTGTTTTAGTCATTGTTCTCTCCAAATGAGATGATTATATTAAATATGAGGCTTCCTTGTAAGCCATTTTTATGTTAACGAATTTGGTAACAAAATTTACAATCCATGAGGAAAATAAGTATTAAATTAGATTAAATTTTATGAGAATCAATTGTTTTTGTCTTTTTACAAAAAAAAGCAACCCTCTCTAGAAGAATTGCTTTTCAAGCTATATTTGTTATAAAAAACCAATTAATTTAGAAGTAGATAGTCCCACCCCAGCGCACATCCAACTTAGGCGCGATCAGCATATAGCCAGCTACATTGTTGAGATCTTCCTTGGTGTAGTTTTTTAACTCAGGAAAAATATCTGGTCTAGATGTATTGGGATGTAATTCTGCCAAGCTATCAATTCCATCGTAACTGGTGGGGTTTTCTAAATAGTCAACCAAAGCCAGTAGGTTATCGCGAGCCGGTTCAGCCCCGGATAAGTCATCTAAGCCCAGGCTGACATTATTATTTGTTTTTGTTTTTCCCTGCAGGTGACATTTAGTACACTGCAGATTGAACAGGCGTTGACCAGCAGCGACTTGTTGAGTGCTGAGTGTTGTTATCCCACCTGCAGTATCAAGGGTTACGGTTCTAGTTGCCTCAGTTAGTTCGACGGCAAAAGCAGGAGTTACATTAGTACTAAAAAAGAAAGCCAGTGAGGCCAATAAAGCCCATAGTAAATTTTTGATCATCGTTTTCCTTAAAAAAGATAGGTTTATTCTAGAGAAACCGAACAAACAGAGTCCTTTATCTATCCTATGACAAAAGAAGTCAATGAGACTACTGTCTTATAATTGGAAATTCGCTTCCTTCTTACCAAGGCTAAAAAAATTGATAATGGAGAGACAAACTAGATTAAAAAAAGAAACAAACGATGACTAGGGACCTTAGAGGATTCATTAAACTATTGGAGCAAAGAAATCAGCTCAGAAGGATTGACGCATTAGTTGATCCCGATCTTGAGATTGCCGAAATCTCTAGTCGTCTTCTTCAAGCAGGTGGGCCAGCTCTACTTTTTGAAAATGTTAAGGGTAGCTCAATTCCAGTGGCTATTAATCTAATGGGAACATTGGAACGCATCTGCTGGGCTATGAATATGGAACATCCAACTGAGCTCGAAGTGCTTGGACAAAAACTTGCACTTCTCCAGCAACCTAAACCACCTAAAAAAATCTCACAGGCTGTGGATTTTGCCAAAGTACTTTTTGATATTCTCAGAGCCAAGCCATCATCGGGTACTTTCTTTCCATCTTGTCAGGAAACAATAGTTGAGGATTTTGATCTCAATGATTTTCCCTTCATCAGACCCTACAAAAAGGATGCTGGCAAAATAGTCACATTGGGCTTAGTTATCACCAAAGATTGTCAGACCAATACTCCCAACGTTGGAGTATATCGTTTGCAATTGCAATCCAAAAATACAATGACTGTTCATTGGCTTTCGGTCAGGGGCGGAGCTCGTCATCTGCGCAAAGCAGCTGAAGCTGGAAAACCCTTGGAAATCGCTATTGCTTTGGGAATAGATCCTCTTTTGATTATGGCCGCAGCTACCCCCATTCCAGTAGATCTCTCAGAATGGCTTTTTGCCGGTCTTTATGGTGGTTCAGGCGTCAAATTGACAAAGTGCAAGACTCTGGATTTAGAGGTACCTGCCGATGCTGAAATCATTTTGGAAGGAACCATCACTCCCGGTGAAGTACTACCTGATGGTCCTTTTGGCGATCATATGGGCTACTACGGTGGGGTAGAAGATTCTCCATTGATTCGGTTCCATCTGGTTACCCATCGCAAGAATCCTATTTATCTAACCACCTTCAGCGGAAGGCCTCCCAAGGAAGAAGCAATGCTGGCCATCGCTCTCAATAGAATCTACACTCCAATATTGCGACAGCAAGTCTCGGAGATCACCGATTTCTTCTTACCTATGGAAGCCCTCAGTTATAAAGCTGCAATCATCTCCATTGATAAGGCATATCCTGGACAAGCTAGAAGAGCAGCTCTTGCCTTTTGGAGCGCACTACCACAATTTACTTATACTAAATTTGTCATAGTTGTAGACAAGCAAATCAACATAAGAGATCCCCGTCAGGTAGTATGGGCCATATCATCCAAGGTTGATCCATCGCGCGATGTATTTATTTTACCGGAAACACCTTTTGATACCCTTGATTTTGCCAGCAAAAAGCTTGGCCTAGGCGGAAGAATGGGAATCGACGCTACTACCAAAATTCCTCCAGAAACCGAACATGAATGGGGAGAGGCACTAGAAAGCGATCTTCTGACATCTGAATTGGTAAATAAAAGATGGGCTGAATATGGACTATCGGATCTCAATCTAGATGAGGTTAATGCCAATCTCTTTGGCTACGAGATCTTTTAGTGCTCCTGTTGCTCTAAGGGTTCATTTTTAAGATGTTCTAGAAAGGCCATAAGTTCTTGGTCAGAAAGCATATGTCGTGATTTTTTGCCATAAGTTGACAGGAGGTAATCTCTCCCTTTTTCAGTATTCCAGCCAAGGCGCTTTAGTTCCATATTGATCATTGCAATCATCTCGGAATTATCCATAGGCTTTACGGTTTCCAAGGGTAGCTGGGGAGATTGATGTCCATTGGTTATGGATTTTTCTGGAACAATCTCTGTTTGCGGTTGGATATAATTTTCCTCAACTACCAAACCAATTGGCTCAGATTTGGAGGTAAAGGAAATATCTGGGGTTACAGGATGAGATTTAGTCGGTTCCAGTTGACTTTTTTTGTTTAAATCCAGTAAAGAGAGAGCCCTTCCAATAGCTTGATTTTCGGCTTCTTCCAGATTGCCCGAACTGCTCAAGGCGGAAACTAGAGTTTTTCCATCGTTTCGCAACAAAACACGAACAATGTATTGCCCGTGATCAATCTGAACTAATTCAGAGATAAGGCTTCCATTTGGATAACATTGACGGAATTTATCCAACATAATTTTCTAGATGAGATTCTATTAACATTGTTAAATAATATCTTTGGGGGATTTACTAATTATAATATAAAAAGCAAATAAAAGTACTAGGATAGGCGCGCAAGGATTCTCTGCACTATATCTATGCCACTGACAGCCTGCCAAACAAACAGACTTAGTATTGTTACATTGAGTGTTATATGGGTATAGCGAGCTATGTCATTACCCTTTTGCATAAAGGGAGAAAGTGAAGCAGAAAAAGCAATTAAGCCTGCCATACCTAGCCCCACCAATAGATGAGGACCGAAGAACAATTTACCATTGTTAATATAGGTTACAGCCATTCCTCCAAGAGACCCCAAGACCATCAAAGCCAAAATGAGTGAGCCAATTTGATAGTGTTTTGTATTAAAGTGTCCCTTGATCAGGTTTTTTCTGGTCTCCTGGTCAACTGTTCTGATACGGCGCAATTGAATGCCCGAGTACAAAGCGTATATTGATAACCCTAATAATATCCACATAAGAATGGGATGAGCAAATTGTGACCATATTTTTACTGGTTCAGGTAATGTCATATTCATGGTAATCTCCTTAAAACTCCAAATCTAAAGATAGCATGATCTTCCTTAACCAGAAGCTAACACAAAACCAATTGAAAGTAACAAATTAGAAAAGAAATGTAGTTTAACGGCAATATATTTGGAATTTCTAATGAGATCTGGCTGAGCATGATTGGACTGCATATGCTTAATTAATGTATAGGCGAAGGGAAAACTGGCAAAAATCAGTAGACATGATATTGGAATTACTCCAGCTAACCAATAAATCAAAGGCAAAACATAGAGTGCAAGACATAATATGGTAACAATCTGAGCCCCCATTGCTGTACCCAATCGGACGATTGGAGATAATTTTCCTGCTGCCAAGTCATCTTCAACTTGATGGAAATGAGAACAGAACAATATCAAGGAAGTATTGAGTCCAATGATCACTGAAATCGCTAAACTCAGGTATGAATAATGAATCGCCTGCGAATAGTATGCAGCAGCAATAGCTAGTGGACCAAAAGTGATAAAGCAGATTATTTCTCCCAATCCCTGATAGCCCAGACGAAAAGGGGGACCTTGGTAACTATAACCTAGAGCGCAACATAACAAAACAATGAGCAATACAATTGGGCTGTGCTGTAACCACGCTATTATTATAATTTCAGCAATAGCCAATATTAAAATTAAGTTGCTGATCCAAAAAATCAAGCTCTTTCTACCGGTGATATTGACTATTGATTCAGCTTTTCTGACATCAATTCCAGTCTCAGCATCAAAAACATCATTACTGAGATTTAGCCACGCCAAAATGAAAATTGCAGCGCTTAGAAAAAGCCAGAATATTTCGGCTTTGAATTGCCCAGTTTGATAGAAGGCAATAGCTGAACCCAATATGATGGGCATAATCGCCACGGTATACATTGGAGGTTTGAGAGCAGCCAACCACAGTTTACTATTTTCTATTCTGGCCATGGGTATAAAATAAGCACGTCTAATATACCTCTATTATCCCAAGATATGCTTAGCCGGCAACAGTCAAATCCAAATCTCATGTCGTAGAGCAACAAATACAGAAAAGCATTGTATTTTGTCTCAGTGATCGCCATGCGGATGATGCCGAACTTATACAAATTTAAATCTAAGGAATGATAAAAGGGGAAAAATGGGGGATGAAGAATTGGAGAAATTGAAATAGCTGGAACAACTGCGATTAAGGTAAAAGAAAGCCTAGAGGAGTTGTCGGAAAGATTAACTCAAACAAAAGAACTAATAGTCAAAAAAAAGACTACAAGTACTTTATTGGTTAAAATAAGAGAAAGCACCAAACATTGAGACAATTGCTCAAGCAATAGGAAGACATAGAGGAACGTTGCGGAAATGGCTAGGAATATATAGGGATGAAGGTTTGGATGCTCTATTAAGAGTTAAGAAACGACCTGGAGGAGGTAACCGTATTATCCCTAAATGGGCAGAATTTGCTTTAGCAAAACGATTAAAAGACCCTCATCATGGCTTTGCTAGCTATGGAGATATCCAACAATGGTTGTCAAACTCTTTAGGAGTTCAGGCAGAGTATCATGCAGTCTATCATCTGACTCGTTATCGACTGAAAGCTAAGCTGAAAGTCCCTAGACCTCAAAACTATAAGCAAAACAAGGAACAAAGAGAGGCTTTTAAAAAAACCTTCCAGATGATCTCATCCTCTTAAGTCAGTACTATCATCTGTTAAATCCAGAAAATGAACGACCAGTTCGTTATTTTGTAGAAGATGAAAGTCGTTTTGGACTAAAAACCATTATTAGACAATTGATAACAGCTTTTGGGACTAAACCAATTGGACAGTGGCAGTAGTTATTCAAGGCTTTTTGGCTATATCAGTGGACTTCATTTAAAACCTTAGATCAACTACAAACCAAATTAACTCAACTCTTAGCTGAGTTAACTCCTGAAATCATTGCGAATATTACTGGTTATTGTTTTATTCTCGATGCCCTATCTGTCATCAACCCCATTTAATTTGGTATAATTTGCTGAATGTGGGATCTAACCAAAAAAAAGAGGATCATCATAAATAATCCTCTATTGAAAAAATATCCAGCTGAGCTATTTAGCAGCTCCTTCAAAGCTGTGAGATTTTGCTCCCTTAAGCTGATCAACTAGATCGAGTTTTTCCCAAGGCAAGTCTAGATCGTCACGTCCAAAATGCCCATAGGCTGCGATATCCTGATAAAAACGCCCATTTCTTTCTTTAGGTAATTGGCGTAAATTATAACGATGAATGATTCCCGCTGGACGCAATTCGAAATGTAGATCGATTAGTTCAAGCAGATCTGACTCAGGTATTTTACCAGTACCAAAAGTATCGATAAAAACACTGACAGGACGAGCAACACCAATAGCGTAACCTACCTGTACTTCACACTTGTCAGCTAAGCCAGCCGCAACTATATTTTTGGCAATATGCCGACAAGCATAGGCAGCAGAACGATCTACCTTAGTGGGATCCTTGCCAGAGAAAGCACCGCCACCATGACGAGAATAACCGCCATAGGTATCTACTATGATTTTGCGTCCAGTAAGTCCAGAATCTCCCTGCGGCCCACCTACTACAAATTTACCCGTGGGGTTAACCAAAAAACGAGTCTCTTGGCTAATTGAAAGAGAAAGATCCTCAAAAACTGGCTTAACGACTACTTCCCAAAGATCTTGTTTGATTTTGGCCTGGACTGCATCATTTTGGCTGATCCCGCTTATTGTTTCATCATGCTGGGTAGAGATAAGAATAGTATCTACAGCAACAGGACGTCCATCTTCATAGACAATTGAAACTTGTGTTTTACCATCAGGTCTAAGATAGCCCAGCAGTTTTGATTTGCGGACTTCAGCCAGTCTACGAGCCAGCCGGTGGGCAAGGCTAATAGGTAGGGGCATCAATTCTGGTGTTTCATTGCAGGCATAGCCAAAGACAATTCCCTGATCACCGGCACCTATAGCATCAAAATCATCTGAACTACGATCTTCTCTTTTTTCCTGAGCTGCTGTAACACCTTGGGAAATATCGGGAGATTGCTTATCCATAGCAACTAAAACTGCGCAACTGTTGGCTGAAAAACCATTGTCGGCATCCGTGTAGCCGATTTCGGCTATTTTCTTGCGGGCTATCTCTACAAAATTAACTTGGGCCTTGGAGGTGATTTCACCCGTAATAAGTACTAGTCCGGTGTTGACAACTACTTCTGCTGCAACTCGACTATACTCATCCTGCTCAAGCAAAGTATCAAGAATAGAATCTGAGATTTGATCACAGATTTTATCTGGATGTCCTTCCGTAACTGATTCAGAACTGAAAATATAACGTTTTGACAATGGACTTGCTTCCTCGTTTAAAATTCTTAACTTATTCTACTGCAATGTTAAGCTTCTGTTTTTTTACCTGTAATTTTGGTCATTGATTCCATCGCTGAAAGTAAGTGAGATCGGCTTTTGACTGAGCAACGGGTAATCAATAAAGGTGACTGACAACTATTTGCTAATTCATCGGTATAGCGACCCAGGGTTTGACGGGCAATGCCCCACTCTCCAGATGCACCTGCTATAGTCAGATCAGCCGAAAGTGAAAATTTAATAGCCATTTTGATTGGTTCATGATCCCCTGAACGAACTGTTTCAATTTCTATACGTGATTTGGCATCAGAAGGGAGTAAATCGATTAGCTTGGTGAATTCATGCCCAAACGCTTGTTCCTCACGATAATCGTCATTAACTCGAAGTATCTTTAAATGACGATTGGGATTGTTAACTAAAAGTCGCAGAGCTATTTCCAGAGCCAAGTCATCGTGCACTGTAGCTGAATATGGTACAAACAGTCGAGCAAAATTGTTGCTAACAAGATGATTAACATAGATGGCAACATCTACTGGAGCTTGTGAGAGAATCTGTCCAACCCTTCCTCCAAGTCTGTTGTTGCTGAAGGTGGGTCTGTGCCAACCAGCAATCACTAGATCAATCTTTTGCAAAAGCGCAATATCTGTGGTCTCTTTAACCACATCGCCGGAAACGCGTACTATAGGCGATCCAAATTTATCTTGTACAGGTGGGTTAAGCTCGGAAATCAAATCTTCTAATTGCGAAATCCTATCATGAACCAACTTCTCCACTTCAACCGGCGTACTGCCAAATTCGTAGTGTTGATCGACGGAAATTAAGCTCATTGGATAGATTGTGGCATAGGGGTTGCTTTCACCTGCTATTGCAACAGCCAGCTCCAAAAGAGCCTTCTGGCTAGTAGGATTAGAAACCGGAACCAATAAACGATAATTATCTTCTTTAGGCGAACTGTGTAAATTACTGGGTATTATTTCCTGTAGACGGATTGATTTTTTGGGATAAATCCACTCTAGAAGCGGGGATGTCATGAATGTGGTAACCAGAGCCATAATCACCAACATGGTGAAAAGCAATGGGG
>CAIPYC010000012.1 GCA_903869185.1 uncultured cyanobacterium | reverse complement strand
ATGGTTATCCTCGCATTCTCCCATTAAAATAAAAAAGCATGGTCGACCAGCAAAAAATATTTTTCGTTATGGACTTGATTTTCTGCGTTCCATTTTGTTGATCTAGATCTAAAACAAAATGACTTCCATCTCTGTCTTCAATTTTTGTCCTGTACGTAGATTTATCTCACTTTCCGTTTGTTCTATTAATTGCTACATTATTTTATCAAAAAGCTAAAGTACAACCTAAGGCCTTAGGACTTATTGTTTACTTTGGCTAGTTAGTAACCCTAATTGTTTTGGCTATTTTCTTTTGGTGGCTTTTTGAGAAAAGGACAAATAGAATTAGAGGAATTATTAGAAAAGTTATTTTTTAATAATATTATACCCCACCGTAATAGAGCAGGGTAACTAATTGACTCTAAATAACTCTAATCGGAAATTTACTATTGGCATTTGCCAGAATAGATTTTATCAGCAAAATTAATCTTGATTTTGGAATAGTCTTTAGATAGGGCAAAGCTTATAGGAGCGTTCTTTTTTGTTTTTCCAACAAATATATTTTTACCGTTTAAGGAAGTATTAGCCGTATCTACAACCTGAGATTCCGGATTAGAGATAGTCTCGGTTTCAAAATCGGTCAAAGTTACAGTTTTTTTGGACTTATCGATAATCACCAAATCATTTTCTCCTACGGTGATCTGTTTTTGCAAAATGGTGAGAGAGACTGGTTGTTTCAGCTTGATGGATGAATTGTCAATTGTCGATGTATAGAAATAGTATCCATCCTTCTTACCCGCTACGCAAACTATTCCATCATCCAAATTGGCTGAATCAGCCAAAGCTGGTTCAATTCCCACAACAGCTGCCAAACTGGAACATATCAGTAATCTAACAAGGATCTTATTCATAATTAAACTTAAGTTTTTCCAAAGGTAAACATTACTGATTTTAACATCAAAATTTTCTATATGTAAACAAAAAAATCCACTTCTCTTTATCAAGAGAGGTGGATTTGATTGAATTGATTGATTTCATTAAGCTGGGCGTGGATGGATAACACCATAACCACCATGATTACGCTTGTAAATCACATTGATTTCATTGGTTCGATGATTGCGAAACATATAAAAATCATGATCCACCAATTGAAGATTTTCGAGCGCTTGTTCAATGGTCATTGCGGGCATTACGAAGTGCTTAGTACGCACAACATTAGTAGGCAAAACCGCAGTCAAATTATCAACCAAACTTTCATTAATTGTTTCTTCTGTAACAAGATCGCCGGGTTTAAGATGACCTTTATCCTTGTGATCCAATAGGCGTTCTTTGTACTTGCGAAGCTGACGAGCGATCTTATCAGCCACCATATCCACGCTTGCATAGAGAGTTTCGCTACTTTCCTGGGCACGAATAACAGAACCATTAGCATAAACAGTAACCTCTACTTTCTGGTTATTACTGATCCTTGGATTGCGCTCAACAGACAAATGTGCTTCAACCTTGGTGATTAATGTTTCAAAATGCTTAATAGATTTATCCAATTTTTGTTGGACATAATCATTGATTGCATCTGTTAGCGTAATATTATTTCCCTGGATTAAGAGCTTCATATTGCTTCTCCATTGTCATTGAGAATATGATCCTCGATTCTGGCTTCTTTTAAGCTAAAAATCAAGACGATTCAAACAGTCGATTTCCTCTCTTCTAGATTAACACTTCAAATCTCAATTATGATAATTATCAGTAATATTTAGGGAATCATTGTTATTTTCCTTTGCACACTGTTATATTTCTTTAGAATCAAACTAATAGAATCATGCTAAGGATTTGTCATGTCCATTGTCTCGGGCTAATTCCCTATGAAAAGTCCTGGAAATGGCAACATTCACTGGTAAATAAAAAACAGAACTCAGATAGTCTTGCTGATATTTTGCTATTGTTGGAACATCCAGCAGTCTATACCTTAGGAACAGGCGCATCACTCCAGTACCTGAAATTTGAACTGGATTGCTCGCCATATCCAATACATCGAGCAGAAAGAGGAGGGGAAGTAACCCATCATTGTCCT
>CAIPYC010000011.1 GCA_903869185.1 uncultured cyanobacterium | reverse complement strand
TTGGATAGGGCTGGCGGAGAAACCACCAAACCCACCGGCTGCACGAGCCCAAGCCATTCTTTATGTTGATAGAGCTCCTGATCGTATCCCATATTGACCCAGAAATAATATTTCTATATTAGATCAAAAGGTCTTGTTTGGGGAGAAGTTTTAGATACAAAGAAGTCTACATTCAACCTTGCCGCTTTGATCCCCATCGGAGCGATAGGCCGAATTGATTTCCAAATGGGACTGGTCCAATGTTGCAAAGATCACCTTTTCTTGAGGAAAAACCAGACATTCGAGATAACATACGCCCTGATTAGTAGCCCTAACCGTCTGGAGAGTTTCAGTCTTGTTGATGTAGTAACATAGCCCCTTGTCAACTTGGTTTGTTTTACTGAGCTCTTGATCGCTTAAGAGAGATAACAGTTCTGGCATGGTTTTACGGAGAGTGAATTTGAGTGGTTTTTGATCGCTTTATCGGGGTCGATATATAAAATATTGGCACACAATATGTTTTAAATGACGTTTATCTCATGATTGATATGTTTGAAATGTATAAGAACAGCTTAAATCTTAATATCAACCAAAGGAAATATTAAGTTTAATGAAGCAAAACCAAAGGAATTCTTAAGAACATCTAAATTGTAGGAAGGGAAGATCCGGATAATACAAATCAAGTTAAACAGGGACTTTATTAATACAATTAGGTCTAACTAGTTTTATCCTAGAGTCTTTGTATATCAAACAAAAATGCTAGGATTACAAGTGATCTAATTGATTAATGAACTACATAGTGCAAAAAAAAATAATCATGATTCTATATAGTTACCAATATCAGCACAATCTACGAGCAACAGAATGAATTAAATCAAACAGTATTTTTTTATTTATATATATAGTTTTTGAGGATTCGCGAAAAGAACCCGTGTAAAATATGGCTAAAAGATCGCTCCAAGCCTCAACTGATGGCATAAAAAATGCCAAGAAAGCATTCTCAAATAGGGGCTTGACTCAACAGGGTTTATCAGTCCAAGTCGGCCTGAAAACACGTCAACCAATTTGGCGCTTCTTTACAGGCCAGCCGGTGGATCGCTTTATATTTATGGATATTTGTAGAGTACTAGGGTTGGATTGGCGTTTGGTTGCTCTCAATCCCCCGGAAGATATCTTCGAAATTGACCAGATCGACGTACTTGAGGGTAAGCGTCTCGTTGCACGGATCAAGCGAGCCAGACAAGAGCGGATCGTCGAACAATGCGGCCTTGTCAATCTGCTTGATACTCACCGTACGGTAAGTATGGATGAGTTCTATGTAGATATCAACGTACTTGAAGAAATCAGCTCGAGAAGTTATCTCTCGGATGAATCTTTCAAGAAAAGCACCTTGATAGAATATGACCGTTTGGGTCTCGAAGATGTCTACCAAAAGCAACTTCCAGGTATGCTTACAATACAGAAGTACGGAAAAGTTAGGGTGCTCGGCAAGGCCGGCTCTGGCAAGACTACGTTTTTGCAATCCCTGGCGTACCAATGTAGTAAGGGTCTTTATCTACCCACGCTAATTCCTGTCTTTATCTCCTGCAGAGACTATGTAGACTGGATCAAGGAGGATATTGAGCAACAACATGGATTACTCAGCTATATCAATCAGGAGTTTGCCTCATCCCAAATCAATACAGATATTGAACCATTGCTCGCTCAAGGACTTTTTCTCTTGCTGTTTGATGGAATCGATGAGGTACTAAGGAGAAATACCGATCCATTGTTAAATTCAATTCGTCGGCTTTTGGAAAGGTATCCGGACAATATTTTGGTAATCAGCTGCAGAACTTCTGCTGCAATCGATTCTCTCAAAGGATTTTTTGATGTAGAGATTGCCCCTTTTACCCAAAAGCAGATCAGTATTTTTGTACATAAGTGGTTTTCGGCGATTGATAGCTCCGCCGCCAAGTCTGAGAATATCGCTCAAAAAGCTGAGCAAATGCTCGATAGTCTCAAAGAACCAGAAAACTTCAAATACCGCTCACTGGTAACGACCCCATTGTTTTTGCATTTAGCCTGCTGGATTTTTGAGTATCGGGGGTTATTTCCCATCAAGGAATCCGAATTTTACAGACAGTGCCTGGATATTCTCTTGATCAAATGGGATCAATCCCGTAATCTCAAAAGAGATGTGTATTACAGATTACTTCGATCATCTCAAAAACTAAAACTGCTTTCTGAAATTGCCTATATTACTTTTATAAATGATAATTTTCTTTTTAAAAAAGAAGATATTGAGCATTATATATCAGACTATTTAACCAAGTTATCCCATGAATCCGATCAATCCGATGAACCTGAAGAACTCCAAGGCCAAAGTGAGAGAATCTTTGCATCATTGGAATTCCAGCATGGGATCATCATCGGAAGATCACAAGATCTCTATTCTTTTGCTTATTTGGTTTTTCAGGAGTATCTAACGGCCAGAAAAATTGTAGCCGATTATAACCTTAAGGGAAATGATCAAGTACTCAGAGAAATGGTCGAACATATTTGTGATCTGCGCTGGAGAGAGGTTTTTCTGCTAAGTGCAGGTATTCTCAAAAATGCCGATTCCCTGATTTTGTTGATGAAGAACAAAATAGATTCTCTGGTGGAAAAAGATACCCATATTCAGGAGTTTTTAGCCTGGACTATGCGCAGATCTGATGAAGTAGTCAAGCTCCGTCCCAATTTTTCTGCCACTCGTGGTTTTTATCTGGCTCTGATCTCCAAGCCCGATCTTGCTTCTCAAGTTGCACTATCTTGCGCTCTCGATCAAGGGGTGATTCTGGATATTGCCCTAGATCATCTCTGCCTTGAATGTACAATCAATCCTACTGCGCTAAACTGCACATATTTATGCGCTCAGTCTCTTTCCAATACGATCAAAATCATCCAGGATGCCAAGCTTAAACAATCTCTGCAAAATCTGCTGGACGAATTGCCATATTCCAATAAAAGTCGTCAACAATTCCAAACCTGGTGGAGTACAAGTTATTTTCACTGGTTTGCAAAGCTGAGAACCGCAATATCCAAGTATCGCAATATTGAGCACAAATGGAATTTTTCTATTGATCAAGAACGCTTGCTTTATTCTTACTATCAGGCTAATCTGCTTTTGATAGATTGTCTCAACGGTGGCAATGTCATCACAAAAGAGATCAAAGACTCCGTAGAGCAGAATCTTTTTCTACCCCAAAAAGAATTGCAAGAGAGGGAATGGAATCACTAAAGCGTTCCGGCTCCAAGGAGAAGATCCACTACTGCCTGGTTTTTGTTGGAGCGGGCAAGACTAATGGCTGTATTGCCACCTAGGTTTTTTTGATCTAGCGATATACCATCAATAGATAGCAGTTGTTCAACGATAGCCAGATTGCCGAGGTGGCTGGCCCACATCAAGGCCGTTGAGCCGCTGCGATCTGGCATATTGACATCGGCTCCGGCTTGTAAAACGATTTTGCAAAGCTCTGACTTACCGGTAACTACAGCAGTGGACAGGGCGGTTTTGCCATCTTCTAGATATATATTGGGATTGGCCCCGCCCATTAGCAATATGGTAGCCATCTCCCAATTCCCGCGAAACAGGACAAGTGCCAAAGGAGTATCGCCCTGCTTTCCATAGCTTGGATCTGCTCCAAATTCCAGCAGGAGCTGCGCAATCAAGGTATGTCCATGTAGACTAGCCAAAAGCAAAGGAGTATCGCCTATATTATCGGTAATATTGGGATTAGCGCCTTTAATTAAAAGAATTTTGGCTATTTCAAAATATCCCTCCAAGCAAGAAAGATGGAGAGCGCTTGAGCCATCTTCATCTTGAAAATGAATATCCAGTCCCAATTCAAGAAGCAGCAGGAACGTCGATAGATCTCTTTCGGCCACTGCATTCAAAAAGAGCTGTCCTAATTCCTTGCTATAGCCTTTTTCGAGGGCATAGAGCAAAAAACTCTGCTGATGGGTTTGGATCGCCACATCCAGAGCGCTCATTCCCTGTTGGTTGGGTTGATTAATTCTGACTTGACGCTCTATTAAATGCGCAATAATGTTTTGATTTTTTTGCCTCAGAGCAATCTGCAATGCTCCTAAACCCTGATAAGGATCCCCCCCGGACTCTAGGAGAAGTTCTGTTGCTTCGAGATGTTCGCATTTGATGGCAATATTAAGGGCAGTATCTCCGTCCTTATCTTCTAAGTTAACCAAGGCACCTGCCTTGAGAAGACTTGAGAGGATCGTGAGGTTGCCATGATAGGCCGCGGCCATCAATGCAGGGGAACCATCTTCATTGACCCCATTGATCCTGGCACCAAATTCAATCAACAGATCTATAGCCTCGTCCTGTCCGGTTGCAGAGGCGAGCATCAGCGGAGAAAGTCCTGGCGGCGATTGGCTCAGATCTGGATCAGCCCCTGATTCGAGCAATATCCTGACAATGGCTATGTCCTTGTTTTTTAGAGCATAGAGCAGAGCGCTCATTGAATTGCTAGAATCCCGACAATTGGGATCAGCCCCTTTATCGAGCATTTCCTGGAGCCTTCCAGTTTGGTGGTCTTGAATAGCTTGGAAAATCAACTCTTGAGCCAACATAGACTAAAGAAAAAATATTGCATAGCTTATATTTAACATGATATCTCGCAAGAAATCGCCTATCTTTTTTTGAATGCGCAATCAAGTTACTAGAGAAACACAAGAAGCACTAAAATTGGCTTTTTCGAGTAGTTCTACTGTGACAGAGGCGTCTTGAACCCAGAATTTCTCGCCTAGACGTATGATATAGCGCTGTTGTCCATCATCGATTACAGCAATCACCGGAACCTTGGCTCTACCAGTGCCTCCTTGAAGAATCAACTTGAGCTGGACTTGCCTATCTGGCAAAATTGCATCTTTTGGAGTAAGTTCAACCTTGATATATTTGACTTCCTCGACCGGCTCAGCATCTTCAATGATCAATTGAACCCGATCATCTCTAAAATCAACCTTACCCCAAAGCATTAGATGGCTATCTTTGAGCAAAAAGGGCTCCAATCGGCTAAAGGCATCGGAAAAAACAACTGCCTCGACAGAGCCTGATGCATCCTCTATAGTTAAAAAAGACATAGCTGTATTGTTTTTAGTCATATGCCTTTTGATCTCAGTAATCATCCCCACTGCAGAAACTTTCTTGCGAGCTCTAAGTTTAGCTAGCTCTCCTAAATTAACTGGAGATAGCAAATCTAAAGATTGTTTAATTGCCTGTAAGGGATGTTGTAAAAGATAAAACCCGAGATGTTCTTTTTCCAGCTTTAACTTCTCTTGCATAGAAAAATCCTCAACAGCCGGGGCAGTGGGAGCTTCTTCGGCAATATTTCCAGCCTCGGTTTGCAAATCAAATAGACTCATCTGTCCACTATCGCGATCTCTGGCTTTTTTTTGACACCAGGGTATGATCAACTCTAGATCATGGAGAAGTTGATTCCGATTGGGATTGAGACTGTCAAATGCTCCGGCATATATGAGGGTTTCTAAAGCTCGCCGATTAGCCATCTGCAGCTCAATTCTCTGACAAAAATCAGCCAGAGTTTTAAAAACTCCATCTTTTCTGGCATTAATAATAGCTTCGATTGCCCCTTCACCTAAATTGGGGACTGCCAATAGCCCAAAAAGAATCTTTTGACCAACAGGGGTAAAATCTTTATAAGAGTGGTTAATATCCGGTGGTTTAACCTCAATATTCATTTTTTGGCAGTTTTCCCGATATTTTTCAATTTTCTCTTTACTGTCGCTGCTGGCGCTCAGAAGAGCTGTCATGTATTCAACGGGATAGTTAGCTTTTAAATAAGCCGTCTGGTAGGTGATATAGGCATAGGCTGTTGAGTGAGACTTATTGAAACAGTTAGAAGCAATCAGTCCATTTTCTAAAACAAAATTGTGGTCTTTTCCAACACCAATATCAAAACAGGAATGGATTCCCAGGCTGCGTCGGGAGATTATCTTACTCATAGTTTGTTATGGCTGAGGTGAAAGCATATCGGACGGACGTACTAAATCAGTGAACTGCTCCTGGGTTAATATACCCAAGTTGATAGCTGCCTCTTGTAGGGTTATCCCATCGTCATGAGCTTTTTTGGCTATAGCAGAGGCTTTATCGTAGCCAATATGAGGATTGAGGGCTGTCACTAACATCAAAGAGTTTTTCAAATACGCATCGATTTGAACTAGATTGGGCTGTAAGCCGACCAATAGATGTTCCCTAAATGAACGAAAAGCACTACTGAGCAATTCAACCGAGTTGAGATAGTTAAAGATCATAACCGGTTTGAAGACATTCAATTCAAAATTACCCTGACTACCAGATAGAGCAATTGTAGAATCATTCCCAATGACCTGGGCGCAAACCATAGTCATTGCTTCGCATTGGGTAGGGTTTACCTTACCCGGCATAATCGAGGAACCGGGTTCATTAGCAGGTAAAATTAACTCTCCCAGTCCACAACGCGGGCCTGAACCAAGCCAACGGATATCATTAGCAATCTTCATTAGCGAACAAGCCAGTGTCTTGAGGGCTCCACTGGACATAACCAGTCCATCATGGGACGCTAGGGCAGCGAACTTGTTTTCGGCAGTGACAAAAGGCATATTGGTAAGATTGGCTATCTCCTTGGCAACCATAACTGCAAAATCCTTATGGGTATTGAGTCCAGTACCTACTGCTGTTCCACCAATAGCCAACTCATAGAGATCATCTAGACTCGCTTCGATCCTTGTGAAATCTTTAGAGAGCTGAGAAAGGTAACCAGAGAACTCCTGTCCTAAGGTAAGAGGCACGGCATCCATTAAATGAGTGCGACCTACCTTAATGATCCCGGCAAATTCTATTGATTTTTTTTCTAATTCTTCTATTAAATCTTTTAAATTCGGCAAGAGTTTTTCTTTAACCGAGAGAACCGCAGCAATATGCATAGCAGTAGGAAAAGTATCATTGGAAGATTGAGACATATTGACATGATCATTAGGGTGAATTGGGCTTTTACTGCCTAAAACACCACCATAGATCTCAATAGCTCTATTGGAGATCACTTCATTTACATTCATATTGGTCTGGGTACCGCTGCCAGTTTGCCAAACCTTGAGTGGAAAATGCTCATCAAGTCTTCCAGCAATTATTTCATCTGCAGCCTGGATGATCAATTCGGCAAATTCTGAATTTAATTTACCTAAATTTCGATTGACAAGAGCAGCGGATTTTTTGAGGATTCCAAAGGATCTGATGACTTCCTTGGGCATTAGATCTGATCCTATATCAAAGTAGTATAGAGATCTCTGGGTTTGTGCCCCCCAATAGCGATGATTTTCTACAGAGATGCTGCCCATACTGTCGGTTTCTTGCCTGAAGGTCATATTTCTCACTTAAAAAGTTGGAATTAGAATTATAATCGATAGCATTTGCAATCAACATATTAAACCTTAAAAAAATGATTTTACCTGGTACAGTCGTTAAAGTTATCAACCCGAACGATACCTATTTTTGCTTTGAAGGCTTGGTGCAGAGAATTACAGACGGAAAAGTAGCTGTTCTTTTTGAAGGAGGCAATTGGGATAAGATAGTTACCTTCCGGCTCAAAGAAGTCGAAGAAGTTGATTTAACAAAAGCATCCCCGACCAAGAAATAAAGCTAGATTGAATTATGAGGCTACCTCTTCCCCAATTCAACAGTGAGCGTCTACATCCCAAACATATTGGTGAAGTGATTGAGACGGCAACTAGTGAGTTTTTGGCCCAATGCCTTGATCCTGAGGAGTTAAGTTTTCCGGCCATGCCTCCTTTTGGCAGCTGGGTAAAAGCCAAAGATGAAGAATCTGGCAATATTATCTTTGGTATTGTGACCTATGCCACAACCAGCCCCATAGATTCAGTACACAGGGCCAGAGCATTAGGACTAACCTTAGATCAGCTGAGGCAACAGCAACCGCAAATTTTTGCCATGTTAAAAACTGAATTCAAGGTCAGTCTAGTGGGCTTCGAGACCAATCAAGATCAATCTCTCTATCAGTATTTTCCCCCACGGCCTCCCCAGATTCACCAAGCCGTCTATCAATGTGAGGCAGAAGATGTCCTCAGATTTAGCCAGAAGTTGGATTTTCTCCGTATTTTGCTTCAAATCAGCAATATTCCCGTTGAACCACTAATTGCCGCAGTGATCAGAGAGATATATTTCTTAAGGCAAAGAGACCACGATTGGTTAGTCAGGGTAGGTAGACAACTGAGTATTTTGCTTAAAGATGACTACGATCGCTTAAGTTATATACTCTCGCAAATTCATTAAGATTATTTTAATTTTCAGTAGCGTAGACTACAATTTGTGTATAATTACAATATTGTGAATTTTGAGCATTCAGGCTTTTTATAAGATAACAATGAAAATCGACCTAAAGAATAAGATCAATTTAAACTTTCCTACCAGTAACACAGAAGCACACAAAGAAAATCTGAGAGTTAACCTCAAGCGTAGAATCGAAGCTGCTCGCAGCAAAGGCGACTTCCAGTTAGTTCAGCAGTTACAAGAGGAGGCAGATTATCTCAAAATCTAGGGCAGAAATTTAAATTTGCATGCCATTTAGGATTGTACTTTTTTGAGAGCTATATCCGGTCTGGAATACATTCCCTCAAAAGATATCTTCTCTAGGGTTGAATAAGCCTGGTTTCTGGCTGCAAAAAAATCTATGCCTACTCCAGTTACACCAAGAACTCTTCCGCCATCTGTTAGTATATTTTTCCCGTCGAGTATAGTTCCTGCTTGAAAAACAAGGGCGTCGCTATGAGAAAGTGAGTCTATCCCTTCAATCAAGTGACCTGTAGTATACTTTCCGGGATAACCCTCTGATGCTGCTATGACACAGACTGAATGGGCTTGGTGCCATTCAAGTTGAGGGAATTTTCGCAAATCTTTCATGATGCAAGAGACAATCAATTCATCCAGGGGAGTTTTTAAAAGTGGAAGAATTGCTTGAGTTTCGGGATCCCCAAATCGACAATTAAACTCCAATATTTTAACAACTCCATCTGGGCAAACCATTAATCCCGCATAGAGAACACCACAATATTCGATCCCCATCTTTTTGAATTGGGCTAAAGTTGGTAGGAAAATATTTTCTCTGATTTGGTATTCAATCTCCGGATTTACTATGCCCGAGGGACAATAAGCGCCCATTCCACCAGTATTTGGTCCAGTATTGCCTTGCCCTATTCTCTTATGATCCTGAGCGCTCAACAGTAACCGAAAATCCTCACCATCAGTTACAGCCAGAACCGAAACCTCTTCTCCTTCCAAGTACTCTTCTATAACTAGTTTTTGATAGCCTTGCATAAAAAGCTCTTCTACCGCATTTTGAGCTTCTAGTAAATTCATTGCCACAACTACGCCCTTGCCTGCAGCTAATCCATCTGCTTTGATAACAATAGGAGCTCCCTTTTCTTTGAGATAAGACTGGGCCATTTGTGGATTAGTAAATGTAGCTGAAGCGGCTGTCGGTATTTTGGCATCTGCAAAAAAGTTCTTAGCCCAGGCTTTGCTCGATTCAATTTGAGCTCCCTGCTGGACTGGTCCAAATACGGGTATATCCAAACTGCGAAAGTGATCAGCAATCCCCAGCGATAAGGGTAATTCCGGGCCGACTATTACAAAATCCAAGGCTTCTTCTTTCACTAACTTGGTTAAAGAAGAAAAATCCTCCACATCTATAGAGCGATTCTCGCAGCCCTCTAAATTTGCAGTACCGCCATTGCCAGGAGCACAGATGACAAGATCTACTGAAGAAGAATTAAGTAAAGACCACGCCAGAGCGTGCTCGCGACCACCGTTGCCGATAACAAGTACCTTACGATTCATGGGAAAAGTTTTTTTTAACATTTATTATCCCATACTGACTAAAACTTAGATTGCCAGATATTTTGAGGCTATCTCTTTATTTGTAGAATATGTTCTACTACAATGATTTCAGAGAGATATTTATAACTTGCAACTACAAATAACAATTTCATTATTGTCAACCTTGGGAGCTCAGATTATGGGAGATTATTTGATTTTTATGGTCGCGCCAGTAGTGTTGGCAATCTGGATAGCAAAGGACAAGAGAATCACCCGGAACAATAGGAAAGTAGCACTGAGTATATTATTGCCTTTAATAGGACTTGCGTTCGTGTTGATTTTGGCATCGACTGCAGATAAATGTCTTAATCTAGATCCTAATAAACCTATTCCCGAAAATTGCAAGATCTTGCCACCAGACCCTAATGCAGGGACTCATTGGCAAGGGCATTGATCTTGATCTACAGTCTTGATTTATTGGTGGGTTTGAATCATGGAGAATAGGAGGCTCGAACCCCTGACCTCTGCGGTGCGATCGCAGCACTCTACCAGCTGAGCTAATTCCCCCGGGATTCCAAGTATAACAAAATGCTAATCTATATTAGGCACGAAGATGTTATTTTTTGTTCTTGCCTTTAATTTTTGCCTGAGCTTAGTTTGTATCTTCGCCACAATTGCTCTGTGGAAAATATTTCTTTACTTACGCGGATTGAACGAGATGTTGGATGAAATGAGTCCCGCTCTTGAGAAGTCTTTACGTGATAGCGGTGACTTCTTCATTTCCAAAATAGACGAAATGGAACGAGCCAAGAGTCTATATACTAATATCCCTAATTTACCCAGCATAATTAGAACATTTATTCTGCTAATATTTTCAGAATTTAGTATTTATCCAAACAAAAAGCCAATCCATCTAAAAATTCTATTGCGATTAACCAACTCATTTTTCCCTGGTTTTGATGCAAAATTCAGGTAAAATATAACAAAATGTGAATCAAAGATTAAAAAAATTTAGTTACAAAAATTATATTTCTAAGCTAGAGGCTAATTCTGCATGCAGTTTTTATTTGAAAACGTATGGTTAATACCTTTTTATAGTTTGTTTGGCTCACTGCTATCCCTTCCATGGGCGATGGGTCTAATACGTAAGTCAGGTCCTCGTCCTACTGCTTATATTAACATCTTGATGACTGGAGTAGCCTTAATACATGGTACTTGCGTTCTGAGTGTGAGTTGGCAAAGACCAGCCCAACAATTTGTTTACCATTGGCTAACTGTAGCCGATCTAGATCTGCCTTTGTCTATTGAGATCTCTCCTGTAAGCTTGGGGGCGCTCGAACTGCTTGGCGTTATAAGCTTTTTGGTGGAAATATTTGCCGTAGGCTATATGGAAAAAGACTGGTCACTGGGTAGATTTTTTGGACTATTGGGGTTTTTTGAAGCTGCCTTGAGCGCTCTTGTCCTGAGTGATTCTCTTTTTTTAAGTTACGCGCTACTGGAAATGTTGACACTCTCGACTTATTTACTGGTGGGGTTTTGGTATGCCCAACCTCTTGTAGTTACAGCAGCAAGAGATGCCTTTCTGACAAAAAGGGTGGGTGATATAGTGCTTTTTATGGGACTAGTGGCTCTTTCTTGCTACGGACAAGGACTCACTTTTTCTCAGTTAGAAGAATGGACATCGAGCTTTTCTCTCCCACCTATAGCCGCGACTCTATTGGGATTATCCTTGATCGCAGGTCCGCTCGGTAAATGTGCTCAGTTTCCGTTAAATCTCTGGTTGGATGAAGCGATGGAAGGGCCCAATCCGGCAGGAATTATGCGCAATTCTGTAGTTGTATCTGCCGGAGCCTATGTATTAATCAAATTACAGCCAGTTATTGCTTTATCCCCAATATCCTCCAATGCCTTGATCATCATAGGGGTAATAACTGCCCTTGGTAGCTCCCTGATGGCCATAGCCCAAATAGATATTAAGCGCACCTTATCACATTCGACCAGTGCCTATTTAGGATTAGTGTTTGTCTCGGTTGGTCTAGGCCATATTGACATTGCCTTTTTAATACTTTTAAGTCATGCCATTGCCAAAGCACTTTTATTTATGAGTGTTGGTTCTGTGATTTTAACAACCAGTGATCAAAATATAACTGAACTAGGTGGTCTCTGGTCGAAGATGCCAGCAACCTCTGCGGCTTTTATTGTTGGTTCGGCTGGTTTAGTAGCCTTAACTCCTGGTGGAATCTTTTGGACTTTTGCGCGCTGGTTCAATGGAGAGTGGAATGTTTCTTATCCCTTACTGATTTTTCTGGCAATTTTTAATGCTCTTTCTGCCTTAAACCTAACTCGAGTATATTGTCTAGTGTTTCTAGGACAACCGCAGGGTAAATCCAGAAGAGCACCTGAAGTATCCTGGCTCATGGCTGTTCCTATGGTCAGCATGATTATTCTGACTATTCTTTCTCCTTTGATTCCAATTAGGTGGACACTCTGGTTGAGTTCTGTCAATCCGCTCGAGTATAGCGATAGTTTTTTGGTGCGATGGGGATTTCCTTTGATTGTTCTTTCTGGTATTTTAGGTATTTCTGTTGGTTTGGGTATAAAGCTGGATAAGTCTTGGTCTAGGCCGACTCAATTTTATCGTCGTTTCTTTCAGGATATGTTTGCCTATGACTTTTATCTCGACAAGATCTATGCAAGTACTATTGTCGCTTTGGTTGCCTTTATTGCTCGTGTGACTAATTGGCTAGATAGGTACGTAGTAGATGGAGCGGTCAACTTTGTCAGTTTCTTTACGATCTTGAGCGGCAATACCCTAAAGTATAGTGGTTCAGGACAGACCCAATTTTATGTTTTAACGATCATGATTGCAGTGTGTCTTCTTATTTGGTCTATTTTAAAAAGTCAATGGTTGCTGCTCTGGTCTATTCTAAAAAGTCAATGGTAAGGTATTTCTGGGGGTAGTCGATGCTTAGTTTCTTAGTATGGTTTCCGGTCCTTGGAGCAATTGCTCTTACTATTTCTCCCGTGACAATCGAGAGTAAAACCTGTCGTAGAATAGCTTTGGCTGTAAGCGGCATTATAATGATTGCCACGATCTTCTTAGGTTGGCATTTTAAACCCGAGTTGCTTGAGATGCAATTTGTTGAGGATTTGCCTTGGCTAGAGTATTTGGGGTTAAATTATCAGCTTGGTTTAGATGGATTGTCTCTGCCTCTGCTTTTTATCAACAGTCTACTCACTTTTATAGCTCTCTATAGTAGTAGCCCAGACCTAAATCGTCCACGTTTTTACTACAGTCTAATGCTTTTGCTCAATGCTGGGGTAACCGGGGCTTTCTTAGCACAGGATCTGCTCTTGTTTTTCCTTTTCTACGAAGTAGAGATAATTCCCCTTTACTTCTTGATTGCTATCTGGGGCGGACAAAAGCGCAGTTATGCTGCCATGAAGTTTCTTTTATATACAGCAATATCTGGTTTTCTTGTACTTAGCTCTTTTCTTGGGCTGGTCTGGTTGAGCGGAGCAAATAGTTTTGCCTACGAACCACTGCGCTCAAATGGTCTTCCTTTGAATGTACAAATCTTGTTATTGATTCCACTATTAATTGGCCTTGCAATCAAAATTCCCATATTTCCCTTTCATACTTGGCTGCCTGATGCTCACGTCGAAGCATCTACATCTGTTTCTATCCTTCTAGCAGGAGTTTTGCTCAAATTGGGAACCTACGGGTTAATCAGATTTGGTATAGGATTATTTCTAGATGCCTGGTCTACCCTCTCCCCATATTTAGCAACCATAGCGGCCATCAGCGCTCTATATGGCGCATCATGTGCTATAGCCCAGAAAGATATGAAAAAGGTAGTTGCTTATTCTTCTATTGCTCACATGGCTTATGTACTGCTCGCGGCCGCAGCCAGCACCCGATTGAGTATTATTGCAGCCATTGTTCAGATGGTCACACATGGTTTGATCTCAGCAATGTTGTTTTTTCTAGTTGGACTGGTCTATAAAAAGACAGGCAGCCGAGATGTAGATTATCTAAGAGGACTGCTCAATCCACAAAAAGGTATGCCAATCACCGGCAGCTTAATGATTCTTGCCGCTATGGCCAGTGCTGGAATTCCTGGTTTAGCTGGTTTCATAGCAGAGTTTCTGGTTTTTAGAAGTAGTTTTCCCATTTTTCCAATCCAAACCCTAATGTGTTTGATAGGAAGTGGATTAACTGCTGTATATTTTCTATTGATGATCAATCGAGTCTTTTTTGGCCGTTTGACACCTGAGCTAGCTAAAATTCCTCGAATTTACTGGTGGGAAAGAATTCCTTCGCTGACATTGGCTATATTGATCTTGTTTTTAGGTATACAACCCAATTGGTTGGTACGCTGGAGCGAGCCACAAGCTGGTTTGCTGCTTTTAGGAAAAAGTGAACTGTCAGTGAACATTAGCGATAACTCACCATCTTTAGCAAAATAATAGGGAATAAAATGCAAACTCCGCTCCATCCCTTAGCCGATTATATCGAACGCCTAGAAAAAGGAGATGCTCTCTTAAGAGATTCACCTACTAACTTGATAGAAGTTGTGGGGATTCTCAAGAGCTATGGCGTTGTCTTAGATGCCTATTCTAACAACCTCAATTCCATAGCCAAAAGGGAGGTTCTCAATATCTTTCCTTTTTTCAAGTATTTCAACGGACAGGTTTCTTTAGGCAAGTTATGGAAACATTGGTGTCATGATCGGATTAATTATGAGTATTCTGAATATTGCATGAAAACCATGTACTGGCATGGCGGCGGCGGATTGGATCAATATATAGATAGTCAAGATTTTTACAAGGTAGCTAAGGAGATTATTGCCAAAAAATTTAAAAACAATCCTTTGATGTTGCTCCTTGATAGGGTTTTTCCAGAATTCTTAGTTGAGCAATTACGTGTGATGACTTATTACCGTGGGCTCGGTGAATTTTGGCGAATCATGTCTGATCTCTTTATCAATCTTAGTAATCGCTATGATCATGGGGAGATAACTTCTATCAATTCAGTGGTTGAGCATATTCTAGATGGATTAGTACGAGAAGCGGCCAAGTCTTTTATTTATCAGATAGAGATTGGGGAAACCTCTTATGAGGTGGTTCCTGCTTCGGCTGGATTAACTTTTTTAAAAGATCTAGCGGTGCCCTATGTCGATGCCATATTTTTTCGCGGGGGACCTTTCCCTGGGACTGTTTCCTATAATGCGCAAGCCTATCAGATCCCTTATGATCAAGCCTCTTTTACTTATGGCGCGCTCTATGCAGATCCTCTGCCAATTGGAGGTCCAGGCATACCTCCGACCCAATTGATGCAGGATATGAGTCATTTTTTGCCATCATACCTCCAAGAAATGTACCACAATAGTTTTAGACAAGAAGATGATCTTCTCGTACAGATATGTCAAAGTTTTCAAAAGTCTATGTTTTGTGTCACAACAGCAGCTATTAAGGGATTATCTCCCTTTCCCCTAAACACGCAGGATCCTCAGCAACAGGAATCTAATCGTACCTATCTAATTTCTTGGTTAAACCGCTTGAGAGATTCATGCCTTGAGTCTGTAAATGCTAATTAACATAACTTATAAATTAAATGTCTATTAAAGAAAAACAACCCATACCTGTAACTATCCTGACTGGTTATCTGGGAGCAGGTAAAACAACCTTGTTAAACCGAATACTGACCTACGAACATGGCAAAAAAGTTGCTGTCATTGTCAACGAATTTGGCGAAATCGGCATCGATAATCAGCTGGTAATTGGTTCACAGGAAGAGATTTTTGAAATGAACAATGGCTGTCTATGCTGCACTGTCAGAGGAGATCTTATTAAAATTGTCGGTAATCTACTCAAAAGAAAACATCAGTTTGATCACTTGGTGATAGAGACCACTGGATTGGCAGATCCAGCGCCAGTGATTCAAAGTTTTTTCTTCGATGAGGATCTCAAAGAGAGAGTCCAGGTTGATGCAATCGTTACAGTGGTAGATGTTAAACATGTTGAACAGCATTGGTCCACCAATGAAGTACAAGAGCAGATCGCCTTTGCCGATGTCATCTTGCTCAACAAAATAGATCTAATTAGCCAGGAAAAACTACAAGAATTAGAAAATAAGATTCAACAGCTCAATATAATGGCTAAAATATATCCTACCCAAAATGCCGATATCAAGATTGATTCTATTTTGGGTATAGGTTCTTTTGAGTTAGAGAAGGTTTTGGCCTTAGATCCTCATTTTCTCCACGATCACAAAAATCATGAACATGAGCATGAACATCGACATGATGAAACTTTGGGCTCTGTAGCCATCGAAACCTTGGGAGAGGTCAATGAAGTTAAATTTGACCAGTGGCTGGGCGCTTTACTGCAAAAGCAAGGTGCCGATATCTTCCGGCTCAAGGGTATCTTGAATATAGCCAGAAATGAGCAGCGGTATGTTTTCCAGGGAGTTCATATGATCTTTGAGGGAATTCCGCAGCGCTCTTGGCAACCTGGAGAAGTACGCAAAAATCAACTGGTTTTTATTGGACGCAATCTCAACGCTGAGCAACTTGATAAGGATTTTCGTCAATGTCTAGAATAATTACCGATTGCAGCTTAAAACTACAGTCAACCCGGCAACTGGAGGAATATATAACTCAATTGGCTATCTCAGATTCAGGACTGATGGCAGCAGCTTCGGCTGGAGGTGAAGTTCTTCTCTGGTCCTCCGATAATGACTCTCAATTGCTCTTGAAAGAAAATGGACAATCGATTGATGTTTTGCAATTTTCAGCGGGTGGAAATTTGTTGGCAGCAGGTGGCCAATCCGGAATCATCTATATTTGGCAGATTAAAAGTACAAAAGGTGAGCTGATTACCACTATAGAATGCCATAACAATTGGATAGAACACTTGCAATGGAATGGCAATCTTTTGGCATTTAGCTCGAAAGGATATATCCAGCTTAGAGAGTTTCCTAGCAATGAAATTGTTGCCACCGTTGAGCATAGAGATTCCAATATTTTAGGTATAGCTTGGCGTCCTCCATTATCAAAAGAATTGAGCTTACTGGGAGATAAAATAGTTAAAATTTACGACAGCGCCGACTGGGATGACGATCCAATCAACCTTGAAATTGAAGCAGTTCCGGTGGGATCTGCCTGGTCAAGTGATGGTAAGTATCTAGCGGTCAATTGCCTGGATAAAAGTGTATCACTTTTTGAATGGGGCAATCCTGATCCTTGGCTACTCCACGGGTTTTTAGGCAAGATAAGGCAGATGGACTGGTCAGCTCATCTTGAACCTATTTTGGCTATGGCTACTATAGATCAAATAGTAATTTGGAAGCGTTCCAAAAAAGCTGGCGAAGGCTGGCTTCCATCGATGTTACAAGCCCAAGAGCAAGACAATATAGAAGCTATAGCTTTTGCTCCCAATGGTGAACTGCTTGGTTCGGTTAGCCAAAACGGTACAATTTCTATTTGGTATAAAAATAGATTACTCGGTCAAACCCATGTAGATCAGGGGCTTTCCTGTCTCGCCTGGTTTGCTGATTCTAAGGTCATGCTCACAGGTGGACAAGATGGAAGTTTGAATATATGGAAGGTCATCCAGAGTGGTAAAGGTTTTGCTTAGCACATAGCAATCTTTTCGGATAGAATTAAACAAATTTTTGTGAATTGTAGAAAATCCAGTATGAAATTAAATGATTTGCTAAGTAAAATTCAAACTAAGCTCAACATTCCCTCCTCAGTCGATCTAGATCAAGAGATCACTGGAGTTTCTACCGATTCTCAAAAAATAGAAAAAGGTTATATCTTTTTGGGATTACCTGGTTCAAAGGTAGATGGCGGCCAATTTTGGTTCGAAAGTATTAAATCAGGCGCTGTAGCTGCTGTCGTTTCCACAAAAGCAGCAAGTAAATTCCCGGCCCAATCAGGAGAATGCTTGATTGAGTCAGAATCTATTGAAAATGCTTGCGCTGAAATAGCAGCTGCTTTCTATGGTTTTCCCAGCAAAAAATTAAAAATGATTGCCGTCACTGGAACTAATGGCAAAACCACTACTACTCATCTGGTGGAGTTCTTCCTAAAGGAATGTCAAAAGCCTACTGCTCTAATTGGTACTCTTTATACCCGTTGGACAGGTTATCAGAAAACAGCCTTGCATACTACTCCGTTTGCTGTTGAATTACAAGAGCAGCTTTTTAGAGCTCAAGAAGCAGGTTGTCGATATTCGGTTATGGAGGTCAGTTCTCACGCTCTCTCCCAAGGCAGAATCAAGCAATGTTCTTTCGATGTGGCAATCTTTAGTAATCTTACACAAGATCATCTAGATTATCATCAAAATATGGAAGAGTATTTCCAAGCCAAAGCCCTTCTTTTTTCCCCAGAATTCCTCAAGGGTAAGGCAATTATAAATATTGATGATAGTTATGGGCGAAGACTTTGCAATAGCTTACCATCCGAGCAAATCTGGACCTACGCAATAAGCAATGAAAGTGCCGATTTTTATACCAAAAATCTCGACTATCGATCCAATGGGGTATCAGGTACATTAGTTACTCCGCAAGGTAATTTTACTTTTAGTTCACCATTGGTGGGCCAATTCAATCTATCCAATCTAATTAGCGCAATTGCTGCGATGAGTTATCTAGAAATACCCCTAGAAAAAATAATCGCTCAACTGCCTAGTTTTGAAGGAGTTCCAGGAAGAATGGAAAGGATAAACATAGATCAAAATCAAGATATAGGGGTTATTGTAGATTATGCTCATACTCCCGATAGCTTGGAAAATCTACTTAAAGCCTCTCGTCCTTTTATTTCAGGCAAAATGATTTGTGTATTTGGCTGTGGAGGTGATCGCGATCGAACCAAACGACCACTTATGGGAAATATTGCCACTAATTTGGCTGATTATACTATTGTGACTTCAGATAATCCACGTACTGAAGATCCTCAGATAATAATTAATGACATAGTTCAGGGTACCAATGGCATATCTTGTTTTGAAGTCATAACAGATAGAGCTCAGGCTATTGCTCAGGCTATTAAAATGGCCCAAAGCGGAGATGGTGTACTAATAGCTGGTAAAGGTCATGAAGATTACCAGATCTTAGGAACTCAAAAAATCCATTTTGATGATCGCATTGAATCGGCAAAAGCTCTTAAAAAACGTATTTTCTAAAAAATTTTGTTTCTTTGCCTAAGTTTGTAGACTAATCCGGAGTCTGTTAAAATCAGATTGCATTTCGTTATGGATTAATCAAGGGGAGTCAATTGGCAGTACATACCACTACTCAGTCCTTAATAAAATTGCAAGGTGTCAGTAAGTCTTACTTGCAACCGAATGGACAAAGTATTACTATTCTTTCTAATATCAATTTTGATCTTCCTGAAGGGGAGATAGTCGCCCTCTTAGGTCCATCTGGTTCTGGTAAATCTACTTTAATGAGAATGATCGCTGGACTGATTCCACCTAGTTCTGGCCAAATATATTATAAAGATTCTCTACTACGCGGGCTTAACCCCGGTGCGGCCATCATTTTTCAAAACTTTGCCCTTTATCCCTGGCTCACAGTTCAAGAAAACGTGGAGCTAGGCTTAAAAGCCAAAGGAATGTCCCTGGAAGAAAGAAGAACCAAAGCCATAAAAATGATTGATGTCATCGGTCTAGATGGCTTCGAGGGGGCATATCCCAAGGAGCTCTCCGGAGGGATGCGACAGAGAGTTGGATTTGCAAGGGCTTTGGCGGTTGAACCCGAATTGTTGTGTATGGATGAACCATTTTCAGCTTTAGACGTTTTGACTGCTGAAAACCTGAGAACTGAACTACTTGATCTCTGGCTGGAAAAAAGGATGCCTACCAAATCAATTTTGATTGTCACCCATTCTATTGAAGAAGCTGTCACCTTGGCTGATCGCATCATAGTTCTAGGGAGAAATCCGGGCAGAATCAGAGCAGATTTTAGAGTTGATATAAATCACTATAGGGATCGAAAATCTCCTCAGTTTGAAGCCTACGTTGACAGAATTTACCGAATCATAACCCATCCAGATCAAGATGATTTGCCTGAAATTAGGCAAGATGTAAAATCTACCGCACAGGAACCTCCAGAGCCGGTTAAATATCAATCATTGCCCTTGGTGAGAATTGGAGCAATTGCTGGGTTCGTAGAAATTTTAGAAAATCGCCAGGGAGACCTCTACCGCTTGGCTCAGGAAATGCTTCTAGAATTAGATGATCTCTATCCAATTGTTGAGGCAGCCAAAATGATGGAGCTGGTTTCCCTCAAAGAAGGGGATATTCATCTTACCCAAGTCGGCAAGAAATTTATTGATGGTAGCATAGATCAACGTAAGGGAATCATTCGTCAGCAGATTCTCCAGAATATTCGGTTGATCAAGCAGATCTATGCATCTCTTACCGCTAGTCCCAAGCAGAGAATTTCTGGGGAGTTTTTTCTGGAATTACTACAGCCGTATTTCACCCAAAATGAAGCCCAAAGGCAGCTAGATACTGCTATTGCTTGGGGTCGATATGCTGAATTGTTCGTTTATGATGAGCCCTCTGGGGAAATTTATATTGAACCGATAGAACATAATAGCCCAGTTAATTAAATAAGCAAAAATGAGGACAATTCATGATCCGTTCTCTTATTCCAGAAAATAAAGTACAAGATTCGAGAGGATGGCAATGGCAAGATGTTTTGATGATTTTAGTCATCTTTGCTTTTGCCATGTTGGTATTTCACACTGCCGCAAAGTTCAATACAGCCTATGATCCAAAGCTAGTTATCTCAACTAGCGTAAAAGTATTGCCTAGCTATACTTTACAGACTTTATTAAGGATGACACTGGCTTATTTTCTGGCTCTGATTTTCAGTTTAATCTACGCCTATACTGCTTATCACTCTAAAGCAGCAGCCTCTATTTTGATTCCTCTTTTAGATATATTGCAATCTATTCCAGTTCTTTCTTTTCTACCTGGAGTTGTTCTAGCTTTGATTGCTACATTTCCCAACCAGAGAATTGGAGTGGAGATAGCTTCAATTATTTTGATTTTTACAGGAATGGCCTGGAATATGGTCTTTAGTTTTTATCAGTCTCTCAATGGTATTCCTGGTGAATTAATAGAAGCTTCCAAGGTCTATAGGTTAAATGCTTGGCAAAGATTCTTTTCGCTCGAGCTACCCTCTGGAGTGATTGGTTTAGTTTGGAATAGTGTAATGTCTTGGGCTGGTGGATGGTTTTTCTTAATGGCAATTGAGTCATTTAGTTTGGGAAATAAAAACTTTCATCTACCAGGACTAGGCTCTTATCTCTCAGTTGCCGCTCAGAATGGAAATTTTAGAGCGATCATTTTTGGTGTGCTCGATTTAATCCTAGTAATTTTATTGACCGATATATTTGTATGGCGACCACTGATCGCCTGGGCTGAGAAATTTAAATTTCAGACTGTAGAAGCCGAAGAAGTTCCAGAATCTGAGGTTTTAAATTTTATCCAAAAATCTCCAACGCTAAGAGCTCTGGGTATGCAAATTAACAAGCTTACCAATATCCTAGATCAAGCAATTGCCCACAAGTTTCAACCAGTGGCAACATCACCCAAAAAATCTATCAATAATAATGTTGTAAACAGATTTATCAATTGGCTATTTTTTTCAGGTGCCTATGCCATTGTTATCTGGGGCACTTGGGAAGGAGTGATGATGCTATCTAAAGTAAATCCTGCAAATTGGCGAGAAGTTTTTTGGGGAGCTTTACTGACTGCCTTGCGCGTATTTATTTCCCTCATTCTATCTCTGCTCTGGACAGTTCCGGTGGGAGTAGCGATAGGTCGCAACCAAAAGTTAGCCAAATTCCTGCAACCTATTGTGCAAGTAGTTGCCTCTGTCCCTGCTACAGCTCTTTTTCCTATCCTTTTATTAGGATTGATCCAATTTGGTGGTGGTTTAAAAATTGGCTCTATTGCCCTGATGATGCTTGGTACGATGTGGTATATACTGTTCAATGTGATTGCCGGCGCTCAAGCGATACCATCAGAATTATTAGAAGCGGCCACGGTCTATAAGCTCTCCTTAGTAGACCGTTGGAAAACATTGATTCTTCCTGGTATTTTTCCCTATCTAATGACTGGGATCATAACTGCTGTAGGTGGGGCTTGGAATGCTAGTATTGTCAGTGAATACGTTCAATTCCACGGTAAGACTTTGAAGACCACTGGACTTGGAGCAACTATCTCCTCTGCTACTAGTAAAGGAGATTACTCTTTACTACTGGCTGCTACATTGGTAATGTCGGTTTTGGTTGTTTTAACCAATCGCACAATATGGCGCCCTCTCTATAGACTGGCGTTTGAAAAGTATAGGCTAATGTCCTAGTAAGGATTGCTAGACATTAGTTTACTAATTCAGAATTATACTCATTAAAAGAGCGTCTTTTGAGCTCTTGAGTTTCTGTTCTTGGCAAAAGATTAAGTATCTTTCTTAACTGATCGTCAAAAACTTCATATTTGACATTACCCGTGACGCTGAAAACCTGTTTTCCTTGGTCATTAAGGATAACGGTTTGAGGTATTTTGCCTTTATAGTAGTAGCCTACCTCAGTTGGTTGATATTTATCCTTGATCGCCAGAGAATCTACATTGACAGGAATAATGCTCGCAGCTCTGCCGTAAAATTCTTGCAAGCGTGAGACTACTACAGAGAAGCCTTTACAGTCAGTACTATCATCTAGATAGTAAACCAAAATAGTGGGCATTTTGCGGATATTTGCATCAGCCAAACTTAGCTTGGCCGGCACCAATGAACCATTGCCAGCATAAAGAACAAATATATTGCCATCTAGGCGATCATCATCTAAACTTGCCCAGCTGTTTAGTTCAAAACAACTAGTCCAAATTACAAATGTCAGGATTACAACTAGCGTAAAACGCTTAAAAATGAATTTCATCTTGCTAGGTTAAAATTAAAATCACAATAATTAAGTTTAAAGAAACATCGGTAGCAGTGGATCGACCAAACTATTTCAGTGATAGTTATTATGGCCTTTTAAATTTAAAGCCATGGGCTTCATCGATCGATATCAGGCGTGCCTACAGAGAACTTAGCAAACACTATCATCCCGATACTACCCAATTGGAACCAGAAATGGCCACAAAAAAATTCCAACAACTCAATGAAGCCTATTCTACATTGAGTAGTCCCGAAAAAAGAGCTTTATATGATCTTGAAATAGGATATTCTCGTTTGCATGTAATCGCTCCCTTGGTGGAAAAAGAGGGAAAAACCAGAGACTCGACCTATCTAGATGTTACAGATCGTCCTCTTTCTGCCGGGGAAATTGCTGTTCTTTTGAGCTTAGTTGTAACTATTTTGCTCTGCCTGGTTTTGGTTGCCCTGGTAAGTTATATCAGAGAGATACATTTTTTAAAAGGATAGTTAAAAACTTCTGTAGAACGTGTTACCATGATTAAGGTCTAAAGAGAGGCTTGGTAGCTCAGTTGGTTAGAGCAGGGGACTCATAAGCCCAAGGTCGGCAGTTCAAATCTGCCTCGAGCCATATTAATTTCTGCCTACATACCAGAAATAAGTAGCCATAGGTATAGCCGTAGCTACAACTAACAGTACAATTACCCATAAGGTTGCGTTGCGATCATCGGTTTTTTCTGCTGTTGTAAAAGTACCCTCAGTATTTATTTCTCTTTCCTCGGGCGCTCCGGGATCTTCTTGCCCCAAGACAATTTGTGAGGTACGATAGCCGGCATCTACAACTGCCTCATTATACTTACTTCCCTGACGCAGTGGTATGGCAACTGTTTTATCAGTGATGCTATTGGCTAACTCTGGTGTGAGTCTATCACTGACTTTTTCACCGACACGCATAGCTACATTATTGCTGAGAGTATCAAGAATTAATAGTACTTGATTCGCTCGTTCTTGTTCACTAGGATACCAAGTCGAGAAAATCTCATCAGCCAAACCACCTATAGTCTGACCATAATCCAAGCGTTTTACAGTGACTATATGTATTTCGTCTCCACTGATTTGGGAGGCTTTCTCCAGTTGTCGATTAACCTGAGCTTCGCTACTGATACTGACTACTTCTGCTTGATCGATTAACCATTTTTGGGAGCCTGTTTTAGGGTTAGGTAGATCATATAGTCCAACTGCCCAAGCAATATTATTAGAAAAAACAAGACCAAAGACTATTACTATTGGAAGGATAATTCTTAAAAATCTTGACATAAGTAGATCTGTTATATCTGGATAATAAGAAAGCCTAGCACGAATCGACGTCTAAGACTTTTGGTGGTATAAAAAATTTAACTAGAATAACCATGACGACCATAGAAATAGATAGTAAAGACTTCGATTGGCATGAGATCTGGTACCCTGTGCATTACCTTGAAGATCTAAGCAGAGACAAACCCAATCGATTTAAGTTACTCGAGAGAGATATAGTCATCTGGTGGGATGGGGGAAATTGGCGAGTTTTTGACGATATCTGTCCACATCGCTTAGCCTTGCTTTCCGAAGGAAGAATCAATTCAGATGGTAATCTTGAATGTCCATATCATGGTTGGTCATTTAATGGTACTGGTGAATGTATAAATATACCCCAAGAACCCCAAGGAGGAAAAGCTAAAGAGAGTCCAAGAGCCTGCACAAGTCCTTTGCCAACCCAAGTCAAACAAGGTCTCCTGTTTGTTTATGCTGGAAAGAGTGAAAATGCTCTTACCGCTAAAATACCGATTGTAGATCAACTAGAAGAAGATCCACAAAGCTGGACAATCATCAATACCTTTCGCGATCTTCCTTTTAACTCTCTGACTGTTTTAGAAAATGTTTTAGATTCTAGTCATGTTCCCTTTACCCATCATGGAACCATTGGAAAAAGAGAAAATGCAGCACCAGTAGAATTGCAAGTTACCCAGTTCAATAGGGATGGTTTTAGTGGAATCTGGCAGGAAGGTCCACGTAAGGGAACATTGGGGACTCAATATACCCAGTTCATAGCGCCGCTACTGATGTGGCATGATTTGACTTCTAAGCAATTCGGCAGAACTCTTACTGTGGTCTATGTAACTCCTATCAGTAAAGGAAAATGTCGTATTTTTGCCCGCTTTCCCTTTCAATTTAATTCTAAAATCCCTGAATTTTTTATTAAATTAACTCCGCGCTGGTACTCACACATTAATCAAAATCGTATCCTAGAAGACGATCAGATTTTTCTGCATTATCAAGAAAGATTTCTGGATAAATTAGGCGCAAATGTGCAAGCATTTTACCTGCCAACCAAAGCTGATATCTATGTTTCTAAGCTCCATCAGTGGATTGACCAATATTCGTTAGATCCTTTTGCTGGCGAGAGTCTTCCGCCTCCACTTGAACATCACACATTGCTAGAGCGCTATCATGCCCATACAGAAAACTGTCACAGTTGCAGTAGAGCTTTAGCCAATATCAGAAAATCTCGCAAGGCTCTGTTGATAATTGGAACCTTACTATGGCTCACGGTAGAACAGGCTGATTATTTTTCACTATTGGTCAAGGCGATCTTTGTGCTTTTGGTAATTACCATTTGGTTCTATCTGAGCAAGTTGGAACACGATCTAATCCAAGGTGAGGAAACTCCAACTAGGAATTTGAAGGTAAATTAGATAGTTTTTGATTTTCGAAACCATAAAGGTCTCTAACTAGATACAAGGGACGCCCTTTTATTTCTTCATAAACCCGTCCTAAATATTCTCCGATAATCCCTAGAGTGATTAGTTGAATACCGCCTAAAAATAAAATAGTAACCATTAAAGAAGCATATCCAGGTACATCAATTCCAAAAAAAATCGTTCTTATAACTAAAAATGAGGCATAGACTAAAGATATTATTGAGATAACCAAACCCATATATGTCCACACCTTAAGTGGTAATACGCTAAAGGAAGTGATCCCATCTAATGCAAAATTCCAAAGCTTCCAATAATTCCACTTTGTATTACCTTGTAATCTGGGCTGACGCTCAAAAACAATAGATGTACTTTTAAAACCAACCCAAGCAAAAATTCCTTTCATAAAGCGTGTCCTTTCCGGTAAACGCTTGATTGCTTCTACTACTTGACGATCTAACAATCGAAAGTCTCCTGTATTTTTAGGAATATGCACTTTAGTTATTTTATCTAGTAGTATATAAAAAATATTTGCCGTAAAGCGTTTAAACCATGTTTCTCCTTGACGAGACTCTCTTGTTGCATAGACTATATCATAGCCCTCTTGCCATTTTTGAATCATTTCACCAATGAGTTCTGGAGGATCCTGTAAGTCAGCATCAATAGGAATTACTGCATTACCATGAGCACAGTCAATACCTGCAGTTAAAGCTATATCTTTGCCAAAATTTCGCGATAAGTTCACAACTTTAATAGCTTGATTAGTTTGATGATAATTAATAAGAATTTCTAAAGTTCTATCTTTACTCCCATCATTAACGCAGATAATTTCATAGGTCAGTTTTAACTTTTCTAGAGTATCAATTACTCTTTTAAATAAAGTTTCAATGTTATCTTCTTCATTATACATAGGAATAATTAAAGAAATTTCAATGCTCATAATATAATAAGATATGGTGAAAAAAACAAAAGAGTAATATGCTAAAGTTGCTTAGCTTATCAAAAGAGTGATTTCTGATAAGATTTTTATGTGTGCAATTTATATTCCACCGGTATCAGAAGACCAGAGCACTCTTCCATGTCTAGAGTAGACCACCAAATTTCCATCTCCCTGTATAGCAAAATAGGCCCCTTTGTTGTTATCAGTTCCAGTACTCCATACTGGACGACCTTTCTTGTAAAGTACGACATTGCCATCTGATTGAACCGAAAGAGTATCAGCTCTGATATAAGT
>CAIPYC010000010.1 GCA_903869185.1 uncultured cyanobacterium | reverse complement strand
ACAAATACATCCATTAAATAAGGAAGTTGGGGCCTGTTAAAATTCCTGATCCTGTTTTTGGCAAGATCTGCATTGGGAATGACTATCATATGTTGGCTTGTGGTGACCAGACGAACTGAGCGCCAGGTTATTTCGGAGACCTTCCCATAAAATTCACCCATATTGATCCAATCGCCTAATTGAAAGGGATGTTCAAAAAGTAAGACTATTCCAGAAAAAATATTACTCAGACTATCTTGCAGGGCAAAACCAATCACCAATGAGCCAACCCCTAGAGCCGTAATTAATCCAGCTGGATTTTTTCCCCAGACCCCAGATAGTATTATGAAAGCTCCCAGGAAAACCAACAAAAGACGACCAGCATCGAGAATGATTTTGGGAACCCTGGACTGCCAAGAATTTTGCGGAGCATCTTGGAAAATGATCGAGTTTAAAAAAGTTAAAGAGGTGTAGATAATACACATCCACATAACAGTTTGCGATATCCGCACGGCTAGGGAATTTTCTGGCCAAGCAATGATTTTGGAGAGAACTAAATATGGAATCACCGAAGGCAAGGCTAAATTGCGCAAAGCTTCAATGGGAGCGACAAGCTTTTTTCCATGGCTCTTTAAATTGATTAAAATCTCACCTAAACCAAAAATGGATGCAGGATAGACTATGACTATGAACAAAAACCAAGACCAAAAATTCTCAGGCATATCTTTATTCTCCTGCAGTCTTTAGAGAATCTACAGAGTGTAATGCCCAGATTTCAATTTTGCTTTTATTGGTTTCAACATAATTACCAACAAGCTTCATGTCATATGTATCGCTCAAGTCCGTCTTTACAGATTCACTCACATGAATATTATTGGGCGCAGACGTCAGATTGATCGCTTTAACAATATCCATGGTCTCACCCCATAGTTCAAAAACTAACCGTTCTTGTCCAATGATTCCTCCAACTAAAGGACCCGAATGTATACCAATTCTTAAACTCAGTTGAGATTCTTGTTTTTGATTGAATAGATAGACCAATTTAACAATAGCTTGGGCGAATTGAACAGAGCGCAGAATGTGATCTACTCGGGAGATACTGAGACCACAGACCGCGATGTAAGAGTATCCAATAGTTTTAAATTTCTCAACCCCATAGTTTTCGGCAGCTTGATCAAAAGCCACAATTAACTCATTAAACAAGCTTCTAGATTCACCAACTGTACTTGTAGCGACAATCTCATTAAATCCATCAATTTCGATATAGACAAGGGTCACATCCGGATAGTTGTCAACTAAATCTTCATCTCCATTTTTCATACGCTCAGCCAGATGCTCTGGCATTATATTAAGCAAAAGACGCTGATTTTCCTCTATTTGAGCTTGGAGCAACTGGTTTTTGCTATCAAGATTGGCGGACATGGTATTAAACGTCTTGGCGAATTCAGCGGTTTCATCGCGCGATTCAACGTTGATCCTAATTCCACTTTCACCGGACATTATTTTTTTTGTACCATTTATAAGATTTTTAATTGGGTTTGTCAGGAACCGTGCAATATACATTGAAACTAACGTAACAATCGGAACCAATATGGCTGCAGTGATTATTAGCTCTCTAGTGAGTTGGCGTATCGGAGCAAAAGCCTCATCCGCGTACTTTATGGCAATCAATGCCCAGCGAGATCCGCCATGGGCAAGTTCAACCGGTTGATAAGCAGCCAAGACAGAGCGATCTTCATAGCCTTTGTATTGCACAACCCCAAATTGACCATCTAGAGCGCGTCTAACTGGTTCGATGTCCAGCTTAAGAGCAAGAATTGGGGTATTATGAAGCTCAATTTTTCTTATTATCTCCGGATCAATTCGTTTTTCTTTTAAAAACTTTAGAGCGAGCGCTTTGTTTTCAATGAATGGACGAACATCTGAGCGCAGTAGATAATCTGGTCCGACTAAATAGGTTTGTCCAGTTTTGCCCAGCCCCGCTTCTTGCCAACGATGATTGAAGGTCATCAAACGATCTAGTTTTTCAATACTTACTTCAAATATCAACACTCCGGCAATCTGGCTACCCTCATAGATAGGAGTAGTGATAAAGGCCTTGGGAACTCCATAACTTGGAGTATAGTTATCAAAATCCACCCAGGATACAAATGTAAGATCTCCCTTAGAGTGGATGGACTTTTCAAAAGCTCTAGCTAGATTAGAATTAGAATAGGGTCCGGATCTTAGATCTGTCAGGAAATCGACTTTTTTCCCTTCTGAGTAAACAACTTGAGCAGTCTTAGCATCAACCAAATACATATCATCAAATTTGAATCTTTTAACGATTTTGTAAAAGTCGTCATGATATTTTTGGTGTACCTTACTATATTCACTGCCATCATTAGCAAAAGTTAATTTTGCTTTATCGTCATCTTTATAAGGATTTTTAGCTATATAAAAGTATTGTAAGTATTCTTGAACGCTATTATATGGAATGAAATGTTGAGCCTTGGGCTGACTATCGGTACCTTTAGACAGTTTCGGCAAAAAGTCCTTATTGTAGTAATCTTTGAGATATCTAAGTTGCTGCTGGTCAATTGGCACCTTCTCGAGTTTGGTGGCCGCAATCTTAAATTCATTTAATGCCAGTAACGTATCGCTGGCTTCACTCATGGTCAATGCCAGATCTAAGTTTTTCTCGAAGTTACTGGTAAGGCTCTTAGCTTGGAGAGTGCGTAAACCCTGCAACTGATCAAAAGTCAACTGCTCAAGTGAATGTTTTCCATTGCTAAAGCTCACCCAACCTGTCAAAAACATAGACACAAAGGTAATCAACAACAGGGTTAATAATATTTTTGAGCCTAAGCTGAGCCGATTTAAAAATCCCATTGCAGATTATCGCTAAAAATTAAGATGCATCTTCACATATTCTATGCAATTTTAGGATTTAAAATTATCTAGAAATCTCTCCAACAATGGCACCATTGGCATCTATCAATTCTATTTGCAATGGCATTTGACCTATGGCATGGGTTGAGCAAGATAGGCAAGGATCATAACAGCGGATACCGGCTTCTACCCGATTTAGCAAACTTTCAGGGATTTGCTCACATCCCTTGATATAGTGCTTGGCGATCTCAGCGATGGTTTTGTTCATAGCCAGATTATTTTGACCAGTTGCGATGATCAGATTGACCTTGGCAATCAAACCATTTTTATCTACTTGATAATGATGAAAAAGAGTACCTCGGGGAGCTTCACTGACACCTACTGCTTCAAGTTGATTGATGCCGGCCTGGGATCGCAGTCGATCACTATAGAGATCTTGATCCTCAATCAAATCCTGTATTTTTTCCAGACAAGCCAAAATCTCTATCAAACGGGCATAGTGATAGTAAAAAGATGAATTACCCGAGCGAGAGCGAAATTCTCTAAATTCACGATCGGCCAATTCACTGCCAATATATTGACATACCTTAAGTCTGGCCAAAGGGCCTACTCTGTAGATACCATTAGGATAACCCCATGGCCTGTAGTAGGGAAATTTGAGATAAGACCAACTCTCCACCGATTCGCCGATAAATTGTGGGTAATCATCTTCACTCAAATTGTCACTGACTATATTGCTGTTGCTATCGACAAAGCGAATCTTGCCGTCATAATGTTCCCATTGTCCTTGTTGGCCAACTAAAGACATAAAAAGGGAAGGAAAATTGCCAAAAACCTCTACTTCTTGACTAAATTGCTTATCCAGTAATTTTTTGAATAGATCTAAAGCCATCTCGATAGTATGCAATGATTCAGCTATACGCTCTCCAATCCAGTCCTTACCTTCAGCAGAAAGACAAGTGAGCACTCCACCTGGAACAGACCAGTTGGCATGAATTTTTCTACCAGCGAGCAATTCGATGATGCCTTGGCCAAATTGGCGCAATCTGATTCCGGCGCGGGCCACCTCTGGATTGGCTTCCATTAAACCAAAGATATTTCGCTTAGCTATATCACTTTCCCAACCTAGGAGAAAATCAGGACTACTCAAATGAAAAAAAGAAAGAGCATGCGATTGAATAATCTGAGCTAAATTGAGCAAACGTCTCAGCTTTTGAGCAGAAACTGGAATAGCAACCGAGAGAATCTTGTCTGCCGACTTGGAAGAAGCTAGCAGATGGCTAACCGGGCAAATACCACAAATTCTGGCAGTGATCCCAGGCATTTCTGCTAGGGGTCTTCCTTGGCAGAACCTCTCAAAACCACGAAATTCAGTGACATGAAATCTAGCATCGCTGACCATACCCGAATCGTCTAGGTAGATTGATATCTTGGCATGCCCTTCAATGCGGGTAAGTGGGTCAATAACAATGATTCTATTCATAATAATCAGCCAAACCTGAGTATTTCTGGATCTACTATAGATGGAGTTTTGCCTTCCAATAGAGCCATCAATGTGTTTTTAATATGTTCACTGGACGGCGGGCAGCCTGGCAGGAAAAAATCAACCTCTACCACTTGGTGGATAGGCAAAACCTGATCTAGTAATACTGGTAAAATGTCGCTTTGGGAGGGTATTTGGGCATTATTATCAGTCAGCTCCAAATAAGAGCGCTCCAGAACCGATTTACAACCACCAAGCATATTGCGCATACCTGGAACATTGGCCGAAATGGCACAATCTCCAAAAGAGACCAGGACTTTAGAATTTTGCCGTACTTTTTTTATTAAATTGAGATTATCTTGATTACCAACTCCACCTTCAACCAAAACCAAATCCACACCGGCAGGATACTCCTTAATATCAGAGCTGATGGGACTATAGACTATTTCGGCTGCTTTGGCTAATTCAAAGAGCCATTCATCCAAATCCAGAAAAGACATATGACAGCCTGAACAACCCGTGAGCCAGACTGTAGCAAATCTTATCTTGTCCATTCTTGTTTTTCCCTCGCTCTAATTAAAAAATCCAATTTCTCGTGACCATCATTTTTTTGGCCAATTGTAGTTCCCTTGACAAAAATGGCACCAGTGGGACAGGCATCAACACATTTGCCGCAACTAGTACACGAAGTTACCTCCCCCCAAGGCTGATTCAATCCTGAGACTACATAGCAGTCAGCGCCTCTTTTGGCTATATCCCAGACATGAGCCCCTTCAATCTCATCACAAACCCTCACGCAGCGGCTACAGAGGATGCAGCGATTATGATCAATGCCAAACATCGGATGGGAATGATCTACATGGCGATCTGGAAAACGATAGGGAAAACGACTGTGATCCATACCAACTGCTACCGCAACATCTTGCAATTCACAAGCGCCATTGGCCACGCAAACTGCGCAGATGTGATTTCCCTCGGAAAACAACATTTCAACATTCATGAGGCGATATTGTTGTAACTTTGGAGTCTCGGTAAAGATCTCCATTCCTTCTGCTACCTTGGTGCAACAGGAAGCCAGGAGCTTACTAGAGCCAACTTGCTCAACCAGGCAAAGCCGGCAAGCTCCCACCGGAGACAATCCTTCCAAATTGCAAAGAGTGGGCACATATATTTTGGCCTCTACTGCTGCCTGATAGATGGTGGTGTCCTGCTTTACAGCCAAAGCAATGCCGTTGATTTCCAAGGTGATTACTGACATGATATGTTTTCCTCTTTTTGCAGTAATTCCAAGTACTCATTTTCAAAGTACTTCAGGCTACTTAAAAGGGGATTAGGAGCGGTTTGTCCCAGTCCGCAAAGACTCATCTCCTTGACCATATAGGAAAGTTGCTTGATTTGTTCAAGTTGAGCCATAGTGGCCCGCCCCTCAAGAATTCGGCTTAGCACTAATTCCAACTGCACAGTTCCCGCCCTGCAGGGAATACATTTACCGCAACTTTCCTCTCGAGAGAACTGCATATAAAAATAAGCCATCTCAACCATAGAGGCTTGCTTTCCAATTACAATCATTCCTCCTGAGCCGATAATAGTTCCAATACGTTGGAGGGATTCATAATCTATCGGAGTATCAAGCAACTCGGCTGGCACACAACCGCCCGATGGACCTCCTGTCTGTATAGCCTTAACCTCTATCCCTTCGCCCATTTCTTCAACAACATGGCGCAGTGTTGTCCCCATAGGTACTTCCACTAAACCTGCATTGGCGACATTGCCGCTTAGGGCAAATACTTTAGTGCCTTTGCTTTTAGCGGTACCAATATTGGCATACCAATCTCCACCCTGGCGCAATATTGGTACTATATTGGCGAATGTCTCCACGTTGTTGATCAGGGTTGGACAACCCCAAAGTCCTGATTCGGCAGGATAAGGAGGCCGTGGCGATGGTGTACCCCTACTGCCTTGGATCGACTGGATCAACGCTGTTTCTTCCCCACAGACAAAGGCGCCCGCACCAATTCTGATCTCAATTTTAAAATCAAAACCGGAACCAAAGATACCATTGCCGCTGAGTTCATATTGTCTGCTTTGTTCGATTGCTTTTTGGATTCTTTCAATAGCCAGGGGATATTCAGCTCTGACATAAATATATCCATGGTTGGCTCCTACGGCATAACCGGCGATGGTCATTCCCTCAAGCACGCGGTGGGGATCACTCTCTAGCACCGCGCGATCCATAAAAGCACCGGGATCGCCTTCATCGGCATTACAAATTACATACTTTTGTTTGGAAGACATTTTGGCTACCGTGGACCACTTGAGTCCTGTAGGATAACCAGCGCCGCCGCGCCCACGCAGTCCACTGATATTGATCATCTCAATGACATTCTGGGGATGCATGGCGGTAAGTACATGCAATAGCTGAGTGTAACCTCCAACGGCAATATAGGATTCAATGCGCTCGGGATTGATCTTGCCGGAATTTTCCAAGACTATAGGAAACTGTTTACTAAAAAAAGGATGACTGAGATCGCAGACTTTCAGTTGCTTTGACTGGTCGCCAGCAATTATTGCAGAGGCTTGCTCTATATTGACTTGTTCATAAAGTGTTCCTGATACTTCCACTAAAGGTCCCCTGCCGCATAAAAGCATACAGCCTACAGTTTCTATCTGTATTTCCGGGTGGTCAATGCACAGAACCCTTAATCGATTTTGGATCTCCATAGCCCCGCAGGAGAGACAACCGGTTGCGCTGCAACAGCGGATGATCACCGGCTTAATTCTGGCATGTTCGCGCTTGGCTATCCCTTGTAGTTCGTTGGCATCCATATCTTTAGATTTGCTGAATATTAAAGAGGGCAGATTGAACAGTTTGTTTACCTTTGATTTCTCCATCGATCACCACAATCGGCGCAATACCACATGCGCCCAAGCAGCGTGCCGACTTCAGGGATATCTGATCTTTGTTGCCCGAGAGTCTATTGCTTAGAACCAGCATGATCTCATTAGCTCCCTTGACATGACAGGCAGTACCCAGGCAAACCAGGCAGGTGTGCAGCGCTTTAGGTTCAAGCGAAAAAAGATGATAGAATGTCGCCACTCCATAGACCCGGCTAGGAGGTAGCTTCAAACCCCGGGCAATATGTAGTAATACTGCTTCATCTAGAAAGCCAGCTGATTCCTGGGCCTTATGGAGCACTTCAATCAGGGCATCTGGTCTGAATTGATGCCGTCTCATTGCCATATCCACCAGCCCAAATCCAGACATAATCTATCCTCAAATCAGTCTATTTAACTAATATTTAAGACATTAAATATTGACAACAGGCAAGAATTTTACCTCATATTCCCATTAAATAAATGGTTGTATGAAAATGACTATATCTTAATATTAATTAACAAAAATATTAGCTTTTTTTAATATGTTAGGATTGGGCAAACAATCTTAGGGGAAAAGACGAATAAGGACATTAGTCATTGGCTATGGCAATACATTGAGAAGAGATGACGGCGTGGGAATTGTTGTAGCGCAAGAGATTGCCGCTTGGCAAATTGAACAGGTTGAGGTGTTGACCGTAACTGGACTCACATTCGATCTCGCTGAGCAATTGTCCCGGTTTGAACGGGCAATATTTATAGATGCTTGCCCAAGTCTGTCAATAGGTGCGGCCATTGAGCTGCTCCATGGCAGTGATTATATGGAAACATTCACTCATCACTGCAACATCAATAGCTTGATTTCCCTGACGCAGTGGCTCTATGGCAGATCTCCCCAGATCTGGTTGCTAGGCGTTGCGGCTCTGGATTTTTCTCTCGGCGATTGTTTAAGTCCAATTGCCAGGGTAGGCAAAACAGAAGCTATTGCCATTGTTAAATATTTTTTTGAATTTTAGAGAATTATGCATGAACTGGGCTTGATCGAACAAATTCTCAATATCGCCTGTCAAAAAGCTCTTAGTAATGGTCTAGATAGGATTGATAAAATTACCCTGCAATTGGGGAAGCGCTCAGGTATATTGCCTGAAGCATTAGAGCTTGGCTTTGCCATCTCCAGCAAAGAAACTATTGCAGCTGGAGCTAGCTTGGAAATCCAATGGTTCGATGATGAAAAGGAATTGACCCTAGTTTCGATAGAAGGATCAGGAGCAGAGCCAGTCGAATCTACTAGGCTATGAACAGAAAACGCCTAGTTCTGGAAATCGAGGGAATAGTGCAGGGTGTTGGTTTTAGACCTTTTGTCTATCGCTTGGCCAGGCATTTAGACCTCAATGGCTGGGTGCAAAACAACGGGCATAATGTAAAAATTGAAATAGAAGGATCCCAAAGTGACTTACTCAGCTTTGCAGAGCGCATACTCAATGAGTGCCCCCTACATAGCAACATAGACAAGATCAAGAAAGATTGGCTTGAACCGGTTGGCTATAGTGATTTTAATTTTAAAGATTCCACTATACATACCGATACATCTTCTCATGTCTTAGCTGATTTAGCTGTTTGTAGTGACTGTCTAAAAGAAATGTGGGATCCCTGTAATCGTCGCTACCGCTATCCTTTTATCAATTGCACAGATTGTGGTCCGCGTTTTTCCATTATCGAATCAATGCCCTATGACCGAGCTAACACCTCGATGCGTATTTTTCCAATGTGCCCAGATTGCCAAGAAGAATATGGTGATCCCCGAAGTCGGCGTTTTCATGCCCAGCCGATTGCCTGTGACAATTGTGGTCCCCAACTAAGCCTTCTGGATAATCAAGGACGACTAAAAGCCAGCAAAGATGAAGCAATTAAACTGGCTGCCCAAGCAATTAGCGCTGGTTCAATAGTTGCCATCAAGGGTTTAGGCGGGTTCCAAATATTAGCAGATGCGCGCAACGAATCGACGATCTCCAAGTTGCGAAAACTTAAAAATCGTCCTGCCAAGCCATTTGCCTTGCTTTATCCCAATTTGTCAAGATTGAAGCTTGATGCCCAGGTCTCAAAAGCAGAGAAAGAACTGTTGCAATCCTGGGCAGCGCCGATAGTTTTATTGCGACCCCTAATAAGGTACAAAGGTGTTAATGATGGCTGTCCAAGCCTGGGGGCAATGTTACCCTATACTCCCCTCCATTATCTGTTGATGAGTGAGCTGCCCTTTGCAGTGGTAAACACCAGTGGCAATATTTCTGGTGATCCTCTCTGCAGCGACAATGACGAAGCACTTGCTAGATTGGGCAAGATTGCCGATCTTTTCCTATTGCATAATCGACCCATCAAAATACCATTGGATGATTCTCTAGCGCAAGTTATAGCCGATCGCCCTGTAATTTTGCGCTTAGGTAGGGGCTATGCTCCTCTTGCGGTAACCACTCCAAAATATGATACACATGATACCTCAAAAATATTATCTTATGGAGCTCAAGAGAGAAATACAGTAGCTTTTGGCTCAGAAAATATCCTCAGTCTAAGCGCTCATATAGGTGATTTGGATAACTCAAGGAATTGGCAACATTGCCAGAAAGTGATCGATCATATGAGCAGTCTCTATAGTTTCAAGCCAACAATGATCGCTTCTGATATACATCCTGATTACAATTCCACTTTTTTGGCCACAGAGATGGCTAGAAAGTTGCAATTACCCCTAATTAAGGTACAGCATCACTATGCCCATGTTCTCTCCTGCATGGGGGAGCATCAGATAGAGCCGCCGGTTCTGGGCGTGGCTTGGGATGGCACAGGTTATGGCCTAGATGGGACGGTTTGGGGCGGTGAGTTTCTGCAAATTGGAGAGCAATTTAGTTGGCAAAGAGTAGCCCATCTTCGTACCTTTGCTCTACCTGGAGGCTCTAGTAGAGAACCTTTGCGCTCGGCTTTGGGGCTACTTTGGGAAGGAGGCTGGAGAGAAGATACTGGACATGAAATTCTCCAGGCAATGCTCACCAAAGGAATCAACATAGTGCGCACCTCCAGTATGGGTAGGTTGTTTGATGCCCTGTCCTATCTGCTGGGACTCGTCGAAGTGGTGAGCTTTTCGGGGCAGGCTGCTCTGGCTCTTGAGTCTTGTTGCATCTTAAAAGATTATTCGCAGTTTTATCCTTTTGTTATTTCAGGCTCAGGGGTGATTGATTGGCAGCCAATGGTTAAAGATATCCTAGAAGATATTACAGATAATAGACCAGTAGAAGAGATCGCTCATTGTTTCCACAATAGCTTGGTCGAAATGATTGTAGAAGTTGCCCAGCGCCAAAATATAACCAATGTAGTCCTAACAGGTGGCTGTTTCCAAAATCGCTATTTACTGGAGAGATCTATTGATTATCTAGAGCGCAATGGTTTTAAGCCTTTTTGGAATCAGCAAGTTCCAACCAATGATGGCGGTATTGCAGCCGGTCAGATATTGGCATGTATGTCTAAAAAAAAGAGTAGAGAGATCTAGATGTGTTTGGCAATTCCAGGTGAGATTCTCGATATCTATGGTCAGGAGCTAGAAAGGATGGCTAAAGTACGTTTTGCCGGGATCACCAAGAATATTTCCTTAGCCTATATACCCCAAGCCCAGCCAGGGGACTATGTCATAGTTCATGCAGGAGTAGCCATCAGTCTACTAGATCCCCTTGAAGCCCAGCAGACCCTAGAAGATCTCCAGACCATGGGTCAGATAGATGAAATATATCGATGAGTTTCGCCAGTCCAGTTTGATCCTCAATTGTGCCAGCGCAATTGCCTCTATTACTAAGAACCATTGGCAGATCATGGAAATTTGTGGCGGACAAACCCACACTATTCTCAAATATGGATTGGATAGACTTTTGCCCGCTTCAATCTCTCTGTTGCATGGTCCAGGTTGCCCTGTCTGCATTACCCCATCTTTTACAATCGACCAGGCTATAGCTATAGCTCAGCAAGAAGGGGTGATTTTTTGTACATTTGGGGATATGTTGCGCGTACCTGGCAGCAAGGGAGATCTTGCCCTGGCCAAGGCAAATGGCGCAGATATACGAACGCTATATTCTCCGCTGGATGCGCTGACCCTTGCCCAGAGTTTTCCAAAAAGTGAAATAGTTTTTTTGGCAGTGGGTTTTGAAACTACCGCCCCTGCCACAGCTTTAGTTGTAAAAAAAGCTGATCAATTGGGATTGGACAACTTCTCGCTTCTTTGCGCTCATGTGCTGGTTCCCCCGGCAATGGCTAGCCTGCTAAATTCTCCCCAATCCAAGATTCAAGGTTTTTTAGCTGCCGGCCATGTCTGTACTATCACCGGTTATCAAGCCTATCAGGCAATTGCCCAGCAATACCAAGTACCAATTGTTGTAACAGGATTTGAGCCTGCCGATATTCTTCAGGGAATCTATCATTGCATTGAGCAGTTGGAAGAAGGAAGATTTGAGGTGGAAAATTGTTATTCGCGCTCGGTTAAACCTTATGGCAACTTACAAGCCTTAAAGTTAATCGAGGAGGTTTTTACAGTGGTAGATCGCCACTGGAGAGGTATCGGCCAGATTGGTAACAGTGGCTGGGAATTGAGTTGGCAATATCGCCGCTTTGATGCTCTAGAGCGGTTTAATGATTTACCGATAACAGAAAATATCGACTCAGAAAATATCTGCGGTGAAATTTTACAGGGACTGCGCAAGCCAGATCAATGTCCCCATTTTGGAATTGGTTGTAAGCCGGAACACCCTCTGGGCGCGCCCATGGTCTCTTCAGAAGGAGCCTGCGCTGCCTATTATCATTATCTAGAGAGAATTGGTTAACCTAGCCCCAAAAGTACTGATAATATGGTAATTACACCTTGAGGTACGGAAAACTACACTAGCAGAGAATGAGGCATTCCCAGCACTATAGATATAGCTGAAAAACAACAGCAAAAAAATCCTTATAGTAATTGGGAGTTAATTAGTAATATGGCAAAAGTTGTAGGAATAGACTTAGGAACAACCAACTCTTGTGTAGCTGTTATGGAAGGCGGAAAGCCAACTGTTATAGCCAATGCTGAGGGTTTTAGAACAACCCCCTCCGTGGTGGCTTATGCCAAGAACGGAGACCGACTGGTCGGACAGATTGCCAAACGTCAAGGCGTCATGAATCCGCAAAATACTTTTTACTCTGTCAAACGTTTCATTGGACGCAAATATGATGAAGTGAGTACAGAATTAACAGAAGTTCCCTATAAAGTTTTGCGGGATGGAAATGCCAATGTCAAGGTAGATTGTATTGCCCAAGGTAAACAGTTTGCGCCAGAAGAGATTTCTGCCCAAGTTCTTAGAAAACTGGTCGATGATGCCAGTAAGTATCTTGGAGAAACTGTAACCCAGGCTGTCATTACTGTACCTGCCTATTTTAACGATTCACAGCGTCAAGCTACCAAGGATGCTGGCAAAATAGCCGGAATAGAGGTTTTGCGAATTATCAACGAACCGACGGCAGCTTCTTTGGCTTATGGTCTCGATAAAAAATCCAATGAAACTATCATTGTCTTTGACTTGGGCGGTGGAACCTTTGACGTATCTATTCTAGAAGTAGGCGATGGAGTATTTGAAGTTCTTGCCACATCTGGGGATACACACCTTGGTGGAGATGACTTTGACAAAAAAATTGTGGATTATCTGGCAAGTGAATTTAAAAAGTCTGAAGGTATTGACCTTCGTCAAGATAAACAGGCTCTTCAGCGTTTAACAGAAGCAGCCGAAAAGGCCAAAATCGAGCTTTCCAGTGTAACCCAGACAGAGATTAACTTACCTTTTATCACTGCTACTCCTGAAGGACCCAAACACCTTGATACAACTCTAACTAGAGCCAAATTTGAAGAGCTGTGCTCAGATCTGATCGAACGCTGCCGCCTGCCTGTAGAAAATGCAATACGCGATGCCAAGATCGACAAGAGCGCTCTGGATGAGATTGTTCTAGTTGGAGGCTCTACTCGTATTCCTGCTATCCAAGAACTTGTGCGTCGTCTGCTGGGTAAAGATCCAAACCAGAGTGTAAACCCAGATGAGGTAGTAGCTATTGGTGCTGCTATTCAAGGCGGTGTACTCAGTGGTGAGGTGAAAGATATTCTCTTGCTTGATGTCAGCCCTCTTTCTTTGGGCGTAGAAACTCTCGGCGGTGTAATGACCAAAATCATCCCGCGCAATACAACCATTCCTAGTAAGAAGTCCGAAGTCTTCTCCACTGCAGCAGATGGACAGACCAATGTAGAAATTCATGTTCTACAGGGAGAACGTGAATTTGCTCGTGATAACAAAAGTCTAGGTACTTTCCGCCTCGATGGTATTCCTTCAGCGCCACGTGGTGTACCTCAAATCGAGGTCACTTTCGATATCGATGCCAACGGAATACTCAATGTAACTGCTAAGGACAAGGGGACAGGCAAGGAACAATCTATCAGTATTACTGGCGCATCCACCCTTCCTTCTGACGAAGTAGATCGTATGGTCAAAGAAGCTGAGTCCAATGCTTCGGCCGACCGTGACCGTCGTGACAAGATCGATCGCAAAAATCAGGCTGATTCACTTATTTATCAAGCCGAAAAACAACTTGGTGAATTCGGAGATAAGGTTGCTGCCAGTGAAAAAGAGAAGGTGAAGTCCCTAATAGATTCCCTCAAAGATGCAGTTGCCAAAGAAGACGACGAGAAGCTCAAAACTCTTACACCTGAATTACAACAAGCACTTTACACAATTGGAGCCAGTATGTACCAGCAAGCTGAAGCTGGAAAAGCTCCTACTGAAGAACCAACTTCAGGTGGTGGTGATGATGTTATTGATGCTGAATTTTCTGAGACCAAGTAGCTCCTAATCCAAGCTAGAATTACAAGCCACCTAAGTGTTTTTAGGTGGTTTTTTTTGCTGGATTGATACTACACTTAGAAAACTGGTGACACTCGCCTTTTATATATTGCAATGAACTATCACAAGGATGAAAGACCTACCTGGAATGAATATTTCCTATTGATGGCCAAGTTGGCCTCTACCCGCTCCACCTGTCTTGCCTTTCCGGTCGGCGCGGTCATCGTCAAGGATCGACAGGTTCTGGCTACTGGCTACAACGGCTCACCTTCTGGTTCAGCTCACTGTACTGCGCAAGGTTTTTGCTATCGGGATTTACCGACATGTGATTCATCAGTTTCTTTACCCTCACGCGCTGTCCATGCTGAATCCAATGCCATAGCTCAAGCCGCCAAACATGGTATATCAACCCTATCTTCTACTATCTACGTGACTCTAGAGCCTTGCCTATCATGCCTTAAACTCATAATTTCTGCTGGCATCAAAGATGTGTATTATGAAACACCTTTCAATACCGGAGAAAAGGCAACAGTTAGGGATATGTTCATTCAAGAAGGATTGGTTAAACTAGAACAGATCTGTCTTTCTGAAAATACTGCCAAAAGATCTGCGCTGTTTCTTTTAAATAGTGCAAAATTAGATTAATTTGAATTAAATCTCCAGTCCGGTTTCTATCTTGAAAAGAATACGCGTCCGGCAACATGTCAACCCACTAAGTAAGCAGCATCTAGTCTCAATTACTTTGCCAGATTGGTCAACTGTTTATCAAAATCCCAAACAACCCTTGCATTTGGATCTAGGTTGTGCAAGAGGTAAATTTATTTTACAGATGGCCAAGTCTAATCCAACAATTAACTTTTTAGGAGTAGAGATCAGGGAAGTTTTGGTTAAGGAGGCACTTCAAGCCAGAGATGATCTTCAACTAACAAATTTGCATTATTTATCTGGCAATATTAATTACTCTGTAGCTGAATTGCTATTTAGTCTACCTCTTGAGGTTTTACACTGGATTAGCGTTCAATTTCCAGATCCTTGGTTTAAAAATAAGCATATTAAAAGAAGAATGCTACAGCCGGAATTGATTAAAGCTTTGGTCAAATATTTATCTGATGATGGAATGTTTTTCATTCAGTCTGATGTATTCGAAGTTGCTAAAGAAATGAGTCGCTATTTGCAAGACAATTGTGATCTACAGCTTTTGAACCAGGATGTCAATCCTTTTCCTGTTGCTACAGAAAGAGAATTAGGAGTACTCAGAAAAGGAGAGCCGGTTTATAGGGCAACTTTTGGAAAACAATTCTAAAATGAAAAGATACTACTGGCGGTCAATATGGTTCATATTAAGCGCGTAGAACTTACAAGTTTTAAGTCCTTTGGTGGAACAATAGAAATCCCCTTGAAGAGAGGATTTACGGTTATTTCTGGGCCAAACGGTTCGGGAAAATCCAATATCCTCGATGGACTGCTTTTCTGCTTGGGTTTAGCAACTTCCAAGGGAATGAGAGCAGATAGACTGCCTGATCTTGTTAACAATACGCGCAAAAGTAAAGAAACGATAGTATCGGTCACTTTTGAACTCGAGGATGAGGAGAAATCTGAATGGACGGTCACACGCCGCTTGAGAGTATCTTCAGGCGGGAGCTACAGTTCAAGTTATCTAATTGAAGGACAGCAATGTACTGTTACAGACCTTCATGAGCAGCTCAACCGTCTGCGCATTTATCCTGAAGGCTATAATGTCGTCTTGCAAGGTGATGTGACCCGTATCATCACAATGAATGCCAAAGAAAGAAGAGAGGTAATTGATGAATTGGCCGGGGTAGCTGAATTTGATCGCAGAATTGAGAAAACCAAAGAGACCCTAGATGAAGTCAGAGAAAGAGAAGATCGCTGTCGTATCATTGAAAAGGAGTTGATTTCTCAAAGTGAACGTTTGGCAACCGATAGGCTAAAGGCCCAGAAATATCAACAACTCAAGATCAATCTCCAGGAGCAACAAAAACTAGAAAAGATTCTCTCTTTCAAGTTACTAGAAACCAGAATTTGGGATTTACGCAAATCAATCCACAATCAGCAGGAAGAATCAACCCAGATTGAAGCCTGGATTGGTCAAAGCAAAGAACAAATTGATCTGCAAATTGTTAATTTAGAACAACTTAACCAGCAAATTAAGTCTCTCGGTGAAGAAGAACAACTGGCAATAGCAGCAAGCCTGGCCACCCAAAATGCTCAGCTTCAGCAATTACACAATCAACAAAATCAACTTTCACTGGCGCTTAAAACCCATCAGCAAAACCGACAAACTTTCAATGCCGCTCTAGCTCAAGCTAAAAAATATCAAGGAGATCTTGAGCCCAAGCAGCAGAAATTGCAAGAAGATCTTCCCGCACTTGAGCAGTTTTCTTTACAAGCTAGAGATTCTCTGGGGATCACTAGAGAGCGCGCTCATAAACTGGCTAATATTTCGCAGGTCTGGCTCCAAGAGCAATCGGGCGTTAATCGAAAGATCACGGAATTGCAAAAAGAAATTGAGCCAAGACTCACTCAAAGGGCGCAGCTTGATGAGAGATTGAAGCAACTGGGTAAAACCATAGAACGCGATAGTAACGATCTCGCTCAAGTCCAGGCAGATTATATCCAAAAACAACATAATCTGGACACTCTAGATACCCAAATGGCAAAAACCAGAGAGCAGATTGTTACAGTTGCCCAAGAGCTAAGTCAATCTCAACAACAGCAGACTCTCCAACAGGAAACACAAGGTCGTCTACTTGTAGAACAAAGAGAAAAGCTGAGGCAACTAGATCGATTAGAGGCTACCCAGCAGGCACAGCAGGAAGTACAGGGAACCTATGCCACTCAGTTGATCTTACAATCTGATCTGCCTGGTATATGTGGATTGGTTGCTCAATTAGCTCAGGTTCCTATCGAATACCAACTGGCTTTAGAAATTGCCGCCGGTGCTAGACTAGGACAGATAGTAGTAGAAGATGATACCATTGCAGCAGCTGGTATTCAATTGCTCAAACAAAAAAAAGCAGGTAGAGCAACTTTCTTACCACTCAATAAAATCAATGCTCCCCGTCTGTCGGATTTTTCAGTATTAAGAAATGCTCCTGGATTTGTTAATACTGCTGTTGAATTGGTTACCTATGAGCCCAGATTTCATAATGTCTTCCTCTATGTCTTTGCTAATACTTTGGTTTTTGAAAATATAGAGACAGCCAGGGCATATTTAGGTAGATACCGATTGGTCACTCTAGATGGAGAACTGTTGGAAACTAGCGGAGCAATAACCGGGGGTAGCCAGTCAAGTAATAGATCCAATCTGCGCCTTGGCGCGGTCATTAACCGAGACCTAGAAGAGATCACCAATGTCAAAAAAAGACTTTCTGATATTGAGGGGATGTTGATTCATTCTCAGCAAAAATTACTAAAAAAAGAACAATCAGTCAATGAAAATGGACAAAAACTAAACGAACTCAGACAGCAAGAACGTGAAAACAAACTGCATTGGCAACAAAAGCAAAGTGAAACAGAGCAGCTCAAATTACAACAAGAGCGTCTACAAAACCAAATCAACCAAAGACAACAGGAACTTCAATCAGTTTTGGAGATCTTAGAAAAACTTGCCCAGGAAATTCCCTTTCTTGAAAAACAGCTTCTGAAAAATCAGAAAACACTCTCTACCTTAGAAGATTCCCAAACTCATAGCCAATGGCAGGAATTACAGAAACTTATTCGAATTCAGGAAAATACACTAGAACAGAAAGCGCAAGAATATCAAACTGCCCAAAACCTGGCCAAAGAGTATGAAAATCAGCAACAAAGACTCATCGAAAAAAGCCTAGAGTGCCAGAAACAAACAGAGCAGGCCAATGACACTATTTTGGAATTAGAAGAACAGAGAATTACTCTAGATATTGAACAAAATCGCTTGGAAGAAAAGATCAAGACAGATCAAGTTCAAGCAGGCAAACTAAATGAAAAATTAAGAGAAAAAAAACAAGAACGCAATCAACAAGAAAATAAGTTAAAAACTCTTGAAAATGATCACCAACAAAAGATCTGGTCACTTGAGAAAATAGTAAATAATATCACTCAAGAGCAAAATAAAGTAGATCAACTTGAACAAGATCGCCAAAATCGACAACTAGAACTGCCACATCCTTTACCTGAAATTGATTTATCTAGTTTAAACTTGCCAAAGCTTCAGCAAAATATCAACCAGCTTCAACGACAGATTGAGGCTATGGAACCGGTCAATATGTTGGCTTTGCAAGAATATGAACAGACTCAGCAAAGGCTAAAGGATTTAACTGATAGATTAAATACAATTGTTGAAGAGAGAACTGAGCTTCTTTTAAGGATAGAAAACTTCCAGACGCTCAGATATAGGGCATTCTACGAGGCATACAATTCAGTCAATGAGAATTTTCAGGAGATTTTTGCCGAATTATCTGAAGGAGATGGCTATCTTCAATTAGAAGACCAGGAAAGCCCTTTCAATGGAGGTCTCAATCTGGTAGCCCATCCCAAAGGAAAGGCTGTTCAACGTCTAAGCTCAATGTCAGGTGGTGAAAAATCCCTGACTGCTTTGAGCTTTATTTTTGCCCTACAGAGATATCGCCCATCCCCTTTCTATGCCTTTGATGAGGTGGATATGTTTTTAGATGGAGCCAACGTTGAAAAGCTGTCTAAGATGATCAAAAAGCAGGCTTGTCAAGCTCAATTCATTGTTGTTTCTCTTCGCAGACCGATGATTGAAGCTTCACAGCAGACAATCGGCGTTACCCAGGCCAGAGGAGCATTTACTCAGGTTCTGGGAATCAAGCTCTAAAAACTAACTGCTAAAAATCCGCTCTAATATTTGCCAGAGAACCAGAGCTGTCCATTCAATATCTTCTAAAGTGTTTTGTCGCCCCAGAGTTAGGCGCAATCCGCAAAGTGCCTGCTCCCGGCCATAGCCCATAGCCAACAAAACAGAGCTAGGTCTGCTTTTGCCACTATTACAAGCAGATCCTGCGCTGATGCCGATGCCGGCGTAATTCATTTGTCTAACCACTGTTCTGGAATTAAAAGAAACCTTAGGGGAGTTAATCACAAAGCTCAAATGGTGGGGTAACCGACAATTGGAATCGCCGGTGGGTTCTAAATAAGGGCAGTCTGACAAAAGCCCGAAGAGATGATTTCTTAATTGCTCCAAGCGAGCTATTTCCTGGCTTAGATCCTTTTGTGCCAATTGCGCGGCTAGTCCAAAGGCAGTAATTAAACCTACCGGTTCGGTTCCAGCCCGCCTATTTGCTTCCTGGGAACCACCAAAGAGTTGCGGATTTAAAGTAACCCCTTGCCTAATATAGAGAGAACCGATACCCTGCGGTCCGTAGAGTTTATGACCAGAAAGAGAAAGAAGATCTACCGGTATTTTTTGCACATCCAGAGGAATCCTTCCTGCTGCCTGGACTGCATCACTGTGAAATAGGATATTGTGTTGCTTGGCGATTTGCAATAGTTCGGCAATCGGCTCTATAGTACCTATCTCGGATTGACCATAGATTGTAGATATCAATGCAGTATCTTTTCTAATTGCTGCCAGTAAATCCGCAGGGTTGACTCTACCTTGATGATCAACACCTAAGAAAGTTGCACTCCATCCCTTCTTGTTTATTAAATGTTCAACTGGTTCTCTTATGGCTGAATGCTCTACGCTGGAAATGATTATATGTTGTGGCTCTTTGTATTGATCTGCTATGCCAAAGATGGCTAAATTGTTACTTTCAGTACCACCAGAGGTAAAAACAATTGATTCTGGAGCGGGGGCATTGATTAAACCAGCTACTTGATATCGAGCCGTTTCAACTAGGGTTGCTGTTTCCTCTCCCCAACTATGAAGACTAGAGGGATTACCATATTGATTTGATAAAACCTGAGCCAAAAGAGATACTACCTCTTTTCGGGGTGGTGTTGTTGCACTATGATCTAAATAGATTTGCATTTGGTCAGAGTCCGAAAGATTTAGCGACCTGGTTTACAAATATTTTAGTTTACCTTCAAGTTTTGCATCTTTATAGAATGAGTAACTTTACTTTTTGTGGGATATCTTGTTGGGAACTAGTTACTAAATCTATGATACCCAATTTAAATATCTACCAAGACTCTGGTTGAAACTGCTCATCATTGATAATTTCTACAGTATCCCCGCTTGGTTTGATTACAAATAATCCTTTTTTATATGCGTAGCGATCTATCCCTTCATTGATTTCAATTCCTGCAACTGCCCCGTAAGCTTTAAAGTTTTTGTAATGGGGAAAGGCTATTTTGAACTTGGTTAGCTTTTCTATAAATTCATCTGCATCATCTTTAGATAATCTGGATTTACATTCAACCAGAACTAGTTCGGTATCATCGACTACTAAAATATCAATTTTCATAGCAAGGCTTTGTCTTTTAACCCTAGCTCTTGGATATACTTCTTTAACATCAATTCCCTTGGCTTGAAACATTCTAATAACCGCAGGCTCTACCAGTTCTTCCACGAAACGACCCCAGCAGGTAGTCAGATGGAACCCCCCCATACACAGGGAGGGGACCAGAAGTATCCTTAAAGGCTATGTAACCTTGTGTGTTGGGAATTGATGGAGATTGAGTATTCGAAAACAGATTAACACCGGAATCTCTAGGTTTAAACGCCACAGTGGAAACGTTAGCATTGTAGTTAGTGGCATTGAATTGAATGTGAGCGTTAAAAGCCCCAATATTAAAGGCTGATGAAGCACTAACCGCAGCTTGTGCCAGTTTATAATCGGGAGAAATAACGGTACCATAGGGTCCGAAGACGGCAGAGCTAGAACGCCGCTGCTCGAACAGAAGCCCACCAGGCTTTACGTTTTGGTACAATTCCCAAGTTGCGGTCAAACCAAGTCCACCCCCACAATTGACACTACACGTAACCTGAGAAGTTCCCCCCACAACTATATTAGCGTCTGCTTTTTCCCCTAATTGTGTAACCCCGAGGATTGCCAGAGAGGCCGAGGTTGCTGTTCTAGTCTATTTGGAAGAAGTCATAGAAAAAGCCCTTTAGATTATTTCTGTTTTGTTTATTTATACACGAAGTACAAAGAAAAAGCTATGGGACTGGGGTCCCAATTTTTCCCTGGGACGTTCCTAGGACCACAACCTCAAAACAGTGGTAGAGTATTGACACCTCCTCTGCCTAAATCAGGGATTCCACAAGGGGTGAGGGAATTCTAGGGTTGTGAGCAAATTGACTAAAAACGATACTTTCGCTCTGCCTCTTGAATTGGCAAACCATTTATACTAGCTTCTCTTGTCTTCATCAGTCCATTTTCGGCAAATTCCCACTGTTCATTTCCATGGGCTCTGTACCATTGACCTGAAGCAGTATGATATTCGTATTCAAATTTCACCGAGATCCGATTATCAGTAAAGCTCCACAATTCTTTTCTTCTTCTTTGTTTAAGCCTTAAGGGAATAACAATTCTCAATTCAAGAAAGGATAATACTTTGAAAAATTAATGCGGTATTTTTTGGAGCTGATTGGTTTTGCAAGTAAAATACATAAAAAAGGGAGCCGGAACAAACCCTTAAGCCAGCAACAGAATATGAATTTGATATTTAATTAGGGGTTTTTTTGTACTAAAGCAGGTTTCCCTCCAGTATATTTTTAAATTAATCGAGATTCCCTAAAAATATGAAAGATATTCCAAAATGGATCAAATATATTATTATCGTCATTATTGTACTGGGGGTACTTCTACGTTTCCATAATTTGGAATTACGTCCCTATTGGAGCGATGAATCTGCTACATCGGTTGAGATACACGGATCTGATTATGATTCACCCGAATTTCAAAACAAATTTTTCAATAGAGTTATCACAGCTAAAGCATTAAATAATTTTTTATACCCTGATACCAACAGTAACGCAGCTAAAACATTGGGCTTAATATCAAAAAAAGAGCCTCAATTGTCTCCTCTATACTTTGTCTTACAAGGCTTCTGGATTAAAACATTTGGCAATAGTATAGCTATAATCAGAAGCTTTTCGGCTCTATTAGGGGTGTTGGTTGTGCTGTCAATCTATTGGCTCTCTATGCAACTATTTCAATCCAGAACGACAGCATTGATCGCAATGGCTATAGTGGCTACATCTCCTTTTGGGTTAGTCTATTCCCAAGAAGCCAGGCCCTATATGCTTTGGAGCTTAATAATAGTACTATCAAATATTGCCCTTTTAAGAGCAGTTAATAAGCCTAGTCCAATAAACTGGATAATCTATTGTTTTTCAATCATTCTCAGTCTTTACACTCATATTTTCTCTCTTCTTGTTTATGCTGGTCACGTTCTATTTCTTCTGATTTATGAGAAATTTAATATTACCAAAAAAATAATTAGTCTGATTATTTCAGGAATAGCTGCCTTGCTTTGTTTTTCGCCCTGGATGTTCAATTTTATCTGGAATACCGATAAATCCCCTAGTTGGAGCTTTGATAAATTTTATAACATTCCTTTCTATTATCTTTTACATTATTTCCATAATTTGGGTATCGTATTTGCTGATTTTAATGTTGGAGTTATATCGCCCAAGATAGTTCAGATATCTTATGCATTGTTAATACTAGGTATATTCATTATAGTGATTCTTGCATTGCGTTTTCTCTATCTCAAGGGCGACAACTTGCCCCGCTCATTTTTAATCAGTGTCCTGATTATGTCCTTCTTACCACTTTTTCTAAAGGATCTATTTCTAGGAGGTGGAGTCACCCAGGTGATCAGATATTTTGTGCCTGGTTGGTTGGCAATTGAGATGATTGTTGCCTATTGGCTCAGTAATAAAATTAGATTGGCTGGGCAACCTAAAATCATTGGGCTGGGATTACTATTATCGTTGCTCTTGGTTGGCTTAACTTCTGGTGTACTAATGACCAATTCTGATCACTGGTGGAATAAGCTAGAAGGAAATTTTTATAGACAATATGTCAACCAGGTGATTGCCAAAGCGAAAAATCCTTTGCTGATAACCGATGATCCGTATTTTCCAGCAGCGGTATCATTGAGCACCTTGGTCGATCCTAATGTAAGGTTTTTGTTATTTAGTCAAGATGCCCAGATTCATATACCATCAGGCGAATCTGATGTATTTCTTTTTCTCTACATCCCTTCAGAGGATATGATCAAAAGAGTCCAAAAGAATTACAAACTAGAGCATGTTGGTCTTAAAGATGCTTATCCTGGCGGAGGAATCAACTCAAAACACTTCTTTCGGGTGATAACGAACTAGAGAATTTATGATCACATAGAAACCTCGGTAGACCTTTGTAGAATTACCATAGCTTTGCCAACTACAGGACTTCTAGCTAGAACCACATCGTTAGTATCAGTTAGTTCGATCTTATCAAAAGCCATATCTCTGGCATGTCGCCATAAGTCATCAGCCAGGCGATCTTGTTGAGGTTCATTGAGCTCATTCCATATAGGTTCAAGCTTTATCTGTAAAAAACTACGTTCAAAATCTACCTTAACAGCAGCTATTAGCTCATCGTGGAGTTGAGTATTGTAAGAACTGATTGACTTTTTAATACCAGCCAAGAAAGTTTGTTCTGGAGTCAAGGCGACCTCTTGGGGACCAAGTTCTTGTTGCTCTATCTCACCTGTTGTGGTGGGTTCTTGTTGTTCTGGTGCGATTGTTGTAGTTGGCTCATCTGGTTCCTGTATTGGAAGAAGATCTACTGAAGGTTCTTCTTGACTTGTTTTTGCCGGAGCTTGAGCTACCTGAGTCAAATCAGCCCGGTTCTGGTTATAGAAATATATTCCACCACCCAAGAGCGCCACCAGCAAGACGGTAGCTAAAAACGGGGTTAATTGCCTCAGCAAAGATGGCTTCGCCAAAGAATTCTGTTGTAGTGAGTCAGTAGCATCTCTCAGGCGTTTAACCAGATTTGAGGAGGGATAGTTTCGCTTAGGATTAGCCTTGATTTGAACCAAGATATCCTCTAATTTCTCTATTGTCTCTTGCAATTGTGATGAAATTGCTTCTTTATCGGCTGGATTTGGCATATGCTGACTCTTGAGCGTCTATAGTTCATTATATATATTGCAGGATCGATTCTCTAAAACATCCATGAAAAGATTGATTGTTTCAATAGTATTGTTATTAATGCTCGTTGGCTGTGGTGGACCACCTACCCAATTTGCACCTGACAAGGAAACTATCACAGAAGCCTTGCAGCTTACCATCTACCAAACCCAAAGCCAAATTGCCGAGCAATTGAACACGTCCCAGCCTGAGTTTAACATCGATCACATCAAGGTCAAAGAAATCCTTGCTAGCTATCTTGACAATTTGGCCCTATACCATCTGACAGGCAGCTATGACCTCAAGCTCAAACTGCCACACAGAAGGCTCAGACAAAAGAATAATCCTTTTGATCTTTACTTGCAAAGACAAGCAGAGGGTAAATCTTGGCGGTTGCTGAAAAAAAATGCACAGGAAAATCAATGGTCAAGTTATTTGATCACTTTGCCTAAAAAATACCAATGAGATCCGGCAATTCTTTGTGATTTTTCAAACTAAATGTTACTTTAGAGAATATTGACTCAAGTTTGAGATTGATAAATTCCTAGCCTTGCAGTTGAGCAAACTATTATGTCCATTCCTTCAGAGTTAATGTCTCCTGTAAAGACTGTAGAAGATATTGCCGCTCCTTTCGTTGTTGAACTAACAGAAAAAGTATTTGTATGTGTTCATGGACATTTTTACCAACCGCCTCGCGAAAATCCTTATCTTGGAATAATAGAAAGACAACCGAGTGCGGGGCCATTTAGTAACTGGAATGAGCGAATATATTCAGAATGTTATAGACCAAATGCCTTTGCCAGGATTTTCAACAATGACGGTAAGGTATTGGGGATCATTAATAACTATGAATATTTGAGCTTTAATATAGGTGCAACTCTAATGTCATGGTTGGAAAATCATGATCTCGAAACCTACAAAAGAATATTAGAAGCTGACTGTAACAGCAGTAAAAGATTAGGTGGAAACGGCAATGCCATTGGACAGGTTTATAACCACATTATTATGCCACTGGCCAATAGAAGGGATAAATATACCCAAATCAGATGGGGGAAGTCTGATTTTCGACACCGTTTTGGTAGGGAAACCAAAGGGATGTGGCTGGCAGAGACAGCAGTAGACTATCCAACAATAGAAGCACTCATTGATGAAGGTATAGAGTTTATAATACTAGCGCCCTCTCAGGCTCAACGCTGTCGGACTATATCTTCCAACGATAATGATCCTCAGTGGATAGATGTTACCGGCAACAATATAGATACTACCAGACCATATCGTTGCTTTGCCAAGGATGGACGTTATATCGATATATTCTTCTATGATGGTCCAGTATCAAGGGACATGGGCTTTGCGGATCTGCTCCATAGTTCAGAAAAACTAGCAGATCGTCTCGCGCAGTCTATCAAAAAAGATCAACAAGAACCTCAATTAATTGCAGTAGCAACTGATGGAGAGACCTTTGGGCATCACAAGAGAGAAACCGAAAAATCCCTAGCCTACGCCTTTACGGTAGAATTCGCCCGTCGTGGTTGGCAGCTGACCAATTTTGCGCATTATTTAAGCCTATTCCCCCCAACATGGGAAGTTGTACTTAAGCCTGTTACAGCCTGGAGTTGCGCCCATGGAGTAGGAAGATGGCAAGAAGATTGTGGCTGTGCCAATGATGGATATTGGCATCAAAAATGGAGACAACCTTTAAGAAATGCTCTCGATTGGCTTCGCGATGAATTGATTCAGGTTTACGAAAAATTGTCCAGTAAATATCTAAAAGATCCCTGGTTGGCTAGGGATGAGTATATTGAGGTGATTCTGGATCGCTCCAGTGGTAACGTCGAGAAATTTTTAACCAGACATCAGAAGTACTTGCTCAATAAAGATGAAAAGGTAGATACTTTAAGACTTCTGGAAATGCAACGTCATACTCTTTTGATGTATACCAGCTGTGGATGGTTTTTTGAAGAACTATCCCGTCCTGAAGGAGTCCAGATCCTGCGTTATGCTTCTCGAGCTTTAGAATTGGCCTTGGAAGTAGCAGGTATCAAATTGGAGGAAGAATTTACCAGGCGTCTGGCTTTGGCTCCCAGCAATCTGGCAGAGTATCGTGATGGAGGCCAAGTCTATAACACCATGGTTACCACTGCCCAAGTTAGTTTTAAGCAAGTGGCCGCCCATTACGCAATAAGCTCTCTTTTTGAGCAATATCCCAAAGAGCACAAAATCTACTGTTATCAAGCCCATATTTTAGATTATGAAAAGCGCCAAATTGGGGTATCAACTCTAGCGATTGGGCAGCTTAATCTACTTTCGGAAATCACTTGGGAAGAGCATCATTTTACTTTTGCTGTACTTCATTTAGGTGGCTGGGATTTTCATTGTTGTATTGGCGCGTTTGAGGGCCGTCCGGGCTATGCGAATCTAAAAGAAGAAATTTTCACCTCGTTCGCATCCGGTGGCGTAGCCGAAACAATCCTGGCTATGACCAAATCTTTTCAGGGCGAGCAGTTTTTCAATCTGCGCCATCTCTTTGCCGAAGAGCGCGAGAGAATTATGTACAAATTAACTGAAGAAACCAAAAGACGACTAGATCAGCTCTATACTCAGGTCTATCGCGATAACTACAGCATCATGGTAGCCTTTCATCGAGATGGATTGCCCGTTCCGATTGAATTACAGGTGGCAGCAGAAATTGCCCTATCTCATCGTTGCCTGAGAATAGTCACTTTGCTCACCGGAAGTCAGCAGTCCATCAGCAAACAAAACTATTTGAAACAATTGGATGAGATTGCCCAAGAAGCCCATTATCTTCAATGCAACCTCAAAATACCTGAGGTCAAACAAACATTGGAAACCTTAATACTGAAATCTATGCACCAGCTCTTTCAAGCCAAATCAATACTGGATTTTAATGATGAGGTTCAAATGGTCATAGAGATGATTGCTGTAGGTAAAGCCCTGTGCCTAGATCTTTTCCTAGAAAAAGCCCAAGAGCTCTATTACAACAACTTGCTTCGAGGAAACTACATCAACTGCGTAGATTCTCAAGATAGACCCAACTTCAATACAGAACATCTTCAAGGATTTCTGCAATTGGGGGATTATCTTCAAGTAAACGTTACATCCTGGTATCAACAGAACAGAATTGAAAAAAACGTCGATGGATTTTTGGTGGGCAGTTAAGCGACTAGGGAAAAGTTCATAAGTTTAGAAATACTTTTGATCTCTTCCCTGTCTGTTAGACTCTCAAGACGCTGAACCTCTTTGCCATTGGCAAAAATTATTAGAGTTGGTAAGGTTTTAAGACGATAGGTGTTAGCTAGAGACAGGCTATCATCAGCATTAAAGGCGACAATTTTCATTTGCTGACCCATTTCTCGCTGTAATTGCATCAGCGAAGGTTGCACAAGTCGACATATACCACACCAGGGTGCCCAAAAATAGACAAGAACTGGCTGATCAGAGACAGAAACTATCTCTGAAAAGTTTTTTTCATTGACTTGAAGTAACATGATCAAAAAAAATATATTAAAAAAAAAATTAAGAATCTTCTTTATCCATGTTACACAAGTTTGAAATCAATGTACAGAACCTTGAGAGAGTTTTTTCTCAGTCTCGGTTGTATCTAATTGAGCTATTTCTGGCTTGATTTTGAACAGCAAAACTCCCAGTGGCGGCAAACAGAGATCAAGTGAATAGGGCTGGTCATGGAAAGACCAATCCTCTGTACGCTTACCACCGAGATTACCCATGTTGCAACCACCATATTTACCGGCGTCGCTATTAAATATTTCACTATAAAAGCCAGCTTGTGGAACTCCAATCCTGTAATGACTGTGGGGTTGGGGCGTAAAATTACAAACCACTATAATGAACTCACTTCTTTCTTTACTCCAACGAATGAAAGAAATAACACTATGACGATTGTCGCTGCAATCTATCCATTCAAAACCATCTGGCTCAAAATCCATAGTGTAGAGAGATGGTTCACGACGATAGAGATGATTGAGTTCTTTGAAGAATTCTTTTAACTTGGCATGTTGTTCATACTGTAACAGATGCCATTCAAGATCTCCCCATACATTCCATTCACGCCACTGACCAAATTCCATACTCATGAACATGGTCTTTTTACCAGGATGAGCAAACATATAGGAAAAAAGACAACGAATATTGGCAAACTTTTGCCATTCATCTCCCGGCATTTTACCGACAATGTTGCTCTTGCCATGAACAATTTCATCGTGGGAGATAGCCAACATGAAATTTTCACTATGGTTGTACCATATACTGAAAGTCACGTTGTTTTGGTGAAATTGTCGGAACCAGGGATCCATACTGAAGTAATCCAGCATGTCGTGCATCCAGCCCATATTCCATTTCAGATTGAAGCCTAGACCCCCCACATAAACCGGCCAGGAAACCATTGGCCAGGAAGTTGATTCCTCAGCAATAGAAAGAGCGCCGGGATAATAGCTAAATATAAGACTGTTGACCTGTTTAAGGAATTCTGCCGCTTCTAGATTTTCTCTGCCACCATATTCATTGGTAACCCATTCACCATTTTCTCGACAGTAATCAAGATAGAGCATTGAGGCTACAGCATCTACCCTGATTCCATCAATATGGTACTTATCGAACCAAAAAAGAGCGTTAGATGCCAGAAAATTGCGAACCTCATTACGTCCATAATTGAAAACTAGAGTTCCCCATTGCTTATGTTCACCTTTTCGGGGATCTTCATGTTCGTAGAGATGTGTACCATCAAAAAAAGCTAAGCCATGTCCATCCTTGGGAAAGTGACCCGGCACCCAGTCTACTATTACACCGATATCATTGAGATGGCATTGCTCAATAAAATACATTAAATCCTCGGGATTGCCATAGCGAGATGTGGGTGCAAAATAACCCGTCACCTGATAACCCCAAGAACCATCAAAAGGATGTTCAGCAATGGGCATTAGCTCAATATGGGTATATCCAAGCTCTTTTACATATGGAATGAGCTGATGGGCCAATTCGTAGTAGCTTAAAAACCTTGCTCCAACATTCCATTCAGACACCTGAACTGGATCAACCTCGCCCTTTAGCAAAACTGTTTTTTCGGCAGAACTGGCATGCAACCAAGAACCAATATGAACCTCATAGACTGATATAGGCTCTTTGAGAAGATCGCTGTGACGTCTTTTTTCCATCCACTTTTGATCTTTCCATTGATAAGTACTTAAATCGGCAACTATCGAGGCGGTCTTGGGCCTAATTTCTTGCTGAAATCCGTAGGGATCAGTTTTTTCATAAATATGCCCACTTATATTCTTTATTTCATACTTATACGCGTTACCTACCTTCACCCCAGGTATGAAGATCTCCCAAACAACATTATTTCGCTTACGCATTTGGTGTTCTCTTCCGTCCCAGTTGTTAAAATCACCTAAAACTGAAGCATTGCGCGCATTTGGTGCCCAAACAGCGAAATAGACGCCTTGTATACCATCTACGGTGGTCAGATGTGCTCCCATTTTTTCGTAGATCCGATGATGGTTTCCCTCGGCAAACAGATGCAAATCAAAATCTGTAAGATTGACTGACTTGAAGCTATAGGGATCATAAATCACCTTTTCTGTTGAACCCTCTTTGATCTTCAACTGATAGTTCGTAAGCTCTGGAGAATCTATCACCACTTCAAAAAAATTGGGATGGTGTATTGACATCATTGGATACTCCATTCCAGCACTAGGGCGTAAAACCGAAACTTCCTGCGCTTTAGGAAGATAAGCTCTGACTACCCATTTTTTACTATCTTGGTTCTCTTCGACTAGATGACAGCCAAGAATCTGGAATGGATCATGATGCAGGTTATAGACGATTTGATTGACTTGATCTAAAGATATAGTTTCGGACATTGAGCTATTTGGTTAGATTATGAATAAAATAAAGTTGACTTACTGAATGCCTATGAAGACCTTGTAAACAATTATGTAATTAAAAGTCACCTTCTTGCTAATAACTAAGTTTAAGTTAATCTATAAGTAATGAATGTGCTATTTTGGTTTACGACCGTAATTTAGTTAGACTAACCTAGGTAATGATATATGAAATCGGAGTACATATCTCCATTGGTCTTGGTTATTTTAGATGGTTGGGGTTATCGCGAAGCTACAAAAGCTAATGCTATTGCTTTGGCCAAGACTCCAATCGTCGATAGTCTTTGGGCTGTCTATCCTTCCACTTTGATCAATACTTCCGGCCGAGATGTTGGCTTACCTGAAGGGCAAATGGGTAACTCCGAGGTGGGTCATGTCAATATGGGAGCAGGCCGTGTCGTACCGCAGGAGTTGGTTAGAATTTCCGATGCAGTAGAAACTGGATCTATTAACAGTAATCCTGCCCTGATCAAGATTTGCCAGAAGATCAAAAAAGCCGGCACCAAACTTCACTTGATAGGACTTTGTTCACAAGGGGGAGTACACTCGCACATTTCCCATCTATTGGGGCTTCTGGATATGGCAAAACTGCAGGCAGTAGATAATGTCTGTATTCATGTGATTACTGACGGAAGAGACACTAGTACCAAAGAAGCAATCAATGTGATAAAAATGATTGAATCACATATTGCTCAAATTGGGCTCGGTAAAATAGTAACAATTAGCGGCAGATTCTATGCGATGGACAGGGATCGTCGCTGGGACAGGGTTCAGAAAGCCTATCAGGTTATTACCGAAGATTCGAACATAGTCAACAAAAGTGCCAATGATGTCCTAGAAAGTTCTTACTTGGAAGACATTACTGATGAGTTTATTTTACCGGTTCGTATAGCGCCAGGAGCTATCGAGGCAGGAGATGGCATAATCTTTTTCAATTTTCGTCCAGATCGCGTTAGAGAACTGAGTCATGCTTTAATGATGCCCAAATTTGATGGATTTGCTAGGGAAAAGATCGATCCGCTTTACATGATTACTTTCACTCAATATGATGAACAATTGCCGGTCGATGTAGCCTTTGAACCACAGAATTTCAACAATATATTACCCCAAGTGATTGCAGAGCATGGTCTGCGCCAATTTAGAGTGTCTGAGACTGAAAAATACCCTCATGTGACTTATTTCTTCAATGGTGGACGTGAAGAGCCCTTTCCTTTAGAAGATCGTGAATTGATCCAGAGCCCAATGGTGCTGACCTACGACAAGGCGCCAGCAATGTCAGCAGAAGCGGTTACTGATGCTGTTTGCCGCGCTATTTCTCAGGAAAAATATACTCTAATTGTAGTTAATTACGCCAATGCTGATATGGTCGGACATACAGGCAACTTGGATGCGGCAATCACTGCGATTGAAACTGTAGATAACTGTCTGGGAAGATTGTTAACTTGCGCCCAGAAAAAAGGCGGTACGGTTATTATCACGGCAGATCATGGTAATGCCGAATATATGAGTGATGATCAAGGTAATCCTTGGACAGCCCATACTACCAATCCTGTACCCTTTATCCTAGTTGAAGGCGAAGGACGCAAGGTGGTCGGACATGGCGGAGCTCCAATATTGAGAAAAGGCGGAAAACTAGCTGATATTGCTCCAACCATCCTGGATGTTCTACAATTGAAAAAACCAGAGGAGATGACTGGTGTGTCTTTGATCGAAGGTAACCCTTTGGAACAAATAAAAGATCTTATGCCAGTAAGCAGCATCTCTATCTAGTGTTAGCTAATAGGTATTGAAATAAAAAAGATGACGATTGTTAACGTTTTAAGAATTGTTTGGTCTATCTCGGCTGTCTTATTAATAGTACTTGTTCTTTTGCACAGTCCAAAAGGTGATGGAATAGGAGGTATTGGCGGACAGGCACAGCTTTTTACCAGTAGTAAGAGCGCTGAAAAAACCCTCAACCAAATTACTTGGTCTCTGAGTATTGTGTTTATGGCACTGACTGTAGTTTTGGATCTTTCCAAGAAACTCTTTGGTGCTTAGTTTTCGGGTATCATTGTTCTCGCTTTCTGTGCTCTTGTGCCAGAGTGCATTGACTACTGGCATACACCCTTTGCCTCTTGGCTTGGCAAATTGGCAAGACAATAATGGGGGGGACTATTTTTCAGAGGTTTTCCCGACATCGGCTGGCTATTTGATTTGGTCTAGGTTTCCGATTAAGGTTTACATAGAGCAGGAGCCAACACATATAACAAACGGTTCAGCTCTTGATAAGCGCTGGCAGAGTTGGAATAGGTTAACTAGAGCGTCTTTAGAAAATTGGTCTCTCTATTTGCCATTAAGCGTTGTTGCCGAACCGGAAAGCTCTGATATTGAAATTTTAAGAAAACATCCTCCAGCAAGTCCAACGAGAGCAAGAGCTGGGCAAACAACCTATTGTTTTTACAATTTTAAAGACAATACTCTGATGCAAAAAATGACCATCAAGATCTCACCGGATCTTGCCCAATATAGTTTGCAATCAACCGTCGAACATGAGCTTGGTCATGCGTTGGGGATCTGGGGACATAGCGATATGCCTAGTGACAGAATGTATGCTTCCCAGAGCCCGGCAGCGCAGTTTATTTCAAAGCGGGATATCAATACTCTCAAGAAGATATACCAGCAATCAACCAAGTTAGGTTGGACTGTTTCTTATTCCTCCCAGGATTCTACCAAGATCAATTCACTGACAGGATCTTGGAGTGAAAAACCAAAATCCAGCAGCTCCTGTTTCCAGTAGGACCACTCATCACCAAACAAGAAAGCTATTTTCCATAGGCTATCGTCGCTTTTGAGGATATTGGAATCAACTAATGCTGTAACCTTGCTCTGAATCTTCACCATAGGGTGAATGACCTTTTCTATTGTCATATATTGTATATTTGTTAAAAACCCAATCGCGTGCCCTGAATTTGTATTTCGAGGATAATTCAGTTTGTTCTACAACTCTATTAATAACAAACTAATAGGAATTAGGCAAGAGCAAATGAATAAAATATGGATATTAAAGTCTACCTGCATGATGCTCGGAGCCAACTATCATTGAACCAATTCCTTCATTGGTAAATATTTCCAAGAGTAAGGCATGAGGTATGCGTCCATCAATGATATGTGCTGTGCGTACGCCTTGAGCTAGGGCTCTGACACAACAGTTGACTTTGGGGATCATGCCACCACTAACAATCCCATCTTGCATCAGCTTTCTGGTCTGCGGGATATCGAGTTTGGTAATCAGGGTGGAAGGATCTTTATAATCTCGCAATATTCCTGGAGTATCGGTTAAAAGAATCATTTTTTCCGCTCCTAAGGCAGCGGCCAACTCACCGGCAACGGTATCCGCATTAATATTGTAGGCTTGTCCAGTTTCATCGGCTGCTACAGAGCTTATTACAGGCACATAACCTTTTTCTACCAGAGATTCAATCAAATCAGGATTGATGACGGCAACTTCGCCAACAAAACCAACATCGGCTTCAGATAGATGACGAGCGGTGATCAAGTTACCATCCTTGCCACAAAGTCCAACTGCCAAAGCCCCTTCTTTGTTGATCAACGATACCAATTCCTTGTTGACCCGGCCAACTAATACCATTTCCACAACATCCATTGTCGGAGCATCGGTTACGCGCAGACCATCTTTAAACTGGGGTTCAATATTCAATTTGGCTAACCAACTGTTGATTTCTGGACCCCCACCATGCACAATGACCGGCCTGATTCCCACGCAGGAAAGAAAAACTATATCCCGGATAACGGTTTCCTTGAGAGAACCATCTTTCATAGCCGCACCACCATATTTAATTACAACGGTTCGCCCGGACAGAAACTGAATGTATGGCAAAGCTTCACTGAGGACACGTACACGGTGGGCCGATTCTGCCTGAATGTATTCGCTAGTATAGTTCATAGTTAAATTGATTCTCTTAAATTTACTTCAATTTTTCTTGGCTTAGTTAGTGTAAAGGCTTTGCTATACTTCAAACTGTTCAATGCAAACCAAGGACTAACTATAAACCACACGATTGTGCGTCGAATAAACGTGGCTTAGATCTCATAATCAGTAGTAAATGATTTTACTTGATTAGGGCGTATGTATACTTCTTGTCCAACCTCTAACTCAAGCTGATGAAACCGATTTTTGGTAAAGATTGCTTTGATCATCTCTCCATTTTCCAAACCCAATTCAACCTGAACTTCCCAGCCCAAGTGAATCAATCGTTTGACATGAGCTAGTGAGCTATTTGGAGTGGTTTTCTCTCTCTCAACCAACACATCATGAGGACGTACAAAAACCCTAGAATCACCAGAGTTGTGATCCTGGAGAAGACAAGAACTGCCGTTGAGGATATTTACTGGACCAATGAAGCTCATGACAAAAGGAGTAGCTGGATGATCATAAATTTCCGAAGGTGAACCAATCTGCTCAATTTTCCCTTTATTCATCACCACAATTTCATCGGCAACTTCCATCGCCTCTTCCTGATCATGGGTGACAAAGACAGTTGTCACATGTACTTCATCATGCAATTTGCGCAACCAGTCACGCAGATCTTTACGTACCTTGGCATCCAAGGCACCAAAAGGCTCATCTAGGAGTAATACCTCTGGCTCTACTGCCAATGCCCTGGCCAAGGCAACTCTCTGGCGTTGACCACCGGATAATTGATAGGGATAGCGCTCTCCTAGTCCCTGAAGCTGGATCAGTTCTATCAAGTCATCTACCCTGGACTGGATAGCTTTTTTAGGAATTTTGCGTATCTCCAGTCCAAAACCAATGTTTTGACGAATCGTCATATGCTTAAACAGCGCATAGTGCTGAAAAACAAAACCTATATTGCGCTCTTCTACGGTTTTGTTGGTAGCATCCTCATTGGCTAACCAAATTCTTCCACTATCGGGAACCTCCAGTCCGGCGATAGTCCTTAAAAGAGTAGACTTGCCCGAACCGGAAGGTCCCAGCAAAGCCATCAATCCCCCTTTTTTGATTTCTAGGCTCACTTGTTCTAAAGCGACAAAAGAACCAAATTGTTTAGATACATTTTCGACAATGATCGCCATAACAGTAAAGTTTAATAATTAATTCTATTGGAATGGGTGTGTACTCGTCCTTTGCGCTCAAGAAACTCTTTAATTATCAGGGTAAAGATTCCCAAGAGTGCAAGAATCACAGCTGCGGCGAAGGCTGATTGTGTCTGATAATTTTTATAGGCTTGCTCAACATAAATTGGCAAAGTTGCAGTTTGTCCCAGAATTGAACCTGAAACCACCGCCACAGCTCCAAATTCTCCCATAGCTCTAGCATTGGTCAAAAGAACACCATATATCAAGGCAAGTCTGATATTAGGAAAGATTACACGAGAGAAAATCTGCCAATCATTGGCGCCTAAAATTCTAGCTGATTCCTCCTGCTGAGAGCCCATCTCTTCCAAAACAGGTATCACCTCTCTAGCTACAAAGGGCAAGGTAACAAAGACTGTAGCCATAACCATACCTGGCAGGGCAAAAATAATCTTGATATTTGTCTGCTCTAAAATTGGACCGAACCAGCCGTTTCTACCATAGAGAAGCACGATCATCAAACCTGCCACAATTGGAGAAACAGAAAAGGGCAAATCCAAAATACTCAAAAACAAAGCTCTACCGGGAAAGCGGTTGCGTGCTAGAACCCAGGCAGCACAAAGTCCAAAAATAGTATTCAAAGGAACTGCAATTAGTGCAACTGTTACAGTTAGGATCATTGCCTGAAAGAGATCAGGATCTTTGAAAGATTCCAAAAACTTGCCCAGACCGCCACCAAAAGCCTCATAAAAAACATTGACAGCTGGCAACAAAAGAATTACGAACAAATAGGCTACACCTACAAATATCAATAGCCACTTGGCCGTGCGAGGAGATCTTTTAGTTGGCATAGCGACGCCCCCACTGTTGCAGAAGATTGATAATCAACAAAAATAATAAAGATGTCAATAGAAGAATTGCTCCGATAATCGTAGCACCTATATAATCATACTGTTCTAGCTTTTGAAATACCAGTACAGGCGCTATCAAATCCCTAAAGGGCATATTGGATGAAATAATTACAATCGAACCAAACTCTCCTACTGCGCGCGAGAAACCCAAAGCTACACCGGTGAGTATTGGTGGCAAAAGAGGTGGGAAAATCACCCGGGAGAAAATCTCTCTGGAATTGGCGCCCAAGGATGCGGCCGCCTCTTCTACTTCGGGCTCTAATTCTTCTAGAACCGGTTGCAATGTTCTAATTACAAAGGGCAGAGAGATAAAGAGCATCGCCACAAATACACCAAATCGAGTATAGGCTATCTTTATTCCAAAGGGGGAAAAGAGATGTCCCATCCAGCCATCAGGACTGTAGACCGTGGCTAGAACCAATCCTGCCACAGAAGTAGGCAAGGCAAAGGGAATATCTATGAGAGAATCAATCAGCTTTCTACCGGGAAATTCGTAGCGTACCAGAATCCAGGCAATAATAGTTCCCATGACCCCATTGATTAGGGCGGCTATCAATGCAGTCAAAAACGTGACATTGTAGGCAGAAAGCGCAATGGGAGTAGTTGCCACTTTCCAAAACTCTCCTAAGCCCAAATGCAAAGACTTTATAAAGAGAGAGACTATGGGCAATAGCAGTAATATGGACAAGTAAACAGTGGTCACAAACCACGGAATAGATATCCGGGATAACAATGAAGTTAATGAGCTTTGTTTTTGTGTGATCACAGATTCAATCCTTCTCCTGAGAACCAATATATCATCTAGTTTTAGCGATTTTCTTTTAGGTTTTGCAGATTACCTGTAGGTTTTCAATCTCACAAGTAGCTTGAGGTAAACCATCAACTCCTCTTGCTTTTGCAATCCAATGTTTGGAGTTGTGACCTTTGCGTTCTAAAGTCATAAAGCCAAACTTTCCAATTGAAGTTCCTCCTACAGATTTTGTTTGGGCAATCTCGATTCCTTTTATGGGAACAGATAAAGAAGCATCCAAAGCGGTACCACTATTTCCCGTAATGGATTGGATTGGCCGCTTATCCTCAAAACCAAGGATTTCAAACATATGTATATGTCCTGAGAGAACAAAAGATATAAGTGGAGGTAAGTGATTCTCTGAAGCAGCCTGCAAGGTGTAATTGGCTGTATATACCTTTGGTTGTCCTTGTTGTATTGTTTGACCCATTCCCCAAATGGGACGATGCACCAACAGCCAAGATGGACCAGTGGTCATGCTTTCAATTTGTTTAAATTGTTTTGCGTATACTTCGACTTGCTCTGGTATAGCCTTGAGATCGTTGGCTAAGGCAGAATCCATAACAACAATATCAAAATCTCCCAGAGAGACCGAATAAGGTTCTGTATAATTTTGACATTGCGCAGATAAAGAACGTGGATCTAATAAGTAAAACCAGCCCCTACCTCCTCTATTGCACAGTTCGTGATTCCCCCTAGCGACAATCCAGGGAGCAACGGGTAACAACTTATCAGATGGACTAAAAAAATCATCTTGCCAAGCCTGCCAAAAATCTCCATATGCGCTTGCTGCACATCCAGAATCATTCTTAGGACAAGGAGTTTCTCGATAAAGATAATCCCCCACATGAATGATCAAATCAGGTTTCCAGTTGGCGACTGTTTCTGCTATTTCTTTGAATGGCCATTGCTTGGGATCATTACAGTTCTGTATAGACTTTCCTTTTAAACGGCAACCTGTATCACCGATTACGGCGATTTTTTGGGGATTTGGCTTTAGTAAAGGTAAGGATTTACCATTTATTTGTATTGATTTTATTGCGATAGGGATTTTATATTCACAGACTAAAACTGGAAATTCATCTGTTGGCCGTAAACGGATTTCCATTGGATGGGATTGTCCATCAGTTACAATCACTGGACAAGAGGATGCTCTAGTAATAAGACGAGCAATTGGTACCCCGTCAACTCCCAATTCCAGCCACATTGAAGTAGGAGGAATATCTTTTGTTTGTCCTTTTTCTAAGAGTGTTTTAGTATTAGCAGAAAAACCTGGACTCAAATCATATAGCGATAGGGAAATCAGCAACGCGACAATCAGTACGATTAGCCAGGAAAACCCAAGTTCTTTTTTTATTCTCGCCATAAGATACTTAACCGGAAATTACTGGCTCAGGATTAATTTCAAGCAAGATCTTTAAAGTACCTTTAGCCTGGGCCTGTGCAAAAGCCGCTATTGCTTCAGTCAATGGGTAGCAAGCTTCTATAAGATAGTTTACATCCACTCGTCGCTGTTCTAAAAGTTGAAGCGCGGCAGGAAATGAACCACAACGAGAACCAATGATGGTGATTTCGTCTACAACTATCGATGAGGCATCCAAGCTCAAGTTGCCAGTATAGGTGCTTTTTAATACAAGAGTTCCTCGTGGTCTTAATGCTCGAAGGGCGAGGCCAAAACCTTCAGGATTACCGGTACAATCTACTGAAACATCAAAGCTCTTATTGGCAATTGTATTATTTAAACTGGTTTTGATTCCGCGTTTTTCTAAATTATCCAATTTCTGGCGATGTCGTCCCACCACCAGGAGATCACAGCCAGTCAAGGCCAATGTTTGTGCTATCAATTGCCCTAGCTTGCCATCTCCAACAACAAGAACGCGATCATTGCTGCTCAAAGTAATTTGCTGTTGAATTTCCAAAGCAGCGGCCAGGGGCTCAGTAAATGTAGCCACTTTAGTAGGGATTTGAGGAGGTACAATATGTAGATTTTCTATAGGTAAGCATAGATATTCGGCAAATGCGCCATTGCGGTTAACAATACCAAGAACTGTACGATTTTCACAATGGGTCTTCTGTTGACCAATACAGTAACGACATTGACCGCAGACAGCATTGATCTCACCAACAACACGCTGGTTAATTAACTGTTCTGGCCCTTTTTCAACCACACCGACAAATTCATGCCCCAAAATACCACCGTAGCAATAGTAACCTCTGATAAGTTCCAGGTCAGTATTGCATATACCTGCTGATAAAACCCGCACCAAGGCTTCTCCCTCTGCTGGTTGGGGAATAGGAAGATCGGTAAGTAATTGCAGTTTGTTATTTTCTAGCCAAAGTCCTTTCATAGGCGTTATAGTACTAGTGATAATAGCTCTAAAAGAATCAAGAAATCGGAATCTGAATCTCACTATGCTTAAAAGCATCAGGAGTATAGGGACCATCATAAAAGAAGCGTCGTGGTAATCCTGCTATGTGATACTGAGGATGTTTTTTAAGCCAATCTTTTAGCTTATCAATACCTTCTTGATAACTTTGATAGGAATAGTCACCCGTTCTGCCTAAACTTACAACAGTCATAGCCGGAATATTTTCAATCGTGATATTCTCTACAACTTCTTTGGGATAGACATTAGTACTGCGATAGAGAAAAGAAACCCTAGTTTCACCCTGTTTATTGGCGTTACTTTCTAGAGTGCTACTAGGATAGCGAGCTTCAACCGGAGCGGTCATGGCAATGTCATTAGAACTAATATGCTGATAAAGTGGATAGAAAGCCTCTTGATTGGCTCTAGCTAAATCTCCTCGAACCAGATAGGTGGCCTCTTTATAGGCAGGATAAGATTTAATCTCAATCGAGCCAGAGGCAGTAGGGGCTGGAAAACCTTCGGGCAGGGGAGCACTATTAGCATCATGGATTTTATAAGTCACAAAGACAAGTCCTCCTAAAATAGCTAGAGCAATCAGAATATAATTAATTTTCATCGATATTAGGAGCTTTCAAATTAAGCCTTAGATTTCTATTCTAACCCTGAGGAAATAGCTTGGCAGCTTTGTAAAATGTAATACAATTCAAGTATTATGATTCAATCATTCCAAAAAATCCTGATTTTAGAAGATCCAAAAGATCGCATAGAATCTTTGCGTATCCTGCTTGGTTATCCAATAGGACAAAGAGATCATCAAGGTTCTCGGTTTTGGTATTTAAGAGCAGGTGGTTCTTTAGAACAAGCCCAGGAGTGCTGCCCAATAGCGGTTGGTTTTTATCGGGAATTGGATCTATTCTCAGCAGAACAAGCAAAGCAATGGTTAGCGTCACAAGATGAGGAAATTCGAGGGCATTATCTACATCGGGTGGCAGAGAATAAACCGGTAATGTACCTACTTTTACCGCAAGCCTCTCAAGGCACTGTTGCTATGATCTTGCCTACAGAGAGCAGATTGAGACAAAGAAGCATTCAGGTTTTTAGCAGTAATAGTGAAAATTTCGCCAGCCATCTAGCACGGCTGCAATCGAGTGCCATCAACGACAAGATTTTAGATAGTATTGTAGGGCGAATCCCTCAGGTAGATTGGGTATTTTATAAAGCAGCCCAGAGCGCTCAAGAATTGGCACAATTGCTGGCCTGCGTTGCTCGTAAGATTGAGCTTGCAATTAACCCAACATACCAGAATGAACCTCAAGATGGCTATCTACATAGATTACTGGTCAGCTTTCAAGAGGAGCTTTTACCTAATCTCAAGTTATCCAGTGATAGCGATAAGGACTATAGTTTTGCCGATATTTATGCTCAGACTATTGCCTATGGTTTATTTACCGCCAGGGTATTTGGCTATATTAAAAACCCTAAGCTGGATTTCAATAGGGCAAATGCAGCCGAGCAGTTCCCGGAAACTAATCCTTTTTTAAAACAGTTATTTCAAGATATCAGCGCAAGTTCTGCTGAAGATTTGGGCGATGAGCTCGCTGATGCTATAGCCGAAGCAATGGAAATCCTCCGGGCGGCTAAGATGGATGCCATTTTGAGTGATTTTCGCCACAAGATGAACCGGGAGGATATTGTAATTAGGTTCTATGAAGATTTTTTAGCTTCATATAAACCCAAAATGCGTGAGCGCAGGGGAGTTTACTATACCCCAGAACCGGTAGTTTCCTATATGGTTCGCTCGGTTGATCTTCTTGTCTCGGAAAAGTTTAATAAACCTTTGGGCTTGGCAGATCCAGAAGTGATGATTCTAGATCCCGCTTGTGGAACTGGTACTTTTTTGTTGTGGATATTTCAGCTAATTTATAAACGCTTCCAGGAAAATCCAGCTCTTTTAACAGAGGGACTAGAGGACGAGTCTTGGTCTATTTATGTCAAAGAGAGACTATTACCCCGCGTCTTTGGTTTTGAATTGTTGATGGCTCCCTATGCGATTTGTCATCTAAAATTGGGCTTGTTTTTAGAGGAAACGGGTTACAAGTTTGATAGTGGCAAAAGGTTAGGGGTTTATTTAACCAATACTCTTGAGGATATCGCCAGAAAACAAGATGTTCTTTTTAAGGAATTCATTGCCCAGGAGTCAGACGCAGCAACAGAAATAAAGCGAGATTTACCCATAATGCTAGTAATTGGTAATCCTCCTTATTCTTATGACTCAAGTAACAATGGCCAATGGATTAGTAAATTAGTCAAGGATTATTATTTCGTTGATGGAAAAGATTTAGGTGAGAGAAACCCTAAGGGGTTACAAGATGATTATGTAAAATTTATTCGTTTTGCTCAATGGAGAATTGATCAATCAAGTCAGGGTATTTTAGCTTTTATTAGTAATCATGGTTTTTTGGATAATCCCACTTTTAGAGGAATGCGTCAAAGCTTGATCAATAGCTT
>CAIPYC010000009.1 GCA_903869185.1 uncultured cyanobacterium | reverse complement strand
TGGTAGAGCTTTATAATCTCCTGTTATCCTTTTTCGTTTTAGCCAGACAGCAATTGTGTTGTGATTGATGTGAAATAACTTAGCAGCCTGGCAAATCTTTAGACCATCTAATTCAATTGACTCTATTACTTTTGTCCGTAAGTCGTAACTATAAGTTTTGGGCATTCTTCTATCTTACCTCTTTGTAAGGTCCGACTTCAGCTATAAATATAAGTATAAATACTTACTGCAAAATTGGGATGCACTCGTGAGCAATGGATTGAATGTTGCTTTCAATTGGAGCTAATTTCTCAAAACATTGGCTCCGGGTATTGAATAATGTCCCTTCCGAGACATTCACTCCAACTATATCTTTTAATACTTCACAGGTTCTCGCTGATGGCAGTAATTGACCTTCTATCAAGTACACCATCATACTTTTAAGTTTCGGTCCATACTGTACCACGTTAGTCGCTTCCGACGGAAAGTTTGCTTGGTTTTCTATCCCACAGTGAGGACAGTTTTTTACTTCAATCCTATGTTCTGTTACTTTTAGCTCGATGGGCGGAATGTCATATACCTGACGCGCATATATTGTCTGCAATGGCTCTTTAGCTAAGGTTGTTCCACACTTGTGGCACTGCTCTAACTTATGTTCAACCACTACATCTACTTCTTCACTCCATTCTAGTGTTGAACCAGGGTGGTCTATTTGTCCACCTGTTTCTCTTTGACTCTTGGTTCGTGAACTTTTAGTCTTTTTCCCGAACCCATCTCCTGATGGTGGTTTACTACTGTTGCTGCTATTTTTCTTGTCCTTGCCTTCTAATGTTTCTAACCGCTCTACCAGTCCTAATACTAATTCAATCACCGCCTCTTCCCCCAGCGCATATACTCCACTGATTTCTTCTCGGCTGATTAATTTACTCGGACTTTTTTGGTTCAACGGTCTCAACCTCTTTCTTTATCTACTCCTTACACACATTACCTGATTTTTTAGCTCTTTGCCAAAAACTTCCATTTTTTTTAAGCCTGAGTAGTTACACTTTATGAGGATTTAATTGAAAAAAAGTCCAAGACAAGTTAAGATTATTCAAGACAGCATTTATCAAATTTTTGATCCACAATCTACAGTTTTTTTGCGGCAAGCGTTACTTAGTAAATATTTTGGCATTCATATGTATGCGGGAAGCAAGCAAGATGCAGTAAATTATCCTATATAGAAACTAAAAAAATGGACAGATTAGATAAAACATTAATCGGTAGATGGCTTAAAGGGATAGGATTATTTTTATTAATATACATTGATTTAGACACATTTATTACCTCAAGATTCACGATTTTAAAAGGGAATAAATCTTATGAAATATTATTTTTCTTAACACTCTTAGTATTAATCAACTATGTACCGATACTATGTGGAGTTTTAATAGATTATATTAGTTTAGTATTATCGAAAATTATTGATAATCAGAACCAAAGAAATAAAATTTCATTGTCCATTATTATTTCATTTATTATAAACTCGATAGCATTTAGAAGACTTATTGTTTCTGGAATTAACACAACTTGGTCCCACTACATTGTACCAAATCAACTCCTTTTGACTAAACTTCTAAATACAAATTTTGTCTTTGTAATAGTTTTTTCTCTAATATCAACATCTTTTTTATTCTATTTCATTAATCTATCTTATCATAGGTTTTCTTTGAAGAAATTTACTTTTCAATATGCCTTTTTATCCGGCATTTTATTAATGGTGGGCTCATTCATTTGGAAACTATTAAATATTAGTAATCATATAAATAAAGGAGCATGGAATTTCTCATATCATTTAAACGCTTTCCTTTTTCCTGTTGCAGTTGTTAATGGAGATTCGCCTTATATTCCTCTTGTTTCAGAACACTTCACATCATTGTATGGAGGTTATTATCTTTGGATTAACTTACTATTAAGATTTATAGGTAATAATATTTTAGCCATCAAATTAATTCTATTTATAACTATTTTAATACAGATTATAATTCTCTTTTCGGTTGTCCAAGAGTTATATGAAAGCTCTCTAGTTAGAGTTATAACATTGTTTAATATAATATTTTGGAGCTACTTGTACGGTAGAATGATTGCCCTGGATTTATATTTTCAATATTTTCCGTTGAGGACTTTATTTCCTTGTATTTTAATTCTTGCTTCGATATCTTTATCAAAAAGAAATTTCTTTAATGTACCTGTTGTTTCCAATAGATTAGTATCTATCGTTTTGGGAGATATTATATTAAATTTTATTGTTGCATTGTCAATTTTAAATAATTTAGACTCCTCAATCTCTGTTTTAGGAATATATTTTATTATTTATAATTGGAATTATTTAAAACCTGAAACCTTTCAATTTAAAAGATTAATTCATCAATTATTTAATTTTATCTTCAACTTGTTAATTATCGTTGTTATGTTTCTTCTCAGCTTTAGGATTCTTTCTGGTAGTTTTATTGATATTTCTTTGTTCTTTGCTTCTATACTTAATTCAAATGTCTCTCCTAGTATACCTTTTCCAGACTACTTCTGGTTAATTTTTATGGTCTTTTACAGTTTTAATCTTTTACAGTCTTTATTTACTACTGACATCAATGATATTAATGCTAGATATAGATTTGCTATTGCTATTTGGGGTTCGATTAGTATTTTTTACTTTATAAATAGAAGCGACCCTTGGAATTTACTTAATGTTTCAATTCCTTTTTTTCTATCCTATGGATTTTTTATTGAACAATCCTATAATGTCTTTTATAAAAAAGAATATAATAACTCTAGAAAATCGTTTGCATTGAAGAAGATATTGCATATCCATTTTCAAAAAATGTATATTACAAATTTAACTTATTTATTAAAATTAATTCACATAAGTATTTTCATATATCCCTTTTTAATTCTTACCTTCTTGGCTTGTTTAAAATTTTTGCCATTAACTATTAGTAAGATTCATCTTTTAATGA
>CAIPYC010000008.1 GCA_903869185.1 uncultured cyanobacterium | reverse complement strand
TAACATTTTCTCTAAAATATCCACTATTATTGGATATTCTCTCAACGATGGATCATCATCGATAACATTTTTACAATTAGACTGAGATAAACTACGAAAGAACAAGGCTTTCAAGGATTGCTTATCCCGAACTCAGGTTAAATTAATGAATTCTCAAGATAATTCAATGTTAGTAATCACCAAAAAATAGAATCTTCCAAATAGTTATCATGTCAGAACAATTTGAAATTCACGGCAGATCTTATATCTCTGCCTCAGAAGTAGCCATTCCAGAATGGACTTGTGTACTTGGGGAGCGTCCAATACCCACTCTTACTCTTAAAGATGATGATCTTTTTCTCATTACTGATGTCCTTGGAAATATTTCTGGAATTGGTTGCTTGGAAGAAGGAATCAAAGGAAGTATGGGATTATTTTGCCGAGATACCAGGTTTCTTAGTCGCTTGGAACTTCAGATAGATGGACATTCTCCAGTGCTGTTAAGCAGTACCGCCCAAAAAGGTTTTGCCTTAACCGTTTTATGTGCCAATCCTCACATTAATGATATCAAAGCTGAGACCATTGGTATTAAACGCGAGATGGTAATCAATGGTGGACTATTTGAAGAAATACGCATTACCAACTATAACCGTCAGCCTGTAAGCTTTTCCCTCAGTCTGAGTTTTGATGCAGACTTTATGGATTTATTTGAAGTCAGAGGTCTCTCTCGTTCACAAAGAGGAAAATTATTAAAATTCATAGAACCAAAAAATAAAGATTTAGAAGATTCTGATCCTTCTTTTCCTAATGCCAAAGAGATCGTTCTGGCTTATTTAGGACTAGATGGCGCAGTGATGGAATCTCGCATTTGTTTTAGCTATCATCAACCAGATGAGATACAGGGTAATACTGCTATTTGGCACTTCTCATTAGAGTCCCACGAACTTCAAACTATAGGATATTATCTTCATTTATTTACCAACAACCATCCAACATCCACCATTCCATCACCTGTAACTTTGATTCAGGCTAATGCTGCTGAACTTCAAGAAGAAAAGAACTGGGTACAGGAAATCACCAAGATCCGAACCGATAATAAGACCATCAATCAAGTCATTCGGCAGGCAGAACGAGATCTTTATTTACTCAGACAAACCTTCGAAGGGAAAAAAATTCTCACAGCCGGTGTACCTTGGTTTTCCACTCTATTTGGCCGTGATTCTATTGTTGCTGCTTCTCAGACCCTTATTCTTGATCCGGCAATCGCCCGCGACACCTTGTATGTACTAGGGCAATATCAGGGTCAAGAAGCTAATCATTGGCGAGATGAAGAACCTGGTAAAATCTTGCATGAGATTCGCTTAGGAGAAATGGCTCGTTGCAAGGAAATTCCCCATACTCCCTACTATGGTACTGTTGATGCCACTCCTCTTTGGTTGATGCTCTATGCTGAGTATTATGCTTGGACTGGGGATCAAGAAACCCTGGAGAATCTATGGGATAAGGCTTTAAATGCTATGATTTGGATCGATCAGCAGTTGAAGGCTACTGGTTATCTTTGCTATGAACGTAGTTCTCAAGGAGGTTTATTAAATCAAGGTTGGAAGGATTCCGAAGATTGTATTGTCAACAGCAAAGGACAAATTGCGAAAGGGCCCATAGCACTTAGCGAAGTTCAGGCTTACGTCTATTCAGCCAAGATTCGCATGGCCGAACTAGCCCAGATCACCAAACAATCTAATTTAGCAAAGCTTTGGCAAGCACAAGCTAGAGATTTAAAGGTTCGTTTCAATCGAGATTTCTGGATGGAGGATCAAGATTTTTGTGCCTTGGCCCTAGATGGCGATGGTAAACCAGTAGATAGTATTACCTCTAATCCCGGTCACTGTCTTGGACTAGGTCTATTAGATCCAGAAAAAGCCAACAATGTTGCAGAACGACTCCTAGCTAGTGATATGTTCAATGGCTGGGGAATTCGCACTCTAAGTAGCACCTCGCCAGCCTATAATCCTATGGGATATCATGTTGGTTCAGTTTGGCCGCATGATAATAATTTTATAGCCCTAGGACTTCGTTCGATAGGACTAGTCGACCAGGCATTAGAATTAGCAGAAGGTTTAATTGATATGACATTAATGCAACCTTATCAACGTCCGCCAGAATTGTTTTGTGGATTTGAACGAGTCAATAGCGATTCTCCTATTCAATATCCTGTAGCCTGCTCTCCGCAAGCATGGGCAACCGGCACAGTCTTTCAACTCTTCCAGATGATGCTCAATTTGGTGCCCGATGCACCAAGTAATAATCTGCGGATCATTGAACCAACTTTATTAAAATCAATTAATTATTTATCGATCGAGAATTTTAGGATTGGTCGGACTACTATGGATTTAGAGTTTGAACGATCTGGTACAACTATTGCCTGTCGAGTTACCAAAAAACGGGGTAATTTGCGCATTATTATTGAGGTCTAGAATTATCGCTGACTCTATTTAGCTAAATTCCTAATTTTCTGGGTGCTCAATTGCTATATTAAATGAAATATAGAAAAATTGACAGTATTATGGCATTAGTATTTAGTAAATATCACGGCTTAGGTAATGATTTTGTCTTAATAGATAATCGAGATAAGACGGTACCGATTCTCACGTCTAAACAGGCTTCACTACTATGCGATCGTCATTTTGGAATTGGAGCCGATGGGGTAATTTTTTTATTACCTGGCGATTCTGAAAGTGACTATACGATGCGAATTTTTAATTCAGATGGCTCAGAACCTGAGATGTGCGGAAATGGTATTCGTTGTCTTGCTCAATTTATAGCCGATCTCGAAAACAGAACTAAAGAAATCAGCTATCGCATCAATACTTTAGCTGGAATCATAACAACTAATCTAGAGCAGCCTGGTCTGATTACTGTAGATATGGGAAGCCCGTTACTCAATGGAGAACAAATTCCTGTTAGTGGCTATGGAACGGGAAGAATTATCAATCAACCTTTGTTTGTGGAAAACAAGACATGGTTGGTAACTTGCGTAAGTATGGGTAACCCTCACTGTGTAACCTTTGTAGATAATGTAGATGATATAGCCCTTGAATTGATTGGCCCTTCCTTTGAAAATCACAGCGCCTTCCCCAAAAGAATCAATACAGAATTTATTGAGATTATCCAACCGGATCGAATCAAGATGAGAGTTTGGGAAAGGGGAGCTGGCATCACATTGGCCTGTGGAACCGGAGCCTGCGCATCAGTTGTGGCCGGGGTATTGACTGAAAGAACCAAAAGAAGATGCAAGGTGGATTTACCGGGAGGACAGTTGGAAATATATTGGTCCGAAAACGACCAAAAAGTCTATATGAGTGGACCTTGTCAGAAAGTTTTTATAGGAGAGTTGTGTGGTTTGCCTCCTGAGTGATCCTTTTTTGCAACTTCCTACAGAAAATTCCATTGAGGTGATTTGGTTCACCGAATTTGTTGGAGATGAGCATTTTGTAAATTATGGTAACGACCTGGAGCAGTTGGCCAAGGCCCAAACTACTGCTCTTAGTAAAATGCAGGAGGATGAAGATTCCAAATGGCATCAACAACTTAGCTCAGTTATTTCCAGAACCATCTGGCGCCATCAAGCAAGACTTGATGTAACAAATAAGACACAAGAGTCCATACCTTATCAAGTAACCAGCGTTTACCTAGGTAAGCCAATCTCTAGCAGAGTTTTTGGGTTTTTCCTTCTACCTGATGCCGACTTACCTTTAAATATTTTATTGACTTCGGATCATCAATTGTTGCCTATGGTAGCCACCAATTTGGAAAAAGTTGCCCAAACTATCAATAAAATTGATGCAGTATTCATGGCCGGGGATCTAGTCAATGTAGCAGATCGCGCATCCGAATGGTTTGATGATATTAGGGGTGGCGCTTTTTTTCCCTGTCTTCAGGGCGCAGCGCAATATTCCTTAACAAAAGAAGGGACGAGTAACATCTACCATGGGGCGCAAATTATTCAGAATGCTCCACTTTTTAGTGCAGTTGGAAATCATGAGGTGATGGGACGCAATAGCACCACTGGCTTGAAGCTGCAACAACAATTTCAAGATGCTATACCCCGCCATATTGCTAAAGAACTCTATAGCATTGACGACAATCAGAAGGATTTGCTCAAAAATCATTCTTTTAATATAGATAGCTATCAGGAGATTCTGGGACTTCCTCCCTATTATGCAACTACCTTTGGTTCTATTCGCCTGGTTGTCCTCTATGTGGCCAACATTTGGCGTCATTTCTCTAGTGATATCAATATAAAAGGACGTTACCAGGAGTCAAATGAGGATCTAGCATCACCACAGATGTGGGGTTACGGTCAACATATTTTTGAATCGATAGTCCGCGGCAGTCAGCAATATCTCTGGCTTGAAGATGAACTCAACAGTAAAGAATTCTCCTCGGCGCGCTACAAAATAGTGATGTTTCATCATCCGCCCCATACCCTTGGAGGTAACATAGTTCCTCCTTATACTGATCCTGTCCCACAATTTACCTACAACTTTAATGATCAGCTATCTGGAGTTTGTTATGACTATCCAAGCGATAAGGATTATATCATTCAAGATCTCATACCCCTGTTAGAAAAAGCAGGAGTTCAGCTAGTATTCTATGGTCATTCTCATCTGTGGAATCGTTTTTGTAGCTCTTCGGGGTTACATTTTTTGGAATCTTCCAATGTTGGTAATACATTTGGGGCCAATTGGTTCCAAGCCAAGACGCGTATTTTTCCAGCAGAGGGACGTCAATACAGCGCTATTGGAGATCCTAATGGTTTAGATGCGATTGTTCCAAATATCGCTCCTTTATTGGGATCAGATGGAAAACCATTGCCCTACATTGCCAGTAACAATCATACTGTATTTAGTATCTTCAATAGTGGAGAAGGAAGCATTTCCAGCTATTATTTTGATGTTCGTCTACCAGGATCCCAAGTTGTCAAATTTGATGAATTTTATCTCAGTAAAAATTAATTAAAATCTTACCAAATCTCCGTCAGCAATAAATCCTTGAGATGTTTTATACCTTTTTTTACATGGCGAGATATAGTAAGAGCGCTTAATCCCATCAGTTGGGAGGTTTCCTTTTGAGATAGATCATAAAGAAAAACAAACTCCAGAATCTGTCTTGTTTTCTCTTCTAGCTGCTCTAGTGCAATCTGCAATCTTATTTGATCTTCAAAGGCTAATTGGAAACTTTGGTACTTGGGATCAGCTAGAGAATCAGCAATAGAGACTTGCCCTCCATTGTCATCTTGATCTAACAAAAGATCCAAACTAAGGGTTTGTTTGTTCTCAATTGCCCTTTTTATCTCCCACCACTCCTGTATAGAAATATCCAAAACTTTAGCAATTTCCTGATCACTAGGAGGGGACTCTTGAGCCTGCTGACTTTTTTGAATTAATTGAGCGGCCATTAAACACAATGGTTCCCACCGACGAGGTAAACGGACTATCTCGGTTTTATCTCTAAGATAATGTCTAATTTCTCCTCTGATATAGGAAATGGCAAAAGAACTAAAGGCATTACCCTTTGCTAAATCAAATCTCTCCACCGCCTTTAGTAAACCAAGTGAGGCAACTTGTAAAATATCATCATAGGATTCACCACATCGAATGATCCAATTAGAAGCCTCTTTTTTGGCCAATCTGATATTTAATTGCACTATTTGATTACGTACTTCTTGAGACCTACTTTTTTCGTATTCTCGAAATAACTGTAATGTAACAAACTTGAGATTTCCCATGAGATCCTTTGGGCAACAGATATACTAAGCTATCGTCCTATCTGTTTAATAGTTATTCAATATTCTAAATCCAATTGAAATACCTTCTTATTGATAATATAGCGATAATTGACGATCCCGGGCCTAATTCACCAAGATGTCTCAGGCAGTTAGCTAGATTAAACATTTAGACTTATAGAAAGCAAGATATGAGGTATAAAATAACTAAAATACATGAATTTTTTAGAAACTAATCGTATGATACTTTTTTATGATGGTGAATGTAATCTTTGTAATGGATTAACTCAGCTAGTCAAGGAGATAGACTCCAAAAAAGTTATAGATTATGCCCCTCTGCAAGCACCTGAAGTAAAAGATTTTTTAGCTCAAAACGGCATAGATACCAACAATATCACAACTGTAGTTTGCGCTGTAGATGGCAAAATATTTACAAAATCAACTGCTGTAATCAAGATAATGCAACAAATATCAGGATTATCGGCTTTAGCTGAGTTGTTTTTATTGATTCCCCTAGAAATCAGAGATTCACTCTACGATGTAATTGCCAGTAACCGCTATCAATGGTTTGGACGAATCAATTATTGACTTTAGCCAAGACATGTAGTTAACTATCCTTAGGTTTGATACTAAAGATTTGCCCGCAATTTTGATTTAGAGGTTTGACAGATGAAATTAGAACATTTACCCACTATTGAGGCCAGCTATCTAGAAAGTCTGCTGGAGAAAAATGTCGAGGCTTATGTGAGCGCCGAGCCTTTTCCTCATATCGTCATGGATAATTTTTTACCGGATCCTGGCATACTAGATAGAATACTGGAGGAATTTCCAGATCCAGAAACCGCCTATTGGCAAAGATTTAATACAGAGTATGAAAAGAAACTGGCCTCATCATCTGAATCAATGATGGGAGACAATACCAGAGCGCTTTTGTATTATCTAAACTCATCCACATTCATTACCTTTGTTGAGAAACTAACCTCAATAGAGGGGCTCATTCCTGATCCTCATTTTGCCGGAGGGGGATTACACAGAATTCAAAAGGGTGGGCTCTTGAAACTTCATGTTGATTTCAACAAGCATAGCAGATTAAATCTAGATCGTAGATTAAATATACTAATCTATCTTAATAAAGATTGGAAAGAAGAATATGGGGGATATCTGGAGCTCTGGGATAAGGATATGACCAGATGCGAGAAGAAAATTCTACCTATTTTCAATCGTTGTGTCATTTTCAGTACAAACGACTTTTCCTATCATGGGCACCCCGATCCTCTTAATTGTCCTGAAGACAGATCCCGCCAGTCTCTAGCTTTATACTATTACAGCAACGGCAGGCCAGCCCATGAGGTAAGCCAACAACATTCGACCATATTCAAGGCTCGTCCTGATGAATTGATTGCTCAAGAGCAAAAAACCACAGTCAAGGATATGGTCAAAAGGTTCATTCCGCCAATCCTGCTGGATTTAAAGAAAAGTATCGAAGATTGATCATCTCCATGCACTTGTCACCAGATATAGAGCAATAAAAATAAAATAATCCAGATGATATCCACAAAATGCCAGAACAGTGAAGCTGCGCTAACCCCGCTATGTCCTCGATCATAATTCCCCGGAGCAAGAGAGCGAGCATACATTACAAGCAGTAAAATCACTCCAGTAATAACATGGAGTCCATGAAAGCCTGTCAAAAGATAAAAGGTAGAGCCGACCGGACCTGCATTTAACCCAAAGGGCATGTCTTTCCATTCAATGGTCTGCCCAATCAGAAATATGATACCCAAAACCGCTGTAGATAACCAAAGCCAGCGAAAGGTTATAATTTTTCTTTTTTTTAATGCTCCTTCGGCAAAGTGTACTACAATACTGCTGAATATCAAGATGGTGGTATTGATTGCTGCCCTGGGTACATCCAGTCCGGTTACTCCTTCAGGAAACCAATGTGGACTCTTGAGACGCAAGATGGCATAGGTCACAAAAAAGGTCACAAATACGATACTTTCGGATAAGAGAAATACAAGAAAACCCAGCGGTAGGTGTTCTTGGTGAATTTCCTCATGTGCGTTAGCTGAGCGGTTTGTATGTTGCATGGAAAATCACTAAACTGAAGTCGACAGTATGAAAAAGAAGTAAGACCTGCTGCTATCGAATCTATTGTATCTCGCCTAGATGTGACAGAGCTTTTTAATAAAATTGTATCAGAGTCAACAGACTGGTTTTAGCCATATTGTTAATTTTAGATATTATTTTGTAATTCATCCCGGCTCAACCCCTATATGATTAACCAACTAGAAGATCTCAATTTACTAGTGGTCTGTCAGTGAAAATACGACGAGCAATCAAGGTATAGTAGAAGTATAAAGTACTGTTCAATCTACTATGCCAGCCAAGCGCTATATTGTCTATCTAATGCCAGAAGAACGCC
>CAIPYC010000007.1 GCA_903869185.1 uncultured cyanobacterium | reverse complement strand
GTGAGCAACTTTGGCTATTGCAGGCAAGGCCCATTACCACACTCTTGCCTATCTGGACTAGAAGAATTGCCGCTGAGGTAATTCCAGGTATCATACGTCCTCTGACCTGGTCAATCAACCTTCCTCTAACTTGCGGTGTATGGAGCGAAATATTTCAAATTGTCTTGGGTAAAGGATCAATCAACGATCTTGATTTCCAGCAAATGGCTACTCTACATTACCAAAGAGCCTATTTCAATGCTACTTTTTTAGGTGAAATATTCCGCAAAATGGGTTTACCCCCAGAGAGTCTAGATTTTTTAATCAGAGGGACTAAATTTACTAAACCATCTCTAGCAAGTACTTTGAAAAATTCACCGGGACTTGTCCGTCTTTTAGTAACGGAATTAAACTTAGAGCATAAATGGAAAAAAAATCACCAGAAAACCTTGGAGCCACTTTTGTCCAAGCTTGATAATATAGCTCTAGGCTCGCTGGGAGAAGATAAACTGCTAGAGATGATAGAGGAAGTTTTAAATGCCCTGCGCATAGCCACCTATTACAGTATCTTAGCTCCGCTCTCGCTGGCTATGAGAACCAAAATCTTTAACGTGGATTTAGCCAATCTTGACAATAGTCAAAACCCTGAAGTAGCCGCATTTTATGATTTAAGCCAGATTGGTGAAACAGAAGATATTGGAACCTGGCTAGCAAAGTATGGTTATCTTAGCGAAGTTGCAACTGATATAGCAGTTCCTCGCTGGCAAGAAGAGCCAACAAAACTCCTTGCTATGTTGCAATCATCCAAGGAGAAGCGGCAAAAAATACGCTCTATTTCTTACTCATATAGCCATCCTGTCCAAAGAAGACTCAATTTAAAAGGGCAAGTCAGCATTGTTTACTCAAAGCTCTTAGCCCATCTGCGTTGGTGTTTTTTAGCTCTAGAGCAAATCTACTTATCAAATAGAACTCTAGAGCAAGAAGGTGATATTTTCTTTTTGGAATATAAGGAGATCATTGATATAAAGCAAAACATCCAACTCAAAGAGATCATAACTAGTAGAAAACAACAATGGTTAGACAATCAGGCTAACTCTAGAGTACCTAGCGTTATCTACGGAAAGGCCTATCCCTTGAAATTTGAGCAAGTAGCACGAGACGCTATTTATTTGTACGGTATTCCGGTCAGTGGCGGTGAAGCAATTGGGACAATAAGGATTTGTCAGACAATCGAAGAAGCGATCACCTTCTCGAGTGATGATAATATCCTGGTAGTTCCTTATACCGATTCGGGCTGGGTTCCTCTACTGGCTTTGGCAAAAGGACTGATTTGCGAAGTTGGAGGGGTGCTCTCGCACGGAGCAATCATAGCAAGAGAGTATGGTATTCCTGCTGTTATGGATATAGAGAGCGTCACCACCCGATTAAGAAACGGACAGAAAGTCCTGCTTAATGGTTACACTGGATGCATCACAATACTGAGTGATCAAGACCCAAAAAGATAGTAAAGAAAGCACACTATAGTATAGTATTTCTATCAGTATAAACCCCTTTTCGTATATCGTAATTATCATTAGCCTTGACCAATTGATCCATGTCTGTTTTTGTTGAAATTGCCATAATAATTTTATTGATCTTACTTAACGGGCTATTTGTGGTCTCAGAGCTCTCTGTTATTTCTGCCCGAAAGACCAAACTGGAACAGATGGCCACTCAAGGCAATCGTCAGGCACAAGCAGCTCTAGAGCTTTCGGGTGACCCCAATCGCATGCTTTCTACAGTGCAAATTGGCATCACTTTGACTGGTATTTTTACAGGAGCTTATGGAGGAGCGAAGATCACTGAGCATTTGGCAGTTTTTTTTAATACTATTCCCCAAATTGAGCAACATAGCCAAGTCATGGCTTTTACTATTGTTGTAATTGCGATTACTTACTTCACATTGATTTTTGGTGAACTGGTTCCCAAGAGATTGGCCCTAAATTATGCAGAAAACATCGCATGTATAGTAGCTATTCCTCTGACTGTTATAGCCAAAATTGGCTCTCCTGTAATTTCACTTCTGAGTTTTTCAACTGATTTAATCTTGCGTTTTTTGGGTTTGAGGACAACACACCGGGAACAATTGGTGACCGAAGAAGAGATTAAATTAATGTTTCAGCAAGGCACCGAAGCCGGCATGTTCGAAGAGGCAGAACAGGACATGGTCGAACAGGTTCTAAAATTGGGAGATCGTCGAGTTAACAGTCTGATGACGGCTCGTCCAGAAATTGTCTGGTTAGATCTTGAAGATTCCAATGAGGTCAACCGCCAGAAGGTTATTGAGAATGGATACAGTCGCTATCCTGTATGTCAGGGTAGATTAGATGAGGTTCTCGGCGTAATTCATGTAACGGATTTATTGACCGACTGCTTTAGTGATATTCCCTTCGATTTAACCTTAAATTTGCGACAGCCGATTTTTGTTCCTGAAAGCACCAAAGGACTTGAGTTGCTAGAACTATTTAAAGGACAAAGCGGAAGTCAGATTGCCTTAATAGTGGATGAGTACGGTGTGATTCAGGGGATAGTCACCCTCAATGATATTCTAGAGGCTATTATTGGAGATTTGCCAAATTTGGAAGAAGGCGAGCTACCAAGCTATGTTCAGAGAGAAGATGGTTCCTGGTTATTAGATGGTACCGTCTCAATTGAAGATCTAAAAGAACTTTTTAATTTAGATGAACTACCAGGTGAAAAACAAGGAAATTACCATACCCTAGGCGGTTTTATTATCACCCATCTCGGTAAAATACCGGTGGCATCGGAACATTTTGTTTGGGAAAAGCTGAGCATAGAAGTGTTGGACATGGATGGCAATCGAATAGATAAAGTTTTGATAGTACCTCTCGATTCAGCCAGCGAATCAACCCAATCCAGTTGATTTTTGCGCGAATCTTCTCTGTAAATTAATCGCCTCTTTATAAAATAATCAGCCTAACACTTGACCGGCTGTTTCCATGACATGCCTAATGGAAAAATCAGAAGCCGCAAAAAGAGCAGCAGCAAGAATCATTGTTACTGGCAAGGTTAAAACCCAAGCTAAAAGTATACTTTTAACAGTATTAGCCTGAAGACCTGAACCGCTGGCAGTCATTGTTCCCGCTACTCCCGAAGAGAGGATATGGGTTGTACTTACTGGTAAACCATAATGATCTGCTGCAAATATCGTACTCATAGCTACCAGTTCGGCTGCAGCTCCTTGTCCATAGGTTAGGTGATCCTTGCCAATTTTTTCGCCTATAGTTACTACGATCCTCTTCCAACCAATCATACTTCCTAACCCCAAGGCAAGAGCTACTAGGAGTTTAACCCAACTTGGAATGAATTTGGTTACTTCATCAATTTCAAGCTGATGTTCCAGTAGTTTTTCTTTCACGCCTAAATCTTTTGGTAATTTTTGATGTTTATTTAACTTGTTGATAGCTCCAGAGATTAAATAAAGATCTCTACGAAGTTGGCATCTTTCTTCTTTGTTGATCTGGTTAAAATTAGTTTTATCTTTTAATTGAGAAGATATTATACCTAACTCATGAGAAATTGCTGGTAAAACTTCATTTGATTCAATATCATTATTTTTTTTGAGGAAAACTGATAATTTATCTCTAGAAAATTTGTCAGTTAACGAAAAGCCAGAAATTCCAGATTGCTTATCAATCAATGCTGCTACATTTTGAGAATGCGTAACAATATTATTAATAGAACCTGGATCTGCAGACATATTAAGAGCAAAAAATCCCGGCAAAATACCTACTAAGATTAACATCATCAGACCCATGCCTTTTTGTCCATCATTGGAACCATGGGCAAAGCTAACCCCGGTACAAGTAGCTATCAGAAGTGCTCTTATCCATTTAGGTGATGCAACATCAGATTCTGGTTGTGTAAAGAGTTTTGGGTTATTCCAAACCTGTTTGGCTATCACCACTAAAATTGCGGATAAAACAAAACCCACAATTGGTGAAACTAGCAAAGATGCGAAAACTTCAGAGACTTTTGACCAATTTACTTCTGCGCCAAATCCTTCTGATGAATGTAAAAGAGAATTGGCAAGTCCCACTCCCAAAATAGAGCCTATCAATGTGTGAGAACTTGAAGATGGTATACCAAAATACCAAGTTCCTAAGTTCCAGATGATAGCTGTAACCAAGAGTGAAAAAACCATGGCAAAACCACCCGAAGAACCGGCATTAATTACCAATTCAACCGGAAGAAGAGCAATGATGCTGTAGGCTACTGCTCCTGAAGACAGTATTACTCCGATAAGATTCCATAAACCAGACCAGACAACTGCATAGGTTGGGTCAAGCGAGTTGGTATAAATTACAGTTGCTACGGCGTTGGCCGTATCATGAAATCCGTTGACAAATTCAAAACTCAAAGCCAACAAAAGAGCTAAGACTAAAAATAGTCCGTTGGTAAATGTCAATTCACTAAAAATATCCACCCTCTCACTAGACCATCCTTGCAAGAGCGGCAATTTTGGTTAATTTCGCGGCTTCCAATCCAGTCAAATCATCAAGATTTACCCAACCATCTCTTAGCAATTCTGCAAAAACAAATAATAATACTGAAAGTCTGTAGTCGTACTTGCCTTCAATTTCATGTCTTCTAGAACTTAGAAAATCATGAAATTGCCAGAGTTCTTCTAATTCCTTAATTTCACTTGCTCTTTGAGATGCATATTGGATCAAGGCCTTGGTTTCTCGCTCATTAGCAATCTTGAAAGCTCTTTGGGCTATTTCTGTTTCTAATTCTGTCCAGTTGTTATCGGTCACTTTTATTACGAGGCTATTATGAGAATAACTTAATATTTCTTTCAAAAAATTACCTCCTAGAATCAGGCTCTCAGGAGGCAAATACATCAACAATTTGGTGCAAAGTCCAAATCAAGAACGACGAACAAGATTTAATAGCTCTTTGGGAGATGCCAATAGATCTATTGCAACAAAAAATATCTTGTTATCTGGAGTCAAAAGAAATCTCCAGCTTATATTCATTCCTACACTGGCGCCAAACCAGGGAGTTTGAACTTGACCTGTAACTTTGATTTGGTTATAACCATCAGCTGTAGGTTCAGATACCCCGCGCTCTGGAATCAACTTGAGGTTTTGACAATCTTCACGGAAGAACCGAAGTACCGCTTCTTTGCCTACAATTGGTCTTTGGAAAGGTGGTTGCAAGGCACCATCGGGGGTAAACAACTTGATTAGTTCATCAAAATCATTGGCATTGAGGTTATCCATGTAACTTAAAATAGTCGCATTGGTAACACCCTCAATAGCTACCTTGGTTCTCAATGAAGCTGCCGTTGGAGGAACTATAGGCTCGGCTACTGGTGTATATTCACCTAATTTACTGACATCATATCCCATGCCTACGACACAATTGCGAAGAACGGTAATCTGTTGCCCACTCTCAAGCCCTTGAATTGTTTGAAGAACTGCAGAGCCATTGGCTGAAAGCTTATATCCTTCGGGGATGGGTGCGACAATTCCTTGGGACATCCAAACACCCAATTCATACCAGAAACCCAGTTTGACATTAGGAGACCAAGTCGTATAAGTACGAGCAATGGGAGTATCTGCGCGATTGGCCAAGTCACACATCACTTTAGTCTGCTGGTCGAAATTCATTTTTCGAATTTCTTGGAGTGTTTGTTCGGCAAAAATCATGTTTGCAGCTCCAGTTGCCGCAATAGGTAGAGTTTTACCCATCTCCAAATAGGCAAACCAAATCAAAGCTAACTGATCTTCTGCGCTGAGCTGATTAAATCTTGTAACTGTAGCAGGTACTGCATCTGCCGCCTGGGTACTAGGAAAAATATTTCTAGCTGAATCGATCGTGAATGACATATACTGTACTTGTTTTTAATGGTGATCTAATGTTATCCATTGGTATTCACTGTAACATAATGAAAAAGCAGAAATTAACAGAACGCTTCTCTTATTTAAGAAAATATGTCCAAAACTGATTTAATCAAAACCAATGGTCTACCCCCAGGAAGCTTGGGTATTTCCCTTTTGGGGGAATCGGTCAATTTTTTAGCTGAGAGTAATTTCTTTCAGAAGCGATTAGATAAATATGGCAACATTTTTAAAACCCATTTACTTGGCAAGCCTACTGTGGTTATGACCGGAATAGAAGCTAACCGATTCATTCTCTCTAGCCACAGTGATCATTTTTCCTGGAGAGAAGGTTGGCCGAAAAATTTTAAAGAACTCTTTGGCAATTCTCTTTTTCTCCAAGAAGGGCAAGAACATAAAAGAAACCGCAAACTTCTAACACCTGCATTTTGTGGCAGTGCCTTGATCAATTACAAAGACACTATGGAAGATATTATGCAGAGCTATTTAAAAAAATGGATTAATCTAGATAATTTTCTTTGGTTAAATGAACTCAGGCAAATGACCTTCGATATAGCTAGTGTTTTGCTATTAGGCAGTCAATCTGGTTCAATCACTCAAAATCTTTCTAAGGAGTTTACCAAATTCTCGCAAGGGCTATTTACGCTCCCTTTGAATATTCCTTTTACTCCTTATAGTAAATCTCTCAAAGCCAGAGACTATCTCCTTCAACATATTGAGCAAATTGTACTAGAGCGCCAAGGGGATCCTAAAAATGATGCGCTGGGACTATTAATCCAAAGTCAAGACGACCAAGGCAATCGACTCTCACTTGAAGAAATAAAAGTGCAGGCTCTTTTGATGCTATTTTCGGGACATGAAACCACCACATCAATGCTCACTTCCTTCTGCCTGTCCTTAGCTCAACATCCAGCTGTCCTCAATAAGGCCAGACAAGAGCAACTTTCTCTAAATATCGGAGAGAGGATAAGCATAGATCATCTGCGCAATATGCCCTATCTCGATACAGTTTTCAAAGAGATTGAAAGACTCTATCCTTCTGTAATTGGTGGCTTTAGGGGAGTAGTTAAGTCTTTTACGTTTGCAGGCTATCATGTTCCCAAAGGATGGCAATTACTCTATTTGAACTCAGGGGCCCATAAAGATCCCAGCATCTACTCCAATGCCAATCAATTTGATCCCGATCGTTTTAATGCTGAAAGGGCAGAATCATGTGAATATGCCTTAGTAGGTTTTGGAGGAGGGGCCAGAAATTGTTTGGGTATGGCATTTGCTCAGATGGAGATGAAAATATTTGCCTCTTTTCTCCTTCGCTTTTATAGCTGGGAGATTCTGCCCAATCAGGATCTAACTCTAGAAATTATCCCCACATTGCATCCTAAATCTGGGTTGAAAATCAAGTTTTCTTGCTTGTCTTGAGTTTTTGTTTATTAGTCAATGATTAAGTTATGTTAACTTTGCTAGCATGATTTAAGAGACTTTAAGCATTAGTCTGTAGCTAAATTGTAAATGAGCGTAGAAACAGAGACGAATCAGAAAATGCATGGATTAAGAGCCGATCGTCTCTCTTTTGGTGAAATCCTTGCTCAGTCCTTTGCTGGAATCGCACCCTCAACTACTCCGGCAGCAGTTCTTGGTCCTATATTCGCACTTTCAGGAAATGGGACTTGGCTTAGTTTTTTACTAGGTTTGATTGGAGTTATTCTTATAACTATTAATATTAATCATTTTGCCAGTCGCTGGGCTTCCTCTGGCTCACTTTATCCCTATATTTCTAAAGCATTGGGCCTAGCTGCTGGCGTGATCTGTAGTTGGAGTTTGATTTTTGGCTATCTTTTTAGTGGCATGGCCTATCTTTGCGGTGTAGCCAATTTTGTGGTTACTTTTTTGGGTTATGTTGGAATTCATTCTCCGGGACTAGATGTCTTTATTTTGGCACTAGCAGCAATCATTAGTTGGTATTTCGTTTATAAAGATATTCAGCTCTCTGCTGTAACCATGCTTCGATTGGAATTGAGCTCTTTGATATTTATTTTGATTCTATGTGCAATTCTCTGGTACAACAATGGCTTTGCTCTTGATATGCAACAGTTGTCCTTAAAGGGGGTAACACCAGGAAATGTAGCCATGGGAATAGTACTGGTCATATTTAGCTTTACTGGCTTTGAGGGGGCTGTATCTTTGGGGGATGAATCCAAAAAACCTTTGCAAAATATACCTAAAGCCTTGATGTGGAGCAACATAATCTCAGGAAGTTTCTTTATAATTACAGCCTACATTGTAATATTGGCATTTCATGCCACAGCAGGAACAAATCTGGCCAAAACTCACGCGCCGTTGACTTTTTTAGCCCAAAATGCTGGGCTGGGCCATCTTGGGCAGGCAGTTGCAGTTGGCGCTATGCTGAGTTTTTTTGCTGGTCTGTTAGGTTCACTCAACCCAGTGGCAAGAATTGTTTTTACGATGTCACGCTCTGGTCTCTTTCCGATTTCCCTTGGTTCTTCACACACTACAAATCGCACCCCTTATAAGGCTGCAACGCTCTCTTCTTTGTTGATTTTTTTAGTACCTCTGCTCATGACAGTCAATAAAATTAAACTCTTCGACAGTTTGGGCTATCTGGGGGCAATTTCAACCTTTGGCTTTTTGAGTGTCTATATTCTGATCTCCATTGCAGCTCCTGTCTATCTTTATAGGATTAATAGACTTCGCTCGATTGACATTATCACATCTATATTTGCTGTAATGTTTATCCTTTTTCCCATACTAGGTAGCATAGGCATTAGAGGTAGTTCCTGGTTTCCGGTACCAGATTATCCGAATAATATTTTCCCCCATATTTATTTGCTCTATCTCATCATCACTACTATATGGTTCATGATTCAGCGCAAAAGACATCCCGGTTTGCCTGAAAGAATGCGCACTCACATTGAACAAGTGCATTTGCAATTCCTCGAGAAAAAAGATTCTACGCTCTTAAATCAGCTACCAGAAGAGGAAAAGTCAGTATGACTTCAAATAGTTTGAAAGAGAGATTTTAACCAATTGCTCTTGGAATATTTTTTTGTAACTTTTGCCAGTTTTCCAGATAGATTTTACTAGTGGATTCGGCAACTTTTTGCCAACAGAACTGCTGAGATTGCTGCTTTGCCCATATACGAGCATTTGCCAACTTCTGAGGATCGTTTAATAATGCCAGTATCTTTTGGGCCATAGCCTCGCAATCGCCTGGGGCAACCAGATACTCCCCCGGAAGCATCATGGGAGGGCCTGGAGCATCGTAGGCTATCACCGGAACTGAAGAGGATAGCATTTC
>CAIPYC010000006.1 GCA_903869185.1 uncultured cyanobacterium | reverse complement strand
TTAGTGACCATCACTCAAAAAATTAGTATAGAATCAATAGAGCTGAAATAGGTTATTTGCCGTCTGGGCGCCTAATTATTTTGCTGATGCACATTACTCTAAAGACAATAGATGGAATATTTTATACATTCAGGTAATTCAAAAATAGCTGCCAACCCATCTGCTATTCAAAAAGAAAATTTTGGACTTAGGGAAGGATTGTGGATTCAACTTGTTGGATTAGTCCAAGAAAATGTTGACAATTTATATACAATACTTCTAACGACTTGGGCAGTTTTTTTGTACAGGTACAGTAATCAATCTGAGATAACTATTGGTTATCAGAACGAACATGGCATTGTACCTATTTCAATAAATTTAACTGACAATGAAAGCTTTCTGGATCTATTGGAACAAGTTAAAAAATCATCTTTATCAGGAAATATAGATTCACAAAAAACTCCAAATTTTGGCTATATTCTCTCATTTGCCCTACAAGAAAATGTCATAGTTGTAAGTCTCCAATACAATCAGGATTTCGTTGCACCAGAAAAAATCAAGCCAATGATTGCTCATTTTCAAAATTTACTTGAAGCAATCCTCAATGATCCAACCCAAGAAATTGGTAAGTTAACATTATTAACTCCAGCAGAAAGACACCAATTGTTGGTGGAATGGAATGATACTAAAGTAAATTATCCTGCCGACAAATCCATTCATCAGTTATTTGAAGAACAGGTAGAAAAGACACCTGAAGCTATCGCAATAGTATTCCAAGAGCAAGAATTAACTTATCAGCAATTAAATAGCAGAGCCAATCAACTGGCACATTATTTAATATCCCTAGGAGTAAAACCAGAAACCTTAGTAGGAATATGTATAGAAAGATCCCTTGAGATGATAGTGGGACTATTAGGAATACTCAAAGCTGGCGGGGCTTATGTCCCATTGGATCCTAGTTATCCGCTTGAGCGCTTGAGCTATATGCTGGAGGATTCAGCAGTAGATATCCTGTTGACCCAAGAGAAGTTATTAGAATCTTTACCTGCAAATACAGCCAAATTGGTTTGCTTGGATAGGGATTGGCGACAAATTGAGCAATCTTCTGATAATAATCCAGTTACTAGCGTGAGTTCTGATAACCTGGCTTATGTTATTTATACCTCCGGTTCTACAGGAAGACCAAAAGGAGTTCTTGTAGTTCAAAAGGGAGTGATAAGACTGGTTAAAAAACCCAACTATGTAGATCTAACTGCTGATGAAGTTCTGTTACAACTGGCGCCTATTTCCTTTGATGCTTCTACCTGGGAAATATGGGGAAGTCTCCTCAATGGAGCCAAGTTAGCGATCTACCCTAACGAACCTCTCTCATTACAAACTTTAGGAGATGTATTAAAAAAATATAATGTTACAACTCTCTGGTTAACATCAGGCTTATTCAACTTGATGGTAGATGAGAAACTAGAAGATCTAAAAGGTGTGAGACAACTTTTGGCCGGCGGAGATGTCTTGTCAATCTTTCATATCCAAAAAGCCCTATCAGAATTAAAAGATTGTCAATTGATCAATGGATATGGTCCAACAGAAAATACAACCTTCTCTTGTTGTTATTCAATCAAAAAGAATTATCCATTAGTCAATTCGGTACCCATAGGTAGGCCAATAAACAACACTCAAATCTATATACTGGATTCTCATCTTCAACCAGTTCCTGTTGGAGTTGCAGGAGAATTGCATATAGGAGGAGATGGATTAGCCAGAGGATATGTAAATAATCCAGAACTGACAGCAGAAAAATTCATAAACAATCCCTTTGGAGATGGTCGTCTCTACAAAACAGGAGACCTGGCTCGTTATCTTCCTGATGGCAATATTGAATATCTAGGCAGGATAGACAATCAAGTAAAAATAAGAGGATATAGAATTGAGCCAGGAGAAATAGAAGCAGTTCTTAACAGTCATTCTCAGATTCAACAAGCAGTAGTTGTAGCCAGAGAAGATATTCCAGGAGATAAGCAATTAGTAGCTTATTACGTTTGTAATCAAAGAAATCAATCCGAAATAGTCAAACAATCAGAATCATCACACATCGAGCAATTTCAACAAGTATTTGATGATACCTACTATTATGACTCAATGGAAATTGAGCTCAAGGATTACAACACAACAGGATGGATAAGCAGTTATACAGGCAAACAAATCCCTCAAGAACAGATGCAGTTTTGGGTAGATTCAACAGTTAATCAAATACTTAAATGGAATCCAAAACATGTGCTAGAAATAGGATGTGGAACGGGGATGTTGATTTCTCAAATAGCTCCAAAATGTTCAACCTACCATGGTACTGACATATCAAAAACAGCTCTTGACTATATTGAACAGCTAATCGTGAAGTCAGACGACAAATATTCAAATCTAAAGTTAAGTCAAAAACCTGCCCACGATTTTACAAATATTGAAGAGGATAAAATTGATGCGATTATTCTTAACTCAGTAATACAATATTTCCCCAATATCGATTATTTAGTAAACGTCTTAGAAGGTTCAATTAATACTATCACCAAAGAAGGTTTTATTTTTATTGGAGACGTTCGGAGTTTGCCGTTATTGGAAACTTTTCATGTAGCAACAAATTTTTATCAAGCTTCAGACAATTTGACTATAAATCAATTCAAAATTATGGTGAGAAATTCTCTCATTCAAGAACAAGAATTGGTAATTGATCCAGCTTTTTTTATAGCCTTAAAACAGCGTTTTCCAAAAATCAAAAATGTCCAAATTCAGTTAAAACCTGGTGAGTATCATAATGAATTAACCAAATTTCGTTATGATGTAACACTTCATATTGGAGATTCTATAGCCTCCAAAATTGTACCTGAATATTTAGATTATGATGGATTGAATTTATCAGCTATCAAACAGCTTTTACTAGATAAAAAGCCAGAGACAATTGGAATTAGAAATATACCCAATGCTCGTTTGCAAGAAGATTTAATGCTTATGAATTTACTTTCTAATTCGGCTGCTCAAGAAACTGTAGGTCAATTACGTAAGGCTTTGCAGCAGACAAAACAAAAGGGCATAGAGCCGAACAGCCTGTGGAATATGAACAATGAATTACCCTATACAATATATATTACATGGTCTCAGAATGCTGGTAATGGTTGCTATGATGCTATCTTTATAAGAAATGAATCTACAATTAACTCACAAGTAATTTTTTCTGACGCAAAAGTAGCCAATGAAGTCGATACATGGGGTATTTATGCCACTAATCCTTTAAAATATGACTTGAATATCAACCTATTTACAGAATTATCTAGTTTCATAAAGCAAAAACTGCCTGATTACATGGTACCTTCTTTCTTTGTAGACTTAGAAAGCTTACCATTAACTCCCAATGGAAAAATAGACCGCAGAGCCTTACCAGCTCCTGAAAGGGCAAAATACCGAACCGAAGAATTTGTAGCCCCGAGAACACCAAATGAAGAAATCGTAGCCGGTATTTTTGGCGAGGTATTAGGCTTAGAACAAGTAGGTATTCATGATAACTTCTTTGAATTAGGTGGACGTTCTCTCCAGGCAGCCAGACTTGTATCTCTAATAGTTAAAAAATTCCGCAAAAATGTATCTTTGACAATGTTCTTTCAGGCTCCAACAGTGGAGGAATTTGCTAGAGTATTATCAGGCGATCTAAAGGTGGATTCTTGGTATTCAATTGTACCTATCCAGGCAAATGGTTTACGACCTCCTTTATTTGGAATTCATAATCTGGATTTTAATAGTATCCCAAGTCGTTTGGGAAATCAACAGCCTATATATGGACTTCATTATGCGATTGCAGAACCCATTGGCACAAAACTATCTCTTCCTTCTGTAGAAGAATTGGCTGCTCACTATATTGAACAAATGCGCTTAATTCAACCAAAAGGACCTTATTATTTAATGGGCTATTCTTATGGTGGTTTGGTTGCCTATGAAATGGCTCAACAGTTGGTTGCTAAAGGCGAGAAAATTGCTTTACTAGTTTTAATTAATTCTTTTTTGAAGATCAAAAAAATATACTTTCCATTAAATAAAATAATAAATAATATATTACAGATGGGATTGCCACGTTTAATAAAATCAAATAAAATCAGACTAAAAAATGCCTTTAATAACTATATAAAAACTTGGTATATTCAGGAATCGGATCTTCATCTATACAATCCTCATCTCTATACTCCTGCTCCTTTGAGGCAATCCATGAATTCCTATATTCCTAAACCATATTCAGGGCGAGTTATATTTTTAAAAGCAACCGAGTTAGATCCATTGCTAGAGAATTTTAACTATACTCACGAGTATCCCGATGTAGCATGGAAAAAATTACTATCAGATCTCGTGATATACGAAATTCCTGGAGATCATTCTAAAATTCTACAGGAACCCTATGTAGAGATCCTGTCCCAAAAATTGAGCGATTTACTTATGCATTACGGCTAGATTATAACTATGACTGACATTTGGAGGTAGTTATATGGTAGTGCCGAGGGATTTGATTCATTTTTACTTTTTGCTCTCAAGGTATGCTATTGTAGCAAATTGGATGCATTGTAACGGAATTGGGGGTTGTTGACTATATATGTTACGTTATGCTTATTATCCTGGTTGTGTAGCTCAAGGGGCCTGCCGGGAACTATATATATCTACTGCAGCCCTCACCCAAAAGCTTGGTATAGAATTGATAGAACTAAAAAAGGCGGCTTGTTGTGGTTCGGGTACCTACAAAGAAGACTCACAGTTGCTAGAGGATACCATCAATGCTCGCAATATTGCCCTAGCTGAAGAGTTATCGCTTCCACTGCTTACCCATTGCAGTACTTGCCAGGGTGTTTTGGGTCATGTGGATGAGAGGCTCAAACAAGCTAAGCAAGATGATCCTGCTTATTTGGAGCAGATCAATGGATTATTGCAAAAAGAACATTGTTCACCCTATCAAGGCAATGGTAGGGTTACTCATCTTCTCTGGGCATTGGTGCAAGATTATGGGCTAGATGCACTCGAATCCAAGGTAACCAAGTCTCTTGCCGGGCTTAAGTGTGCTGCATTTTATGGTTGTTATCTGCTTCGTTCACAAAAATCAATTCCAGATAATCCGCAAAATCCCCAATCTTTAGAAAAGGTATTTAATGCGATCGGTGCAACTAGTGTGGATTATCCTGGTCGAACCCAATGTTGTGGTTGGCCAATCTCTAGTTACGCGCCCAAAGAGTCTTTTACTTTAGCGGGCCGTCATCTTTTGGCTGCCAAACAATCTGGTGCTGATTGCATAGTGACCCCTTGTCCCTTGTGCCATCTCAATCTTGAGTCGCGCCAGCCGGAAATTGAAAAAGTAATAGGCGAAAAGCTAGGTATACCCGTCCTGCATCTGTCTCAGCTGGTTGGATTAGCGGTTGGATTGACGCCTGAAGATTTGGGGTTGGCTCGTCATGTGGTTTCTACCTTACCTTTGCTGCAAACTTTAGGTTACTGAGCTTATTTAGTTTCAGGTTAAGCGGGAGGATTGAATTAACAATAGTACTCCGGCAATTAATCCTAATAGATTAGGAATCCAGGCTGCTAAGATAGGTGGTAAAACTCCCCAAATTCCCATAGAGCTAGTTAAAAAAGAAAGCAGATAATGAGCGAAAATCAGCCCAACACATATACCAAAACTGGTAGCTCTATTGTTATTTTTGGGTCTAAGTCCTAATCCAGTACCTATCAAACCAAAGACTAGACAAACAAATGGAAGGGCAATCTTTTCTTGTATACGGACTTCCAATTTGCGGATTTTTTTTTCATTACCACTGAGCTTGATTATTTTAAGGTAATCTCTGGCTTCTTGAATACTCATTTCTGCATAGTCTTTTCCACGAGAGCTAAAATCAATAGGACTGCGAGGCAATTCAAGTTGCTGATGTGCAAAGTGAACAATATTCTGGTACGAACCATCAGGCGCAATCAAATAAATAGTGCCATTGTAGAAATCCCAACGATTATCAGAGATATTCCAAGTGGCAGAGTTGGCTGTAACAATCTGATTGACCCCCTTTTGAGAAAGATCTAGAATAGTGAGCCCCTGCATTTTTTTTCCATCAAACTGATCTGCGTAGAATAATCTACTTAAATAAGTTTCTTCATTCCCGTCAGAATGCTTAATCTTGCCATATTCAGGATAAATAATATTTTTCTCTGTGAAATTGGGATTATCCTGATTAACTGCTTTTTCTAAAGATACTGTAGCCTGATAGTTGGCAGCTGGTACTACCCAATCGCTGACAAAAAAGGTAATTCCAGTAACCACCAGACTTAGAATGAATCCGGGGATAACCATTCTATAAACCTGGACACCAATACTTTGTAAGGCAATCAATTCACTATCACTGGCAAGACGACTATAGGCCATTAAAGCCGCCAATAACATTGACATAGGAAATGCTAGAACTATAAATCCAGGAAGTTTTAAGGCTAATATCTGCAGAGCTATCAATATTGGCAAACCTGATTCGGTAACTCTCCTTACCAGGTCAAAAACGGTTCCTATAGAAAGAGCCAAAGAGGTAAACAATCCCATACCAAAAAGGAAAGGCAACAACAACTCAATAGTGATGTAGCGATCCATAAGGGTAAAGCCTGGTATTGCATTAAACCCATTTATTTGCTTGTTATTCATTGCAACTATAATTGAAATTTCTCGCCTAGATAATATTGTCTGACCAAAGAATTGCTATAGAGTTCCGAGGAATTGCCAGAAGCCAGGATTTGCCCTTCGCGCATAATATAGGAGCGACTAGTAATAGCTAAGGTCTCTCTGACATTGTGATCTGTGATTAAAATCCCCATCTTTCTCTCATTTTTTAATTGAGCAATCAAGTTCTGTATTTCGGCTACTGCAATAGGATCAACCCCGGCAAAAGGCTCATCCAACAAGAGAAATTGGGGTCCTTCCATTCCTACAGCTATGGCTCTGGCTAATTCCGTTCTTCTTCTTTCCCCACCCGAAACCTGAGATCCCTTGGTCTGGGCAAATCTTTCCAAACGAAATTCCTCTATTAATTTATCTAAACGGATTTTTCTAAGACGCGGCGGTACATGAGTTTGCTCAAGGGCCAGTTCAATGTTTTCTCTAACAGTAAGATGTCGAAAGATACTAGCTTGCTGAGTCAAGTATCCTAGCCCCAGGCGAGAGCGCTGATGAAGTGGAATATTGGTTACATCCTCACGATTGAGCCATACCTTTCCCTGATTTGGCCTAATTAATCCTGTGGCTATGTAGAAAGTTGTGGTTTTCCCAGCACCGTTGGGGCCTAGTAATCCTACGATTTCGCCAGGATCTATTCTGAGATTAACCCTATTTACGACTTTTCTTTTGCCATATGATTTATGAATATTCTCTAAAATAAGTGTCATTTAGCCAATTTTAGGGGTTTTTTGTCTGCCTAGTATTTTCATTATTATCCTTGACAAGATAAATTGATTCCACCTGTTGACTACTATGTGGCGTCGCGACAAACTTACCCTCGTCAACCAAGTAAGTCATACTTTCTGCTCTCATGCTGTTTCCTTCCTGAAGAGCATAGACATTTCCAGTGAGAACCAAACGACGTTCTTTACTAAAATACTGGGCTTGGGCTGCTGTGGCCTGCAATTTGCGTGCTGGATAGTAAATTTGAACGTTGCCTCTGGCGGTCACTACTCCAGTCCTTGAATTTGCTTCTTGTACGTCAGAGCGAACAGTCAGAGGGCTATTGCTCTCAACAGTCTGAGCAATGACTGATGAGTTCATTATACCTCCGAATAAAAGCAGCCAACCCCCGACTATGATATGGTATTTTCTCATTCCTTTTGCTTAGAATATTCGCCTAACTTCTACTGATCGACGGTATATAGCCTACCAAATTTCCATATTCTTTTGGTAAATCTTCCGATCTAATCACTTGGATCTTGCCTAGTAAAAGTAAACTACTGCTAAAAAGTTTTTCCACTGCAACCTCTTCATAGGAAGGCTGGTAGTCTTTTAATTTGTTGATTCCTTCACCTAATAAAATAACTGCACCCTTCCAATTTGATCTTTCTAAATGGTAGCAAGCAACAGATACCTGCAAAATAGCTTGGTAGAAAGTCTTGACAGGTTCTGCCGCTTCAAGCCAGAGAGATTCCAATGTATCGTGACATTCATAAAATTGCCGTTGGTTGAATTGATCAACTCCTTGCCAGAAGAGGTTTGGTAGCGCCAATCTTTACCTCTGATTCCTAGACCTTTTTAATACTCTCACCAACTTCTTTAATATACTCTAAAGAGATTTTTTGCTCCTGCCCAACAAATGGATTATCGTCAGTTACAAAAAGCATGCAATGACATTCTCTCCGTTCACGCATTGGTACACAGGGACAATTCCAGAAAGTCGCCTTGACTTCAGCCTCTTTATCTTCATAATGTCGGCAGGGACATAGTGGAGCGCCCAATTCCTCTTTGTTTTTGGCAAGTCCTTCAATTACAACTGCTGTTACAGATAAATCACTACAGAAAAAGGTTTCAGTACGCTTGGCATACTGTTCTGAGAAATTTCGCATCGCTTCTAATGTCTTATCGCTGCTTATCTTTTCTTGGCTCATAAACTTACCTTTATATCTCGATTTGCTTAAAAAAATATATTAAGTCTATAGACAATCCTAACCTATTAAGTGCTATACGCAGAAAGGCAAGATAATTAATAAAGGTTGTGATAGGATTTAGTTGATATCGATTGTATTGATTGTTTTCCAAAACCTTATATTAAGCTTTAAGAGTGACTAGCCAAATACAGACGACTGCTCAGGCTCAGTTGAATAATGATTTATCAGATTGGCAGAATGACTACCGTGGTCAGATGATCGCCATTTTGGATTTTGGTTCTCAGTATTCAGAATTGATTGCACGTCGCATTCGAGAAACTCAAGTCTATTCGGAAGTGATCTCTTATCGAACTACCGCTGAAGAATTGAGATCAATTGGACCTAAAGGGATTATCCTTTCAGGAGGACCTGCTTCTGTTTACGATGAAAAAGCTCCGCAATGTGATCCTGATATCTGGCAACTGGATATTCCAGTTCTTGGAGTCTGTTATGGAATGCAATTGATGGTCAATCAATTAGGCGGAAAAGTTGAAAGGGTCAAGAGGGGCGAATATGGCAAGGCAGCCCTAATCATTGAAGATCCAACTGATCTCCTGACTAATGTAGAAGATTATTCAATAGCCTGGATGAGTCATGGAGATGCATGCCTAGAGTTACCAGATGGGTTCAAGATTTTAGCTAGAACTCAAAATACTCCAATTGCCGCTGTTGCTCACCACGAGAAACGTCTTTTTGGTGTGCAATTTCATCCAGAAGTTGTCCATACAGAAGGTGGACTTGCTCTAATTCGAAATTTTGTTTACCATATTTGCCATTGTGAGCCTACTTGGACTACTGAAACTTTTGTAGAAAGATCTATATGCGATATCAGAAACAGAGTTGGAGATAAAAAGGTACTATTGGCTCTCTCCGGTGGTGTGGATTCTTCAACCTTGGCTTTCTTGCTTTATAAAGCTATCGGTGATCAACTTACCTGCATGTTCATTGATCAAGGATTTATGCGTAAAGGTGAACCCGAAAGGCTAATGAAAATCTTTGATGAACAGTTTAATATTTCCGTAGTATATGTAAATGCGAGAGAACGTTTTTTAAAACAAATCCAAGGTGTCTGTGATCCCGAGAAAAAACGAAAACTGATTGGGCATGAGTTCATTCAGGTTTTTGAAGAAGAATCTGCTAAGCATGGTCCTTTTGATTATCTTGCCCAAGGTACTCTTTACCCAGATGTGATTGAATCGGCTGATACCAATGTAGATCCCAAAACGGGTGAGAGGGTCGCTGTAAAAATCAAGAGTCATCATAATGTGGGCGGATTACCCAAGAACTTGCGTTTTAAATTGGTAGAGCCATTGCGTAAGGTTTTCAAGGATGAAGTCAGAAAGATAGCCCGTGCTATAGGTTTACCCGAAGAAATTGTTAATCGTCACCCTTTTCCAGGTCCAGGTTTAGCGATCCGCATCTTGGGAGAAGTTACAGCAGAAAAACTTAATATTCTACGTGATGCTGATTTCATAGTTAGAGATGAGATAAGCAAACATGGTTTATATCACGATTTTTGGCAGGCTTTTGCTGTACTTTTACCAGTCAAAAGTGTAGGCGTTATGGGAGATCAGAGAACCTATGCCTATCCAATTGTACTTAGATTTATTACCAGCGAAGACGGAATGACTGCCGATTGGGCAAGACCATCCTATGATCTCCTAGAAACAATTGCCAATAGGATTGTCAATGAAGTCAAGGGTGTAAATAGAGTAGTGTATGACATCACATCCAAACCACCTGGTACTATTGAATGGGAATAGAACAAGATAAGTTTAGTTTTGATCGCAGGACAAGTGGAGTCCTTCTTCATCCGACTTCACTCGATGGTGGCCATGGTATTGGGGATCTGGGCAATACAGCCTATAAATTCGTTGATTTTCTAGTAGAAGCTAAACAGAAAATATGGCAGATTCTACCGCTAGGGCCAACAGGATATGGTAATTCCCCCTATCTATGTTACTCGGCTATTGCTGGTAATCCAATCCTGATATCACTTGATCTACTTCAAGAGCAAGGTTGGTTATCTCCTGGTGATTTTGTGCAAATTCCCAAGCCAGATTTTCCCAGTGATAGAGTGGATTTTGACTTGGTTGTTCCCTATAAAATGGGTTTACTGGAAATATCCTATAAAAATTTTCTAAGTTCAGCAACTAAGGATGAAAAAGAAGCTTTTGTCTTTTTTTGCCATCAGCAGTCAAGTTGGCTGGATGACTATGCCCTTTTTATGGCACTCAAGGAAGCCCATAATGGCGCAAGTTGGTATCAATGGGACGCAATGACCTCAACTCGAGATGAAACGACCCTTGCTAACTGGCGCAACAAGCTGGGTCAATCAATTTCCTATCATCAGTTCTTGCAATATATATTTTTTCAACAGTGGGCTTTGCTTAAATCCTATGCCAATGAAAGAGATATTTTTATCTTTGGTGATATCCCCATATATGTAGCTCATGATAGTGCCGATGTTTGGTCTCAGCCAGAAAACTTCCTTTTAGATCCCCAAACAGGACTGGCTAAACTGATGGCTGGAGTTCCACCTGATTACTTCAGCCAAACCGGTCAGCTCTGGGGCAATCCGGTCTACAATTGGGAAAATTTGAAAAATAGTGGTTTTAGCTGGTGGATTAAGCGTGTTGAAAAGATTTTCACCTTAGTTGATCTAGTCAGAATAGACCACTTCAGGGGATTTGAGTCATTTTGGGCGGTTCCTCAAGGAGAGATAACTGCGCAAAAGGGAGAATGGATTCAGGCTCCTGGAGAAGATTTTTTTACGCTTTTACGGGAGAAATTGGGGCAATTGCCTATTGTTGCTGAAGATCTTGGGGTTATCACACCTGAAGTAGAAAAACTCAGGGATGATTTTGATTTACCTGGGATGAAAATTCTTCAGTTCGCTTTTGGTTCAGATAGCGCAAATCCTTTTTTACCCTATAATCTAAATAATCGGCGCTGCGTTATCTACACTGGTACACATGACAATGATACTGTTGTGGGCTGGTTTGAAGCACTCTCTAACCGGGAGCGAACCAGAGTGATTGATTACCTTGGCTATATAAGCTCTAGAGGAATTCATTGGCAATTAATTCGCTTGGCTATGGGCTCTGTAGCCAATATCGCTATATTTCCTCTCCAGGATATCCTTGGACTAGATTCGCAAGCTAGGATGAATCGCCCAGGAATGGCTGATGGTAACTGGGATTGGCGTTTTAAGTCAGATGCTTTACATTCGCAGTTAGCTCAATGTATGTCTTATTTAACTGAACTCTATGGCAGATATTCCTGAAATTATTTATTTAGAATCATGACTATTTCTCAAAGACCAAAACTCGCCAGTCTCAGCGTTTACGAACCTAAAAAAACAATAAGCAAAGGATTTGTATTTGATTTTCAGACTGTTCATGTTACCCAAGGGCGTTGGCGCCTTAGGATTGACAACATTGGTACTGATGAGGAATTTACCCATAAATTACTTTACACTCTAGAAAAAAATAGCTCAATCACCTCAATTAGGATCAACAGAGCGGCTAGCTGCATAGTTATTGAATATGATCCCCAATTAGCACAATTTAAAGAAATTGAGCGATTTGTCAAAAGTACTCTAGCTAGAGCAGATTGGGAAAATATATCTTTACCTACACAGACAGAAGAAAAAAGTCTCAATATCTATTGGGAGCGATTAGGTATCCCCATAGCCAGTTTAGCCATAGCCTTAATAGCTCTACCTCTTGAATTACCCACTATACTGGTGGGTGGCATGATACTCGCAGCGTCTTGGCCGGCCTATCTGAGAGCTTGGGAAGGAATTGCAAAGGAAAAACAGCTGACTATTGATTTTCTGGACTCTCTTGTAATCAGCCTCAATATCACACAGGCACAATTTATTCCACCAGCTTTTATGATCAGCCTGATCGAAGGTGGTGAAGTAATTCGCGATGCAACCGCACGCTCGAGCGAAAGACAGACTCTTGATCTCCTAGATAGCCTTAGTCAATATGTCTGGGTAGAAAAAGAGGGAGTCGAAATCGAAATTCCTCTCAAAGAAGTCGAAATCGGCGATTTAGTCATTGTCTATCCGGGAGATCTAGTTCCAGTAGATGGCAAGATCGTCCGCGGTAATGGACTACTCGATCAAAATAAACTAACTGGCGAGTCAGTTCCGGTTCATAGAGAACTTGAAGATAATGTCTTTGCTTCTACCCTTTTATTAGAGGGGCAATTGGTAGTCGAGGCAGAGCGCACCGGTAAGGGTACCAGAGCTGGTTTAGTTGTTGAGCTGGTCAAGTCTGCCCCGGTTTATGATACCAGGATGGAAAATTACGCTGCGAAGTTTGCCAATTCCGCAGTAATCCCCACTTTGTTAATTGGGGGAGGAGTATATGCTTTTACCAGTGATCTAGCCAGGTCCATCGGTATTCTCACGCTGGATTTCGGAACCGGAATAAGGGTGTCTGTACCCACTACCATCTTGGCTGGTTTAACCCAAGCCGCCAGCAATGGTGTCTATATTCGTAGCGGCAGAGCAATCGAAATGCTCTCAAGAATCGATTGTGTAGTTTTTGATAAAACAGGTACATTGACTCAAGGTGAAGCCTCTATAGTAGCTATAGAAAGTATCGAATCTACTATTGAAGAATCTGAAATTCTTTCTCTGGCGGCTTCGGCTGAAAAAGGTCTCACCCACCCAGTAGCTCATGCCATAGTCGCTGGCGCGCAAGATCGCGGCATTAAACTTCAAGAATGCCAAACCTGGGAATATAAGGTGGGTTTAGGGGTAGTTGCCAGTATTGGGGATAAAAGGGTTTTAGTTGGCAGTAGCCGACTTATGGAGACTGAGGGTATTGATATCACAGCCAGTTTAGCTTTTAAAAATGGTGGTAATTCTTTAGCTTATGTTTCTGTAGATGGTAAATTGGTTGGTTTGATACTGTACGCTGATCCTATTCGTCCCGAAAGTAAGCAGATAATAGCCCAATTGCATCAACTTGGTATTGAAACCCACATGCTAACCGGGGATATTGAAAGGGTGGCTCAGGCAGTAGCTGCAGAGTTGGGTATGGATCATGTACATGCCCAGGCTTTTCCTGAGAGAAAGGTAGAAGTCGTACAACAGCTCAAGGCACAAGGTAAAACAGTTGCCTTTATTGGTGATGGTATCAATGATTCAGCAGCTTTGGCCTATGCTGATCTTTCTTTGAGTTTTGCAAATGGTAGTGATATTGCCAGAGAAACAGCAGATATAGTCTTGATGAATGATACTCTAGATGGTCTACCCTATGGCTTGGAGATTTCCAAGCAGGTGATGGAGATCATTTATCAAAATGCCCTGATTGTAGCCATTCCTAATTTTAGCGCCTTGATAGCAGGGGTGTTTTTTGCTCTCGATCCAATTATCGCTATCATTATCAATAATGGATCGGCTATAGTAGCTGGTCTCAATGGACTGCG
>CAIPYC010000005.1 GCA_903869185.1 uncultured cyanobacterium | reverse complement strand
TGAAGCAGGCGAAGCAATGATCAATGATGATTGGTTTTGGCAAGCCCTTTTTAGAGAACAAGAATCATACGAAGGAGCTGATTTGACTTTTTTCCCATCTTCTTATCTCAAATCCAAGGTGGAATCGTACGGATGGAATAATCCTAATGCTATCCATATGCCTTATTTTATTCCTTTTTCAGTTGGAGAGAAATCATAAATGTCATCAAAAAAAGAATCCAAAACCTTAGATATTATTTTTTTTGGACGCCTTGAAGAGAGAAAGGGGCTTTGCACATTTATTGAAGCCGTTAAACAACTTGATCCAGGGATAGTTAAAAAAATACATATTACTTTTCTTGGCAAAGTTGTTCCACTCTACTCAGCAGATTTAAAAGAGCTCAACAGCGAACAATATATTAATCGTGAATTAGGTTCGGAATTCTCCTATAAAATAATTGCTAATTTTTTCAGCAAGCAAGCCAATGAATATATTAAATCATTGGATCATCCGATTGTCTGTTTAACCAGTCCCCAAGAAAACTTTCCCAATGCGGCCCTAGAGATGGGACAGATCCCCGTTGTTTTGGTGGTATCAGATACGGGGGGATTTAGAGAAACCTTGCAACATGTCCGACGTACATCTGGACTTTATTGGTTTAGGCCAAAAGATTCATTATCTCTTGCTGAATCGATTGAAGAAGCTATAGCCAATCATCCAGAAGAAATACCAGTAGTTGCCAAAGAGACTTTACAACAAATTAACAGTGATTTATTGGATCGCAAGTTATCATACATTGAAAGAGCTTTTTCTCAAGCTGCTTTGGAGCCAACTACTGCCAGACCTAAAATAACAATTTGTTTAAATTATTACAATAATCAAGCTGGCAATTTGATTGATTGTCTTACTCGCATTGAATCTCAGTCCTATGAAAATATGGAGATTATTGTAGTAGATGATGGATCAAAGGATGAATATGCAAAGGACTATCTAGAGCATGCAGCAGATCTGTTCTGTGACTATAAATTCTTGCGTTTAGATCATCATGGCGGGCTGGGCTCTTCTTTCAATAAGGCTTTAGAACTGTCTTCAGGTGATTATTGCCTATTTCTCCAGCCTAATGTACTGCTATTGCCCTATGCGCTAGAAAGGTTTGCTGAAGCTGCTCAAAAATCTCATGCCGACATTATCACCTGTGCCAGAAAAGAAATAGGCTCAGAAAAAATAGTATCTTTTTCAGGGGGAGCGATACCACTACTTTTTAAATCCAACAGCTACGAAGGAGTCTGTTCTCTATTTTCCCGTTCTCTATTGGAGGTATTCAGGCACAGCGAAAGTATAGATATCTCCAATCCTGCGTGGGAGATCGTAGTAGCTGCCACCGCCACTGGAAGAAAAATTGTTTATTTTCCCTATCCTCTTTATGAATATCGCGGGCAGGATGAGAGCTTCTTTGATACGATACCAACTCTTAGGGAACAGTATTCTGTTCGTCAATATCTAGCTACGATACCACCTAGCGATTGGTCAGCCAGACAGATTTATTTATTATTAACCGCTGTGCAACAGTTGCAGTATGAACGACAAAACTCTCCTACGCAATATGAGGTTAATTGGCTTAGAGAAAAAATATCCTCTTTAGAGTCCCAATTACAACAGGAGCACTCTGATTGGCAGAAACCAGCAGATCTATCTCCTGATTTGCAAAAATTGGATTATATGAATGAAGAAGCCGAACAATTGAGATCATTAGCGTCGTCCTTAGAAAAACAAATCAAAGATCGGGAATATCAGGTTGCTCAGGCTATAGATAGGCTAGCTGCTATCGAAACCAGTAAGTTCTGGCGTATGAGAAAAATTTGGTTTAAAATCAAGCGAAAAATTGGACTGCCAGATAATGAATAAAATTATTTTCTCTTATGATTGAAGGCTACGATTTTTCCAACTCTATTCAACTTAAAAAACAATTAGATAAAAAATAGTAATATGAAAAAGCTTTCACATTATGAACTATTAGATTGTTATGAAGAATTTTCATGGGAAGATATCTGGAAAATTTATCCGATGTTATCCACACAAGACATCATATTGTATTATTATTTGTCAAAAAACTACTATACCGGAGAGGGCAATATAGTTGATGGTGGTGTTCTTGGCGGCGGGACTACCGCATGTATTTCTAAAGGATTAATTGAAAATAAAAAATATAATAAAGACAAAAATCTACTATTAATTTTTGATTTGTTTAAAGACAATGTAAACAGCATTAATATAACATTTCTGCAAAAACATTTTAATCGAGATCTTTTCAGATATGAAGATAATTTTGTAGATTTTGAAGAAGTCTTTCACAACAATGTAGAACAATACAAGCAAAGTGTAAATATGATTGTGCATAAGGGAGATTTGATTGATTACGACAAATACCATTATCTCAATCCCATAGAAATATTGAGTATTGACATAGCGAAAACCCCTGAGTTAATGCTGCATATATGTCATGTTTTTTTCCCGCATTTAATCCCAGGCAAGTCTTTGGTAATTCTGCAAGACTGGATTAATATTCAATTACCTTTCATTCATATTGCTATGAATTTATTCAATGAATATTTTGAGGATTATCATGAATGTCCTAATGGGTCTAGCAAAGTATTCTTATGTACAAAAAAGATTACCAAAGACGATGTTAAAAGGATTATAGGACAAAAAGTAGAAGATTATTATTATTACAGTTTGTCAAATATAAAATTAATCAATATGTCCATTAAAAGTGCTGTATCAACGCATAATAAAGTTACTTCAGAAGGAGTTCTCGCTAAGTTTTATTTGGATATGGGAAAAACAAAAACTGCAGAATTTCATTTTATTGACACTATTGTCAAATATGATCTAAGCATGGACTTTATCATGAGTGAGCCATTTATTGATATTTATCATTATTTTAAAGATATTATTATATACTATCCTCAAGTATATTCACGCTTAAAAAGACAGAATTCTCCTCCTTATTTAAAAACTCAACAAGAGGATTTGCAATCTGAAGCTTAGTATTTTCCATGGATATGATTGTTTGTTAAGTATCAGTTAAGATTTTATTTTTATCCATGATCATCTGTCCTAACAATTCAACTGCGACCAATATTCTGGGCTCTTCTTTTCTCCAAAAGGCAAGAACTTGGGTCATTTTCAGTAAATAATTGAGGTCATATCGATGAAAATTTTTAACAATAAAATAATCAAATAGTCCTTTGAATATTCTTTGTTCCATCGATAGCAATTGTTCTGATGGTAAATTCAGTTGATTTATCAGCTCATCCCAAATCTGAGCAATCTCGGTTAGTTCAGTTAGGATATTATATTGATGACTGATATTATTTTGGTGCCATCTATATTTACCCAAAGTCTCTTGGATAAAATATACATCACAATGTAGCGCCACCCTAAGCCACATATCAAAATCGCCAACAAAAGCATATTTAGAGTTAAATAGCCCGGATTTATTTAATACACTTTTGCGCAAAAATACATAAGGAAAGCAAATAGGATTATTAGCAGATATCTTATTAATTAACCAATCTCTACCCGATTCAATAATGTCTTGCTTGTATTTTGACCAATCTGGATTGAGATCCCATGTGACTGGATTATTTTCTCCATCAATAACTTCGATTGAAGACCCTACCAGTCCTACATTTGGATATTTTTCAAAGATTTCTACTTTAACTTCTATATTGCGAGGCAGCATCACGTCATCACTGTGCATTATATTAATATATTCACCGGATGAGTGCCTTATACATTGATTACAGTTTTCAAATAATCCCAGATTTTCTGGATTTTTAAAAAAGCGTATTCGACTATCTTTTTCTGAGTATAGGTTAATAATCCTTTCAGTATCATCACTGGAGCAATTGTCACAAATAACCAATTCAAAATCTTGATAGGTTTGGCTTAAAACACTGACTATAGCCTGCTCTAAAAACTTTTGCGAATTATAAGTAGGCATTCCAATGGTTACTTTTGGCATTGTAAGAAAAATTTAATATATAAAAAGATCAGCGAAAACTTTTAAATATTGCTATTTTCAGCTTTCTAACTAGACCAAATTGTACTCTCAACCTTTCAAAGCCTTGACAAAATTCTTTCGATAAGATCCATTGGCTATAAGTAAAGGCCAAAGCACAGACAAAGTCAAACGGCGGGTAAAACTCCGATCAAAATTGGTCAATTGGTAGCCAGACCAAAACTTCCAAAGTCCCGAAATATAACCAACCAACAATATAAATACAAATATGTTAGTCATTTTTTAATTGTTTCTATCAAGCAAGACACCCTAACTATAGCAAAGTTGCAAGGGTGAGTTAAATTACAGCCGGTCGCAAAAATACAAGAATCGATGTGAATAGCTTTTAGTACTATAACAATTGAGCTCAGTCATCCTTGTCTTTGTAAATATCCCCTAGGAGTGATCAAATAATCCAGATACCTGGCTGTACTTTGGTTGCCAATAATGACAGTAGTCAACATATCTATTGGCAGCTCCAGCAACTGGGCAAGAGTACTGACAATGATCTCCTCTTGCTCTCTATAGGCAGATTTCACCATACCTACTGGAGTATCAGGGGATCTATAATGGCTCAAAATCTCCCAGGCTCTGATCAATTGATGTTGTCTGGTTTGAGAACGTGGATTATAGAGGGCAATAACAAAATCAGACTTGGCAGCTGCTTCTAACCGCATTTCAATCACATTCGATGGCGTGAGGAGATCACTGAGACTAATGGCACAGAAATCATGCATCAATGGAGCCCCCAGCCTTGCCGAAGCTGACTGCAGAGCCGTTATACCTGGGATAACTTCTAATTGGGGATTATGACCATCCCATTGCTGCTGTTGAAGAGTTTCCAAAACCAGCCCGGCCATACCATATATCCCAGCATCCCCACTGGAAATCACTGCAACATTTAAGCCCCAGCGGGCTAATTCGATTGCTCTATCTGCTCTTTGTTGCTCTTGGGTGATTTGGTAGGCTTCTATGATCTGTCCAGGTCTTTGGAGTGGTTCAATAAGATCGAGATAGAGTTGATAACCTATGATCACATCGACTTTGGTCAAAGCCAGCTTAACAGCAGTTGTGATGTGCTCTAGACTTCCTGGTCCTGTGCCTATTAGTGATAATGAACCGATTCTACCAATGTACTCCCTTTGGGATTGGGATATAGCCAGAGTCACCCAGCCGCTTTCATCTTGAAAGATAGTTTTAGTTACCAGCAAATCCCCTCCAGCTAAGATGGCTGCCGCTTCGGCCACACTGGCGGTACCCACTTCAGACTCTACGATAGCTGAGGGGTTTGGAACCTCGACTTGATTTAGAGCTTCGGCGCTATAGGTCAAAAAAGGAATATTGAGTGATTTTGCCACCTCGACTAGAGCGACTTCATCGGCTTTAAGATCTATAGAAACCAAGGCCGCTATAGCAGCGCTCGAAAGATGTTGGCGATCTAGGGTTTGCTCTATTGACTTTTGAATCAGCTCTCTGCTGGTATTGCGACTACAGCCAATCCCGATCCAAAGTACACGAGGATACCACTGAACCTTGGCTATAGAAGATTCATCAGAAAACTTTCCCAGAACCGGACTAATGTAAATTTTTGCCTTAGCAATTGAAGATTGAATATTCTGATTAAAAATAAAGGGATGTCCTGAGGGTAAATTCTTTTGCCAGAGCGTAGAGCCGGCCTCCTGGAGCACCTCGATCTCTTCACCTCTTGCTATAGCTGAGGACACCTGGTTCCAGTGGCCCTCTCCTTTGACCCAGCCCCAGGCTTTTCCTAGAGTATCTATAGCAGGAAGAGCCATACTGTTGGAAGCCCCAGTAAGAATCGCCTGAGCCCCTAAAGATATGGCAATCATGCGGGCCAATTGATCCCCTCCCCCTTGATGTCCCCCGAGAAGAGAAATTACATATTGACCAGTAGGATCGATGACTACTACAGCTGGATCTATTGACTTGTGCTCCAGCAAGGGCGCAATTAGACGAACAACCGCACCACAAGAAAGAACAAAGACAAAGCCACGGTATTGAGTCCAAATATTTTTTAGATGATCCCCAAGAGAACCTTGGTAAATTTGGGAATTGGAACAGTTGACACCCTCACCTACATAAACCTTGAGATCTAGAGTCGCCGAAAGAACAGAAATGATTCTGACAGAATTAGGTAATGGAACAATCGCCGCAAGAGGAAGATGTGCAGAGAACATAAAAAGAGAACATAAAATATGTATAAAGTTATAGACCGATTTAAAAAAAAGTCACTAAGATTGATGTGTGGCCTAATAGCTGGAGTCTTAGTAATATGGTCAACTTGCAAACGCTTTCGGTGCCGCAAAGGAGTCTGGATCAAGATTGTACAACTTTATCCAGGCATGTTCTAGGACAGTTTAACAGCTTCAGTGCCGAGGCGCAAGATCTCAGCGCCCTGATGAATCGCATTGCCCTGGCTGGAAAATTGATCTCTCGACGTCTCTCGGGGGCGGGATTGATCGAAGATGTTTTGGGCTTTACCGGGGAAAAAAATGTTCAAGGCGAAAATGTCAAAAAAATGGATATTTTTGCCAATGAGGTTTTTATTTCGGTCTTACGCCAGAGTGGGCTGGTCTGCCGCCTCGCTTCGGAAGAGATGGAGAAACCTTACTACATCAAGGAAAACTGTCCTATAAGTCGCTATACCCTTCTCTATGATCCCATTGATGGCTCTTCTAACGTCGATATCAATCTTAATGTTGGCTCTATTTTCTCGATAAGACAACAACAAGGAATCGATATTGATGAACAGGCAAGAGATCTTCTCCAAGATGGACATTCACAAATTGCAGCAGGTTACATTCTCTATGGAGCGGCCACAATTTTGGTCTATTCTATGGGCAAGGGTGTACATTCTTTTACCCTCGATCCCAGTTTGGGCGAATTCATTCTTTCACAGGAAAATATAACCATTCCCCGCAAAGGCAATGTTTACAGCACCAATGAGGGTAACTTTTGGCAGTGGAGTGAACAAATGAGAGATTATGTTCGCTATGTTCATCTCAATGATGGATATACAGCCCGCTATGGAGGCGCCTTGGTAGGGGATTTTCACCGCATATTGTTACAAGGCGGTGTTTTTTTATATCCCGGTACGATCCAAAAACCAGAAGGTAAGTTACGCTTACTGTATGAAAGTGCGCCATTGGCTTTTTTGTCCCAACAAGCTGGTGGTTTAGCTACAAATGGAGAAAAAAATATACTCGATATAGTTCCACAGCATTTGCATGAGCGTAGTCCCTTATTTTTAGGAAGTTTAGAAGAAGTAAAGCTTGTTGAATCTTTTTTGCAATCAAGGTAAATAAACTAAAGGAAATTATCAGAGATGAACACCAATCACATTCTAGAAATCGGGCAGCAATTCGGACAGAGCCTATGGCTAGATAATCTCAGCCGGGATTTGATCGTCACAGGCGAACTTAAAGAGTTGATTTCCAAGCGCGGTATAGTCGGGATCACCTCCAATCCAGCTATCTTTGAAAAGGCTATCAAGGGTAATCAAATCTACGATCGTGATATTGAAGCTGGCAGTAAATCAGGGCTTTCGGTTTTGGAAATATATGAAACCTTGGTTTTTGAAGATATCCGTAATGCCTGTGATATCTTGCTAAGTGTCTATGAAGCCACTAATGGAGCAGATGGCTATGTCAGTTTGGAAGTACCTCCAACTATTGCTAGAGACACAAGTAGTACCATCAAAGAAGTCAAGCGTTATTTCAAGCATCTGGGCCGCAAAAATCTAATGATCAAGATTCCTGGTACCGCTGAAGGTTTACCTGCAGTAACCGAAGCTATCAGCAATGGAATCAATGTCAATGTTACCCTGCTTTTTTCCGTTGAAAGCTATGTCAATACTGCCTGGGCTTATATCGAGGGATTAGAAAAGCGCGCCGCCGGTGGAGAGGATATCAGCAATATTGCCTCTGTTGCCAGCTTCTTTCTCTCACGTATTGATACAAACATAGACGATAGATTGGATAACCTACTCAAAAAAGGAGTCGATGAGTCTACAGAAAGCAAGATCCTCGCTATTAAAGGCAAGATCGCCGTTGCCAATGCCAAAGTTGCCTATCAGAAATATAAGGAGATATTTTCCAGTGAACGCTGGCAAGCTCTAGCAGCCAAAGGAGCTAAACCGCAGAGATTGCTCTGGGCCAGTACTGGAACCAAAAATCCCGCCTATAGTGACGTGATGTATGTAGACGAACTAATTGGACTCAATACAGTCAATACATTGCCGCCTCAAACCGTAGAAGCCTGCGCTGATCACTGCAGTCCTGACAATCGTATCGAGAGCAATCTCGATCAGGCATACAAGGTGATTGAGCTGCTCAAGGATCCTGCAATCAATATTGATCTAGATGCTGTAATGGCTGAACTACTGGACAATGGTATCGAGCTCTTTATCAAGCCCTTTGATTCATTGATGAACTCGCTTGAAACCAAAATCAAACAACTCACTCCTACAGCTTAGAGGTACTATGTCCACAGTGATGGAAAATCCACTGCGTGTAGGGCTGCGTCAAGAAAGAACCCCAGAGCCACAAATCTTGGTAATTTTCGGTGCCTCTGGTGATCTGACCATGCGCAAACTAGTACCTGCGCTCTATCAAATGAAGAAAGAGCGTCGTTTGCCACCTGAGATGACCATAGTAGGGGTAGCAAGAAGGCCCTGGAGCGATGATTATTTTCGAGAGCAGATGCGCCAAGGGATTGAAGATTTCTCCGATGGGATAGGTTCCGAGGAGCTTTGGCAAGATTTTGCAGCAGGATTGTTTTATTGTTCTGCTGATATGGAGAAGCAGGAAGACTATCAAAAGCTCAAGGCACTTCTGGGGGAAATTGATGAAAAAAGGGGGACCAGAGGCAATCGGGTTTTTTACTTGGCGGTCTCACCCAACTTTTTTGTACCGGCCCTGAAAAACCTGGGAGCAGCTGAAATGCTCAAAGATCCCCTCAAAAGCCGTATTGTCATAGAAAAGCCCTTCGGTAGAGACTTGAATTCTGCCAAATCTCTTAACCGCGTAGTTCAAAAGGTCTGCAAAGAAGAGCAAATTTATCGCATAGATCATTATTTGGGTAAAGAGACTGTACAGAACCTGATGGTCTTTCGCTTTGCCAATGCCATCTTTGAACCAATCTGGAATCGTCAGTTCATTGACCATGTGCAGATCACAGTAGCTGAGACAGTAGGCGTAGAGGATAGGGCGGGTTATTATGAAAACGCCGGCGCACTGCGCGATATGGTACAAAATCATCTACTACAGTTACTCTGTTTAACGGCGATGGAACCACCTAATGCCCTTAATCCCGACACCTTACGTACTGAAAAAGTCAAAGTGCTGCAGGCTCTGAGATTGGCAGATTTGGCTAATGTGGAAAACTGTTCGGTCAGGGCCCAATATAGCTCCGGTTGGATGCGCGGCAAACCAGTTCAAGGCTATCGCGAAGAACCTGGAGTAAAGGAAGGCTCCACCACACCAAGCTATGTTGCTATGAAAATGCTGATAGATAATTGGCGTTGGCAGGGAGTGCCTTTTTATCTGCGCACCGGTAAAAGGCTACCCAAAAGGGTTACAGAAATTGCTATACAGTTTCGTGAAGTTCCTCTTTTGATCTTTCAATCAGTAGCCCACCAGAACAATGCCAATATCTTGAGCATGAGAATTCAGCCCAATGAGGGAATTTCACTTCGTTTTGAGGCCAAAATGCCCGGGGCAGACTTGCGCTCTCGAACTGTTGAGATGGATTTTAGCTATGGCTCCTCCTTTGGTGTAACCACATCTGATGCTTATCACAGACTGCTTCTAGATTGCATGCTTGGTGATCAGACGCTATTTACCCGCGCTGATGAAGTAGAGGAAGCTTGGAGGGTGGTCACTCCACTAATTTTGACCTGGGACTCACCGAGTTCTCAAGAGAATGTATCACAATACGAAGCTGGGACCTGGGGTCCATCGCTTTCGGAAATGCTAATCAATCAGGATAATCGTCGCTGGCGTAGATTATAAACAAGAGGATATTGCGCTTAAATTATGACTACCACTGCTCCCTTAGTTCCCCTACAAGCTCCCAAAGATATCTCTCTCGATCAGATTGAGAGTGAATTACAGGCAATTTGGCAACAGAGCGACACCTCAGAAGAAGGATTTGTCGCCACCAGGGCATCGACTTTTACTCTGGTTATCTATGAACCCGAGCCAATCCAAGCTTTTCTGTCATCTCTAGGGTTTTATACCGGTCCCATAGATGGTATTGCTGGAGGTAGAACTGCAGCGGCAATAAAGGCAGCTCAAAAAGCCTATGGATTAGCTGAAACAGGCTATTCCAGCCCGGATTTTACTGAGAAGTTACGTGAAGAGATAATCAAGGAGAGAGAAAGTGGGATCAGATCTTCTTATCATGCTGTTGATTTAGCTCCCGATCTCGCAGGGGCCGCTATTGTCGATGCGGTCTCACTGTCTAATCCCTGTCGCATAGTCACCATATCACCTAATGCTGAATCAGATGAAGGCGTTAAGGTTCAGGTCTCAGCCTATTGTCCGGTACAGAAAAGCGATGTCAATACCCTAATATGCTGTGAATACATCACTCTCAGGGGAAGCACCGACTCTCTTGAGCGCATTGGTGGTCTTATAACTGAGCTGGTAATTCCGGAATTGCCAAAGTTTCTGTGGTGGAAAGCATCGCCTGGTCATGATTTTAAGCTTTTCCAAAGACTAGCTAGTCAAAGTAGGACAATCATCATTGATTCAAGTAATTTCATGCGGCCTGCCGAAGATTTCCTGGAAGTCACCAAAATGATTGAATCTGGAATGCCCATAGCTGATTTAAATTGGTCAAGATTAGCTTCTTGGCTGGAACTAACTGCTCAGGCATTTGATCCTATCGAACGCCGTCTGATGATTAGAGAAGTCGATAATGTCATAGTTGACTATGAAAGAGGCAATCTGTCTCAAGGGTTAATGTTCATCAGTTGGCTGGCAAGCCGTCTGCAATGGCAGCCTGTTTCCTTCAAGCATGAAGGGGGAGACTACGATCTGATCAAAATTTCTTTTAAAAGTGAATTAAAGGAACATATTGAAGCTGAATTGGCTGCAATTCCTCTTGGAGATCCAGGTGAGATTCTGGGAGATATGATCAGTCTGCGTCTGAGTTCGAGTAATATTGAGGCCGATTGCAATACAGTACTCTGCTCAAGTACAAGAGGATGCATGCGCATGGAAGCTGGCGGAGGTGCTCAATCGGCCTATATCCAACAGGTTTCCCCTTTATCAGATCAAAAAACCGAAACTTTGATAGGAATGCAGTTACAGCGCTCTAGCGGAGATTTACTGTATATTGAGACCATGAAACTTGCCAAAGAGATTCTCACACTGAGATATTGAGATGGCTTTGTTGATAGCTGGAGAAAGAAGTGGAGTTGGCAAGACAACCATCACTCTGGCTATATTGTCTTTTTTGCGTCGCCAAGGCTATTTAGTCCAATCTTTCAAGGTTGGGCCAGATTACATAGATCCTATGTTTCATCGCTCTGTAACTGCTTGTCCCTGTTACAACCTTGATCCTGTCTTGACTTCGGAAGATTATGTCAGGGATATTTATGCCAAGGCGAGCCAAGGCAAGGATTTAGTCCTAGTTGAAGGGGTCATGGGGCTCTTTGATGGAGTTCAAAACGGAACTCTCGACTATGGTAGCAGCGCACATATAGCCCGCTTGCTCGATCTTCCTGTGGTTTTGGTTTTGGACTGTGCTAGGGTTTCCACCTCAATAGCAGCCCTTGCCCAGGGTTATCGCAATTTCGATCCTGCTCTGGAAATAGTGGGCGTGATTCTCAACAGGGTCAAAAGTGAACGCCATCTTGAGCTTTTGCAATTGGCTCTCGATTCTGTTTCTATGCCGATTTTAGGAGTTTTACCACCAGAAGATCGTTTAAAACTTCCCGAGCGTCATTTGGGATTGGTACCAGTGGCAGAACTCGATAATCTCAATGGTTTTGCCCAATATGCAGCCCAAATTGTGGCCAACAACCTGGACTGGCAGAGATTGCTGCCCTTGCTTGCTTTAGAGAAAACCAGTCATTCCTTTGCATCAAGAGAGGCAGTTGCGCCTGTGACTATTGCTATAGCCCAAGATCGTGCGTTTAGCTTTTATTACCAGGATCAATTGGAGATCTTGCAAGATTTAGGGGCTACCTTGTTACCCTGGAGCCCTCTTGAAGACCAAAGCCCACCGAAAGAGGCAACAGGAATGATATTTGGCGGCGGTTTTCCTGAAATTTTTGCCGAGGAGCTTTGCGCCAATCTTTGGGCCAAATCAGCCGTTTATGATTTTATACAAAGTGGAATGCCAACCTATGCCGAATGTGGTGGATTGATGTACCTTTGCCAGCACCTGATTGATCAACAACAAACCAGTTGGGAAATGGTTGGCTCAATTCCAGGTCAAACCAGGATGAGCAACAGTGTAGCCTTAGGTTATCGTCAGGCATTTTCCCTGCTGGATACACAACTTTTCAAAAGGGGAGAAAAACTGATTGGACATGAGTTTCACTATTCGCAAAACCACGAACCAATAAAGAATCCTCTGTTTAAAATCTCCCGCTACGGCAGCAAGGAAGAAAAAAAATGGGATGAAGGCTATCATCTTTCAAATTTGCATGCTTCCTATCTTCATCTTCACTTTGGACAGAACATCTCTCTAGCCCAGAGATTTTTAAGCGCATGTCTTGACTTTTCCATGAAGAATCACTAGAATCATAATTGTCAGTAAGAACCGCAATAATTTAAAACCATTAAGGAATATAGGAGGTGATGCCCATGATAGACAGTAGTAAAAGCATGGGTCTCCTGGTTGTATATAGCCGACTGTGTGCCGGGGCCGCGCTTTAATCTTGTATTAGAGCTCCTTCTGGCAGTCAGGTTCAATCAGTAGATCCAAAACATTTCCCCGTTTGATATCTTTCAAATGGGGATTTTTAATATTTTTCCCCAAAGCCAAAAAAGTCATTGAAAAATTAAAAAAATATCAATCTTGCCATAAACCCAAGATATGTGTTTATAATAGTGAAGTGTGAAGACTATGTTTTAAAATAGTCAATTCTAATTTGTGAGGAGAAAATTCAAGATGTCAAAAATCTTTTGGAAATCATTGTTGACCGGTAGTGCTGCCCTTGGCGTAGCTCTATCTATGTCTGTTGCCAATAAAGCCCAAGCTGAAACCGCTGCCCCAAGCCAAGGCTCAGCAACTGTTAACCAACTCGACCAATATAGTAGCGAAGGTCAGGTTAACAGCAAGGATCAAATCACCAGTGTTAACGATCTTAGAGATGTAGCTCCTACTGACTGGGCTTATGAAGCTCTGCGCAGTTTAGTTGAGCGTTACGGTTGTATCGTTGGTTATCCCGATCGCACCTACAGAGGAAACAAACCCCTATCCCGTTGGGAATTCGCAGCTGGTTTAAACGCCTGTATGAACACTCTAGAGCGTTTAATCCAAGAAAACTCTGTCAGCAAGGAAGATATTGAAAAACTAAAAAGACTTATGCAAGAGTTCCAGTCTGAACTGGCTGCTCTCGGCGCTAAAGTCGACAACTTGGAAGGTCGTGTTTCCTTCCTAGAGAACCATCAGTTCTCAACTACCACCAAGCTTTCCGGTGAAGTTATCTTCTCAATAGCAGGCGCTACCAATGCTGATGCTGGTGTAATATTCCAAGATCGTGTACGTCTGTTGTTTGATACCACTTTCTCCGGTCAGGATGTACTACATACTCGTTTGTCTGCCGGTAACTATGCGCAGTTCAATAGCCAAGTTTCCAAAACTTTATACGGACCTAACGGTGGTTACGCTACATATACAGCGTATGTACCTGCGCCTACAACCACACTGGCTTCCAGCGCCGGTGTTTACAATGGCAACAACAGTGTCAATATTGACTGGTTGTCTTACCAAGGTTCACTTCACTTTGGTCCTGGTATTGCTCTAGATACCTATGTTGCGGCAGTCGGCGGTGCTTGGTATGATTTCGTTCCTACTGGCAACCCCTACTTCAACGACTATGACGGTGGTAGCGGTTCTCTGCTTGCCTTCTCCCAAGTAAGTCCCATCTACCGTATTGGTGGTGGAGCTGGTGCCGGTGTGACCTTGAAACTCGGCTTCCTCGATAATATGCTTGGTTCTTCAACTGGCTCTACTGGCTTCAGTATTGGTTACCTAGCTACTAATGCATCTAGCCCAGCTTATGGACAAGGTCTAACAGGTGGTGGTTACGGTGCCCTGGCTCAATTGAGCGCTAACGTTGCCAACATTGTCAGCTTGGGACTTACCTATGTTAATGGGTACGCTCCTTCTGGAACCCCTGTATTTGGTATGGGTGGAAGCTATGGTCTTACTGGTACCAGCTTTGCCAACGGTCTTTTAAGTTCCAATGATTGCGGTGGTGGAACTCCTGGTACCTGTGGTAACAAGTCCATCAACAGTTATGGTATTCAGGCTTCTGTAACACCTTTCCATGGCATAAGCATCAGCGCATTCTTTGACTATACCAGCGTTAACTATGTAGGCTTTAATGGCGTAGGTCCAATTGGTCCTAATGGTGGTCAAGCAAATGCTCAAGGTAGTGGTCAGGTATGGTCCTATGGCGGTGGTGTAGCCTTTGCTGACTTCCTCAAAGAAGGTAGCGTCCTCGGTTTCTTTGGTGGCGTACAACCTGAATTTGGTAACGTAAGTGTTGCTCCAGGTGGTCTTAATAGTTATGCTTCTGGATCTCCTGTCACCCTTGAATTGTTCTACAAATACCCTGTTACAGACAATATTTCTGTGACTCCTGGTGTCATCTGGTTGAACAACCCAACCCAATTGGCTGGTAATTCTTCTCAGTTAATCGGTGTTGTCCGTGGAACTTACAAATTCTAATTTAGTTTAGACAGATTGTCGAGGGGCTCCATTGTTTTGGGGTCCCTCTTTTTTTGAAATCAATGAGCGATCTCTACCACATCTTAAAAATCACTCCGCAAGCTAGTCAAGTTGAAATCAAAAGAGCTTACAGATTTTTAGTAAAGAGATATCATCCTGATAGTCAGAGTTCTTCTGCTGATCATCAAAAAATAGTAGAGATCAATGCGGCTTATGAAGTCTTGGGCGATCCTCACAAGCGCTTCGAATATGACCGCAAAAATGAAGAGCGCCAGCAAAACGCCCAGAAATTGTATAAAAAAGAGCAACAGAAAGTCAAAGATGCTCAATGGGAGCTCCTTAACTGGCAAACAACGATCTTTTTACCTATACAAAAAAACATCAACCAAATACTCAAATCTTTTTATGTGCAGATAGACTATTTAGAGGCAGATCCCTATGATGATCAGCTCATGCAGGATTTTCAGGATTATCTGAGCGATTCTTATATAGCCCTGGAAAAGATCAAACTACTCTTTAGATCTAAGCCCAATCCTTCTAAATTAGCCAAGCCGGCGGCAAGCATCTACTATTGCCTCAATCAAATCTCTGATGGCGTTGAGGAATTGGAGCGCTTTAGCAATTGCTATGATTACAGGGCTCTCCACCAGGGTCAGGAGTTATTTCGTATGGCTAGGCAATTTCTTTATGAGAGTGAGCAATACATACAAGATATTAAATACTAATGAATGACATGTTAGAATCTTGAATGGGAATCATGGCCAAACCTATGCAATGTATAATTAACCGCCGAAGTGAATTTGCAGCTGGTCATCGTTACTGGCTTAAAGAACTTTCAGAATTAGAGAACTTTAAACGTTTTGGTCCTACTGCCAATTTTCCTGGACATGGACATAACTACGTACTATTTGTCTCTCTTATAGGAGATATAGATCAATATGGCATGGTTGACAACCTCTCCTATGTCAAAAGAGTAATTGAAAAAGAGATTATCAACGATCTAAATTTTAGTTTCCTCAACCAGGTCTGGCCAGAATTCCAACAGACTTTGCCAACTACAGAAAACATTGCCCGTGTTATTTGGCATAGACTTGAGAGCCACCTTCGCTTACATAACATCCAACTATTTGAAAGCCCCAATCTTTGGGCAGACTATCGAGGACAAGCCATGCAAGCATCCCTGAGTATCCAAACCCACTTTAGCGCAGCCCACCGTTTGGCCTTACCCCATCTTGAGCAAAGCGAAAACGAAGCAATTTATGGCAAGTGCGCCCGAGTAAATGGACATGGACACAACTATCATTTAGAAGTCACTGTCACAGGAGAAATAAACCCTAGAACAGGAATGCTGATTGATTTGGTTGAATTTGAGAAAGTGGTAAAAGACTATATAGTAGAGCCAATGGATCATACTTTTTTGAATTATGATTTAGACTATTTTGCAACAACGGTCCCTACTGCTGAAAATATTGCTCTTTATATAGCCGAGACCCTAAATGCTCCAATAGCAGCTTTGGGGGCAAAGTTGGAAAAGGTCAAATTGATTGAAAGTCCCAACAATTCTGCCGAAATTCTCTGTCAGTCTCTAGGTTCTCAAGTTCTTCAAACACAACAAAAGGTTACTTTTTGCTGATAAACAGAGCCATTATAGTTTATCATTCAAGAGAAAGTATAAACCTGTGAATGTTGTCTGATAATATTAGCAAAAGCTACACTCTATCTTGATAGATTGGTGCACATTCTAGTCATAACCATTAACATAAAGGATTAGGTCAACTATGGAATCTAAACCCCTAAACGAAATTGAATCTTTTGACCCAATTAAGGAAATTGAATCTTTTGAGCCAATTTCTGAAAAAATTGGGAATATTGTTTCATCTTCTGCTGCCGATTTTAACCCTGATAAAGTTGGCAAGGTTTTCACTACCTCAACTTCAACTACGGATAAAGCTTGGCAAGAATATATCGAACCGGTTTTCGAAGTTTTGGGAAAAATTCCTGAATCTTTAAGCGGTTTTTTCAGTGACTACCAAAAGCCACTTATTACTCTTGGTTTGATTTTATCTGCCATAGTAAGTATAAAGGTTATTTTGGCGGTACTCGATGCTATTGGCGATATCCCCTTGCTAGGTCCTCTTTCTCAATTGGTTGGTCTGGGATATATTCTTTGGTTCGTCTATCGATATCTTTGGAAAGCTGAAAACCGTAGAGAACTTGGCCAGGAATTCGATGCGCTCAAAAATCAGATTTTTGGTAGATAGAGCGAAAATTTTTCGATAAAAAATCCCCTCTTATTGAGGGGGTTATTTTTTTTGTTGTGAAATTTATTCGCCATCAAAAGAAGAAGATGTTGCCACTTTAACTCTACGGGTTTCTTCGAAGAAGCTATAGTAAACATAACCAGCCAGAATAGCTCCAACTATAGGAGCAAACCAGAACAACCAGAGTTGACCGAGAATCTCTCCATTACCAGCAAACAACGCTACTCCTGTGCTACGTGCTGGGTTTACGGAGGTATTGGTAATAGGAATACCGATCAAGTGAATCAAGGTTAGGGCTAAACCAATTGCAACTCCAGCAAAACCAGAAGGCGCGAGGCGGTCAGTGGCCCCTATGATGACAATCAAGAAGAAGAAAGTCAGGATAACTTCGGCTAGCAGGCAGGCCCACAGTGAATAACCCATGGGTGAGTGATCTCCATAACCATTGGTTGCCAAAGGGTTACCTCCAGTTAAAGCAAAACCTGGCTTGCCATTGGCAATGATTGAAAGAGCCAGTCCAGCGATAATTCCACCTACAACCTGGGAAATGACATAAGGTAGTAATTCACTCTTGGGAAAGCGTTTAGCCGCCCAAAGACCAAAAGAAACCGCAGGATTGAAATGTCCACCAGAAATGTGCCCAAGAGCGTAAACCCCTGTCAAGACCGTTAGTCCAAAAGCTAGAGCAACGCCTAAAAAACCAAGGCCAAGCTGGTTATTCTCTCCAGTCGGAATAGCAGCAGCAAAGATTGCACTGCCACAACCGCCAAAAACCAACCAAAAAGTTCCAAATGCTTCAGCAAGATATTTTTTCATGTTTTACTCCAATCACAAAATTAATTCCAACTTACTAATAGAACGCAAGTGGCCCTGCGTTTTTAGTATTGTATAATAATTTATACAAGAAATGTATATTATGTATAAAGTTATACTAAGTATTTATAGTTTTCTTTCTCTAGCTTCTTAGAAACCAGCCTAAAATCATACCAATTCCACCAAAACGAAGAGCCTGCCAAAAAACATCACCTGCCAGTCCTTTTTTTAGAGCTTGCCAAAATAGATAGCGCAACTGATCATCTTTCAATAGAGCGCTTTCGAGGATTACTTCAAGTTCGCTCAATTCATCTAGGATGATCTTGGTTTCATTATTGATGGTTGGATCTGCGTCTAATTCCATGAGATCATTACGGAGCCTTTCATGCTGTTGTTGAACCTGTTTAATTTGCTCATAACGCCGCCTCAATCGCTGAATTTTATACTCAAGATCAGAGATATATTTTTCCAATTCCAGGTTGTGAAAACTTTGAGATGACATTGGTACAACAAGTATTTTTCAAAACAAAAGATACCAGAGGTTAGGCATCTTTTGCTTTTTTTCTAGCGAACTAAAGTGGGAGAGATCTCTTTCAAGCTAATCAAAATAGCATCGACATTTTTCTTGGCATCTCCGAAAAGCATTTTTGTGTTTTCCTTGTAGAACAGAGGATTGTCCACTCCGGCATAACCGCTGGACATACCTCTTTTCATGACAATCACATGAGTAGAATGCCACACCTGAAGTACGGGCATTCCGGCAATAGGACTACCTGGATCCTCAAGAGCGCTGGGATTGACGGTATCATTGGCGCCGATCACCAAAACCACATCAGTATCACTAAAGTCTTCATTGATCTCTTCCATTTCTAGAACAATATCGTAGGGGACCTTAGCTTCAGCCAACAGCACATTCATATGTCCAGGTAATCTTCCGGCTACTGGATGTATACCAAAACGGACTTTGGTTCCATTTTCACGCAGAAGCTTGGTAATATCCGAAACCGGATGCTGTGCCTGTGCTACAGCCATACCATAACCAGGAGTGATGATTACTTTTTTAGCTAAAGAGAGTAACTCAGCAACTCCTTGGGCATCGATGGAGGTGACCTGTCCTTGAGGCTGCTCAGCAATACTTTGACTGCTGGAGCTTCCTTGACCAAAACCACCCAGGATTACACTAATAAATGAGCGGTTCATAGCCTTGCACATGATGATGCTCAATATCGCACCACTGCTGCCTACAAGAGCTCCGGTAACTATTAACAGATCATTGGAGAGCATAAAGCCTGCTGCAGCCGCAGCCCAGCCTGAATAACTATTGAGCATTGAGATCACTACAGGCATATCAGCCCCGCCGATAGCAGCTACCAGATGAACACCCAAGATACCGGCAAGCACCGCCATAATCAACAGAGGTTTGAGCCCACTGGCGGCTTCAGCATGCATGTAGGGAATGGCTAGATATATTGAACCTAGAACAAGTCCAATATTGAGTAAATGACGAGCAGGTAGCAGAAGTGGTTTACTCGAGATGATTGCCCGCAATTTACCAAAGGCCAAGATAGAGCCGGTAAAGGTTACAGCGCCAATGAAAACACCTATGTATATTTCCAGTTTGTGGATCGTTTCCTCTATGCCCAGCAGAGATGAATCCCCAAGATAATTAGCGATTCCCACCAAAACTGCGGCCAGCCCCACAAAACTATGTAAAATCGCGACTAGTTCAGGCATAGAAGTCATCGCCACCCTGGAGGCCAGGAAGGCGCCAATGACAACAGCCGGCAAAATTGCGCCCAACAAAGTGGTATATCCGGTCACTGCGGCGCTGGATGCAGTTGCCACAAAAGCAACAACCATGCCCAAGATACCATAGAGATTTCCCATGCGGGCAGTTTCCTGATTGGAAAGACCGGCTAAAGAGAGGATAAAGAGAATACTGGCAGCTATATAAGCTACCGTCACTAGATTACTAGACATGTATTAGTCCCTCTGAAACATTTTTAACATACGCTGGGTGACCATAAAACCACCGGAAATATTGATCGTCCCAATCACTATGGCAATCGCTCCCAAAATGGTAATTGGAGAATTGAGTGGGCCTGAGATTTGCAGCATTCCACCGATGATGATGATTCCAGAGATCGCATTGGTTACGCTCATCAACGGGGTATGGAGGGCAGGCTTGACATTCCAAATCACCTGCCAACCTACAAAACAGGCCAGGACAAATACCGTAAAGTGAGATAGGAATGAAGCCGGAGCGTAGAGACCCACCAAGATCAACGGTCCAATAATCAAAAGGGGGACAAGCCAGGGATTTGCTTTTTTAGCAGGAGATTCAAGCAAACTGACAGTCACATCAACCGGCTTAATCGGAGCCGGGGAAGGGTTGGATACTTTAGGAGCAGGCCAGATCACCTCTCCCTGGTTTAAAACTGTAGCACCCCGAATAACTTCATCTTCAAGATCAACCCGATAATTTTCTGCCCCGCCCATATCTTTGAGAAGATGCCAAAGATTGGTTCCATATAGCTGACTGGATTGACTCGCCATCCGGCTAGGTAAATCAGTAAGTCCGATAATGGTCACATCATTAAATTTATAAATTTCCCCAGGTTTGGTTACCTCACAGTTGCCGCCTTGCTCTGAAGCTAAATCTACAATTACTGAACCTGCTTTCATGCTGGTGACCATGGCCTCGGTAATCAGCTTGGGAGCTGGTTTGCCGGGGATTAGGGCTGTTGTGATGATGATATCGACATCTTTGGCTTGAGCGGCAAATAAAGCCATCTCGGCATCTATGAATTCCTTGCTCATGGTCTTGGCATAGCCACCTTCGCCGGTTCCATCTTCAGCAAAAAAGAGCTCTAGAAATTCGCCGCCTAAACTTTCGACCTGTTCCTTGACAACTGGACGAGTATCAAAAGCGCGTACAATAGCTCCTAAATTCTTGGCTGTTCCAAGAGCCGCCAATCCAGCCACCCCGGCGCCAATGATCAAGACCTTAGCCGGAGGAACCTTGCCAGCGGCTGTAATCTGACCTGTAAAAAAGCGGCCAAAATGCTCAGCGGCCTCAATCACGGACCTATATCCAGCAATATTGGCCATAGAACTGAGGGCGTCGAGTTTCTGAGCGCGCGAGATACGAGGTACTGAATCCATCGCTATCACTGTTGCCTTTTTCTCTCCTAGGGCTTTTAATAATTCCGGATTTTGGGCAGGCCAGATAAAACTGATTAAGGTTTTATTTTCTGGCATATTTTCAATTTCACTTTCTAGAGGCGCACGAACCTTTAAAATCAGATCAGCTTGATCCCAAAGAGATTGGGCATCTGGCAGAATCTGTGCGTTGATCTTTTGATAGCTTTCATCCGAGAAGTTGGCTGCGATTCCCGCTCCAGTTTCCAGAAGGACTTCAAATCCAAGTTTTTGCAATTTTTCAGCTGTATCCGGAGTCGCGGCAACCCTTGCTTCGCTTGGATAGATTTCCTTGGGAATTCCAATCCTTTTTACTTTCTTGGGCTGAACACTCTCTTGGGTTATCGCTTCAGCATTGGTAGCGATGGTCATTTATATTCTCCCATTGGTATGAACTTTCTGGATAAGTGCAGATTTTCAAGACAGATTAAGTTTTCTATTGTACATACACGAATCCTATGACGATCCCCAATCTATGGCCAAATTTCTTAAGATATCCTTAAAAGAGGGACAATTTTTTTTGTTTCACCTATGCCCCTTCCCAAACAATATCACTCTGCTACTCTAGTAATGAGAATTAAAAAAAATAATGATTAATCATCGAAAACTTATCAACATGATTCCTCGTAATTTTTTACTAGGTGCGAGCTTGAGTATTCTGGGACTTATCTTCTCTACGACAGCTGCCAAGGCAGATGCCAATGGTGGAATGACTATATTCAGTGGAGTTGACCGCAAGGACAATCTCAATTACCATTTGGATTTTGGTGGAAACCCCTATCAGAATGATCGCTATAAGCTTTACATTCCCTCCAAGAAGCTCGCCCAGGGGGCTATCCGATTTTTTATCTCTTATCCTGAATATTTCAACGGTGTATTTGATACCAAATCAGTAGAGGTGAGATCGGGAGATAAGTCAGTTCCCCTTAAGTCAGTTTACTGGGATAAGGAAAGCCACTATCTAGAGATAGACATGGAAACACCTCTTGAGGGTAACTCTGAAGCGACTATTGTACTTTCAAATGTACAAAATCCCAACTTTGGTACCTATTATTTTATTTGTGATGCTCAGATCTCAGGCGAGGTTCCTCTACGGATATATCTAGGAACTTGGATCATTAGCATTGATCGCAATTAGTCTTTAAAATGAGACAATCAAGCAAGGAAAAATATTTAGCCTAAGTTATACAAAAATACAAATGATATGAACCCACCTTTAATCCCAGTTATCTTAGCAGGTGGAAAGGGAGAGCGTTTTTGGCCACTCAGTCGTCGTCACAGGCCTAAACAGTTTCTCTCGCTCGATGGAAGCCAAGAAAGTCTGCTGCAATCTACAGCAAAGCGTTTGCTGCCTGTTGCCCAGGGATGGGATAATCTTTGGGTGATCACCTCTGCTCTGATTGCCGATGGCGTTAAGGAACAGCTACCTGATTTACCGGATTCCAATCTTCTAATTGAGCCGCAAGGACGCGATACTGCCCCGGCGGTAGCTTGGGCTACTTTGGAAATTGCCCAGAAATGTGGAGAAGATAGAGTGCTTGGTTTTTTCCCAGCAGATCACTGGATTGGCGATCAATCTGCTTTCGAATCTACTTTATTGGCCGCTTGTCAACAGGCGCAGGATTTTCCCTCTATAGTCACTTTGGGCATTAAACCTGATGAGCCTTCTACCGGTTATGGCTACATTCAGCAGGGAGAATTAATCAGAACTCAACCTCTACCGGTATATAAGATCAATCGCTTTACAGAAAAACCCGATCGAGGTACTGCCGAAATTTTTCTAGCTTCTGGAGACTATAGCTGGAACAGTGGTATGTTTATTTTCAAGGCTTCTGTTGTCCTGACGGAGCTCAAAAAATATGCTCCCGAAATTATTAATCCTCTAATAGAATCAGGAGTTTCAATATATCCTCAACTTCCCAAAAAGAGTATTGACTATGCCCTGATGGAGAAGACTCGCCTAAGCTGCGTCATTCCAGCTCAATTTGCCTGGGATGATCTCGGCGACTGGAACGCTATTGAAAGATTACTGAAAAAAGAACAAACCAATCTGGAGCTAGCCCATCATATTGGTTTAGATAGCAAGGATTGCATATTCTATGCCGATGATTCAGATGAGTTGATCGTAAGCATTGGACTAAAAGATCTAGTGGTAGTGCGTGACCAGAATGTAACTTTGGTAGTTCATAAAGATCGCACCCAGGATATCAAGCAGATTTTGAAAAAAATCCAGGATAAAGGCGATTTGGACTATTTGCTCTAGGTTTTTTTATAAACAATTGAGAACAATTTTAAAATCACTCTGAGATAAAATAAGAAAGAACAAAGCTTTACTGTAAATTTTTCATGAAGTTTTTGCAAATTCTGACGTTTGTAAGTTTATTCGTTGTTACGCGTCCAGTTTTTGCTATGAACCTAAATTTAGGCTCGAATCAAGAGTTTGGTACTGGTCTATCTTCACAAGGATCATGGCTCATTAGTGGGGCAATGCCTGTTTCAGGACCAGCACCTCTGCTGTTTCCCTTGGGTGGACAGATAGAACTTCCTCCTTTGCTTGTTCCAGATGGTGGCAATATCATCAATCCTCCTTCTCAGGCTACTGTTCCAGATGCTGGAAATACAATCTTGTTCCCGATCTTTGGTGGTTTAGCGCTTGCTGGTATTGTTGCTTTACTATTATCAGACGGTTCTTCAAGTGGTTCTACCATCCCATCAATACAAACTCCGCCTCCACCAACGCCTGAGACCATTCCACCAATTCAAGAAGTCCCAGAACCCTCTTCCTTAGCAGGCTTGATGGTTTTTAGCGGATGTTTAGTCTTTTTATACCGTCTTCGAAAGTAATAGTGAAATATCTTAAATTTTGGCTAGCTTTAGTGAGTATTTTGGCAATGGTGCTAGAAAGCCATAGCAGCCAAAGCAAACCTTTAATTGAGAATATCTGTCAGCAGGTTGCGGGAAAAAATTCTTCCTCTAAGATGGTACAAGTTACATTAGTTGATGAATCAACAGCTAGCAATCATGGTTTTTGGATGCAACTGGCTCAAGGGTTGGGACTAGAACCTGTCAAAGACCAAAAGAAACTACGCTGGAATTGTCAATATATTGAAAATGACAAATGGTTCAGTATATTTGATATGTCTGTTGAGCAAGGCAAGCAGGTCATCACTTCAACTTTTCTGCTCAATGGCAAGTTCAAACCAAACCAAAAAAAAGCTGCATTGTCTTTCTTTACTACCGTGATTTCACAAACTCTCTCTTTGGGTGAAAAAAACCAAAAAAAAGTAAATGATGCTCTTGCCGGTTATCTCACATTAATCGATCAAGGGGGAATCATTCCCGAGAAATTAGATCAGCGTATTCTTTCTAAGAAGTTACATGATTTCGATATTCCATCAAGTCAAATCCCCTCAAAGATTCCCAATAGTTGGCTAACTCATGATGCTATTGCTGTAGATAAGTTAGTGATTTTTGATGGCAAAAAGAAGCCACAGGCAGTTGCTTTTGTTTACATGGTCCCTATAATCGATACAGTGAAAAAAAATATTCTTCAATGGGGAATTAATATAACTATTAGCATCATTCCAGAAAATGAAAAGATTTTTTAAAACTCTTTTAGTCAGTTCAATCTTTATTGGCAATGGCTTAGCTTTAGCATCCCAACAAATTACCTACAATATTCCTCAATTGCAAAAGTCTCAAAAACGTTGGATTGAGGTCAATTTAACTACTCAACGCTTAACTGCCTGGAAAGGAGATCATCCTGTTTTTAAAACTACTGTATCTACAGGTAAAGCCTCAACACCTACCCCCGCCGGTTCCTTTACCATTGAATCCAAGCAACATCTTGGGAGAATGCGTGGCAATGATTATGATGTGACTAACATACCTTATATAATGTATTATTATAAAAACTATGCTATTCATGGCGCTTATTGGCACAATCAATTCGGCACAGCTGTAAGTAGAGGTTGTATCAACGTTGCTATAGTCGATGCCAAATGGATATTTGAATGGGCCCCAATCAAAACACCAATAGTAATTCATAAGTAAATTTGTAGATACTCAGGATTAAGAAATATAGTTAAACTTTTCTTTTTTCTAGACATCTTCAAACTCGGATACCTTAGACTGAGTATATACAAACAATGATAGATATACGCAAAGATCTAATTTCCTCTTCTGCTCATTTTTATCATCTAGGTTTAATGAGAGGAACCGCAGGAAATCTTTCGGCCAAAAAAAATATAGATACTTTCTGGATTACAGCCAGTGGTAAAAATAAAGGTAGTCTGGATCTCAATGATTTTGTTCTGCTGGATCTAGATGGAAATATAGTAGAAAACCCAGATTTTAAAAATCGCCCCTCTGCCGAATCCAGTATTCATCAAGTAATCTATCGTTTATTTCCCCAGGCCTGCGCCTGTTATCATGTCCATTCTGTCGAAGCCACCTTGGTATCTAGGTTGACTAGAGGAGATAGCTTAATGCTTCCTCCAATCGAGATGCTCAAGGGACTGGGAATATGGCAAGAAAAACCCAATATTTCTCTGGCACTTTTTGAAAATCTTCTTTCGCTGCCCACGCTTGCCCAATCTATTGCTGAACGATTTAAGGACTCTTTACCACAAGTTCCGGCACTTCTAATTAAAGATCATGGAGTAACTGTCTGGGCAGATTCAACCCAAAGCGCTCTCACTTATATAGAGGTAATCGAATTTATTTTTCGCTATATCCTGCTGGAAGCTCAAACCCCTAGTCTTTTTCCAAGGTCAGACCAAGTGCAAATGTAAAAGCATGAAAACACCTATCCTGCCATTTCAACAAATAGAAATAATTGAATATAGTCTTTTAATGAGTCAGAGTTACAGGAATTTCACTGGTAAGGTTCTTATTGAAGGCCATGATCTTGCCAGTGATCTATACTATGCCCCCTTTCCTCTGGTAAGCCATGGAAACCAACGCGATCCAATCCTGCGCTATGGCAATTTAAAAGCGCAACAGTTGTGGGGAATGTCGTGGGATGAACTGGTGCGGATGCCATCTCGATTGACAGCAGAGCCGGAGGTTGCCCAGGAGCGACAAAGACTTTTAGATGAAGCCAGCAATAAGGGTTACGTTGATAATTACAGAGGTATCCGTATTTCCAAAGATGGCCGGCGTTTTAATGTAGATAAAACAATATTATGGAATGTAGTGGATTCAGAAGGCACCAAATATGGACAAGCGGCCAAAATTGGACAATGGGATTGGCTATAGCTTTGTCAGCAAATTAACCGATCTTTTGTTGACTATCTAGATCAGAACAGATAATTTATTCTATCAACTCTTTCAAATCCTGCCGGAAGTCCTATTTGAACTAAGAGATCAGCCCAGCCAAAGAGCCTTGGACTATAGATGGTTTATTTACTACAGATAATAAAGAATATCCTATCTATTTTGTGGAAGTTCAGTTTCAAAGAGATGAAAATTTTTATTATCGCCTAGTTACTGAGATATGCATCTATCTTGGCCAATATAAACCTAGTCAATCCTGGCAAGCTGTAGTACTTTGGGCGAAGCGAAATATAGAGCCAACAATCCCCAAAGAATATAATCTTCTTTTTGAGCAAAATCTTATAAAAATTATCTATCTTGATGAAATAGAACCAAATAGTTTAGGATTGGGTATCATAGATTTAGTAACTAGTTCCCAAC
>CAIPYC010000004.1 GCA_903869185.1 uncultured cyanobacterium | reverse complement strand
AATTAACCTGAGTTCGGGATAAGCAATCCCTGAATGCCCTGTTCTTTCGTAGTTTATCTCAGTCTAATTTTAAAAATGTCATCGATGATGATCCATCTTTGAGAGAATTTCCAATAATAGTAGATATTTTGGAGAAAATGTTATTAAATAATTTAATTAAACGCTTATTTTGCAAGAATTACAGAATTTTCCTTATCCCGAATTGACGTTAATTAAGGTAATTCATAAGCAGACTAATGGTCGCATAGGCATGAATATGCCACACGGCTAAAGCTAGGCAGTTGAAATTGGCATGTTCAGCCTAATCGTACCTTGCTAGGTATCCGAATTCCAATTAATATAATGTCCATCCGCATAATCTACTAAAATACGGTGAATATGAAGTAGATTTTAATTGAAGTTAATCAGAAACGCAAATGAATCTTGATGCATATTTCTATGAAGTCAAATAAATTTTAATATTAGTCTGGTTCCTTCTTGATCTGTTACCTTATAAATCTATAAAAGTACAAGGAAAAGTATAAGTGATTTCTAGGCAACTAAAGATAAGCATGGCTGCGACAGCACTTTCTGTCTCTTCTATCACGAGTATTGTTCCGATGGTTTCTACTGAGAGATTAAAAATGACTACAACGATAGCCCCAGGGAGCAGTTTAGCGTCTTTTCATGGGGGTACCACTAAGTTAGTTGAAACGCCATCCCCAATCTCTGCATAAGTACTTTTGTATAAACTGAGTGCTTGTTTAATCTTTGTTGTTATTGACGAATTGCTGACATGTATAATAATTACACTTAACAGCACTAGAATGTAAATCACATATTTATTAGCAATTAACTCTTAGCTGCAATGTGCTTTAACCTGCCGATATCAAAGGTAGCAAGACTTTACACTCTAATTCTAATTGTCAGGAAATTTCAAGATGAATAAATTACCATGGATAGATGCTCTAAGAGGTTTAGCAATTCTTTTTGTAATAGCGTATCACACTGGTTTGCACACAGAAGGTTTGCCGTATTTCTTGAGATTATTTACTGATCAGGGCAGAATCGGAGTTCAATTGTTTTACCTGATCAGTGCCTTTACTCTTTTTTTATCAATGAATAAAAGAAATAAACTAGAGAAAACACCATTAAGAAATTATTTTATCAGGCGTTTTTTTAGGATTGCACCTTTATTTTATCTTGTGAGTATTTATTGCATTTTCAGATATGGACTTGGTCCCAATTTTTTTATAGATGATGGCAACTCAATAACCATCCCAAATATCATTGCTCACTTGACATTTCTCAATGGCTGGAATCCTTACTGGATAAATAGTCTGGTTCCTGCCGGATGGTCAATTGCAATAGAAATGCCATTTTATTTATTAGTGCCAATTTTATTTAACAAAGTGAAAAATATCAATTTTGCTATTACCTTAACATCCATATATTTTGTTTTCAGCAAAATAATCTCTTTTATTCTAAAAAAACATCCATTAATTCATGATATACCCAAATGGAATGCATTTCTTTATTATTGGCTACCCAATCAATTACCATACTTCTTACTGGGTACTATCCTATACTTCTTAATACAAAATTCTATTAAAAATCCAAGAGATTCAAGAACAAATCATTCAAGATTTATTCAATTAAGGAATACTATAATTCCTCTCCTTTTAATGTGCTTATCTCTGCAGATATTTTGTTTTGTTAATAAAATAAATACAAATATTATTGAGTTTGTTTATGGAATTGGATTTGCAGCTCTTGCTTTCTGGTTATCATATAATTCATTTTCAATTTTAGTTAATCCATTTTTGTGTTATTTAGGAACTGTCAGCTATAGTGCTTATCTAATACACATAGAAGTTATTTCTTTTTCCCAAAACATTTTAAACAATGCTCTATCTATTTTAAAAATTAATTTATCACCAACATTAAATTTTATTATTCTTTTTATGAACGTTTTAGTCATTACTTTAACGCTATCATCCCTAACTTACAAATTTATAGAAATTCCAGGAATGGCAATAGGGCGCAATTTACTTAAGAAACTTGAATCCTCTGGGTGAGGAATTCTTGTAGTTCAAAGTCTTTTTTGTTCTTAATCTGGTATCTTATAGGATGATATCTATGAAAATACAAAGAGAAGTATAGATGATTGCTAGGCAACTAAAGATGAGAATGGCTGTGGCAGCATTTTCTGTATCTTCTATCACGAGCATTGTCCCAATGGTTTCTGCCGAGAGTTTCAAAATGACTACGACGATAGCCCCAGGTGTGGCCACACCCAACCGGCTCGATACCTCAATCGGCACGCTCAATCTGAATAACGGCTTTCCAGTGCCTGATACCGTTGAGAAAATCTATGACAATCTTGATCGTTCACGTGCGCTGCAAGCTTATCTATTGGCCATCCCCATTGTCAACCAGGCGGGCATGCGCGATTCGCTGCGTAAGTTCGGACCTGACAATAAAACCGATGTAATCTGGGAAAATCTGGTTGATCCCAAGACGGTGGAGCTCACGGCCAACGACAATACCATTTACAGTTTTATTTGGATCGATACAAAAAAAGGTCCGTTGGTTGTCGAGGTTCCCCCCAAGGTATTGGGAGCCATTGATGATTTCTATTATCGCTGGGTTGCCGATATCGGTATCACGGGCGCTGACAGGGGTAAGGGCGGCAAGTACCTGATTCTTCCGCCAGGTTACCAGGGCGAGATACCAAAAGGTTACTTCGTGGTACGACCAAAGACTTACGGCAACTGGATGCCCTTCCGTTCCTTCCTTGTTGACGGTTCAACTCAGCCTGGGGTAGAGTCAGTCAAGAAGTACTTGAAGATCTACCAATTGGCCGACGAGAACAATCCGCCACCGATCAAGTTTGCCAATGCCTCAGGCTTACCAACCAACTTTGTTGCTCCAGGTGACTATTCGTTCTGGAGCTTGCTGAACCAAGTGATTCAAGAAGAACCATCAGAAGGTTCCGACCCCACCACGCTT
>CAIPYC010000003.1 GCA_903869185.1 uncultured cyanobacterium | reverse complement strand
GGTAATATAATCATCAAAAACAATCACTAATAACATTTATGGAAAATTCAGCAAAGATTCCAGTAGTGGTCAATGGGGCTACTGGCAAAATGGGCAGGGAAGTTGTCAAGGCTGTGCATGCTGCCGATGATATGACCTTATTGGCTGCAGTAGATCGCAACCGAGCCCATATTGGAAAAGATATAGGAGAAATAATAGGTTGCGGCCCCCTTGAAGTACCGGTTCTTGAGGATCTCCAAAGTGTTTTGGTGATGGCCACACAAGATGAGATTCAAGGCGTCATGGTGGACTTCACCCATCCCGACAGTGTCTATGAAAATGTACGCAGCGCAATTGCCTATGGCGTTCGACCTGTTATTGGCACAACTGGACTAAGCTCTGCCCAGATTGAAGAATTGAGCGAATTTGCCGATAAGGCCAGCACTGGATGTTTAATCATCCCTAATTTTTCCATTGGCATGGTTCTTTTGCAACAAGCCGCGCTTTCTGCTGCGCGTTACTTTGATCATATCGAGATTATAGAACTCCACCATAATCAAAAAGCCGATGCTCCCAGTGGAACTGCTATCAAGACTGCCCAGATGCTTGCTGAGCTTGGCAAACAATTTAATCCACAACTAGTCAAAGAGAGCGAAATTATAGCCGGGGCCAGGGGCGCTCTATTAGAAGAGAATATTCACATCCACAGCATCAGACTGCCAGGAATGATTGCTCATCAGGAAGTTATTTTTGGAGCAGCTGGGCAGATCTATACTCTCCGTCATGATACTACTGATCGCTCTTGCTATATGCCCGGAGTTTTGCTCTGTGTACGCAAGGTGACTGAACTAAAAAACCTGGTCTATGGCTTAGAAAAACTATTGTGATCCAGTAGCGCTCCATCGAGGTCTACTCCTTTTAGATTAGCTCCCTCAAGACAGGCTCCTCTCAAGTCAGACCAACGCAGATCGGCGCCAGTAAGATCTGCTCCAGTAAGATTGGCTTTGACTAGATTTGCCTTGTTGAGATGGCAATTGACAGCTTTGACGCCGCTCAGGTTGGCCTTATAAAGATAAGCTCCAATGAGTTCACTTTCATAGAGATTAGCGCCACGCAAATCAGCCTCAGCCATATTGGCTGCCACTAAATTGGCCCCTGTCAAGTTACTGCGCTGTAAAAGTGCCAAATTGAGAGAGGCTCTTCTAAGAAGGCTATTTCTTAAATTGGTTGCTATCATATTTGCCGAAGACAAGTTAGCCTGGGTAAGATTGCATTGACTTAAGTCTGCGCAGATCAAGTTAGCTCCTTCTAGGTTGGCCTTGACCAGTGAACTATCTTTTAGTCTGGCAAGGGTGAGATCACAGCCAATCAAAATAGCATTATTGAGATTACAATTGACTAAGTTTGCCCTTACTAGGTTTGCCTTTACTAAAAGGATTGACTGGAGATCCAAATCTTCTAGCTCAGCTTCTCTAAGTTCAATTGAAATATGTGGATATTGCTCTCTCCAGAGCAACCAGCTGGTTAATCCTTGCTTTATTATCTGTATTTGATCTAAGTTATCCACATTTCCTAATCTCTATTGGGAAGATTAAGCAACTCACTCAGGCTTTCTCCCAAAAGAGAAAATCCGGTTACTAAAAAAGTCAAAGCCATGCCAGGAAAAAGTGTAGTCCACCATATCCCTACAGAAAGATCAGGTAGCGCTTCTTTTAGATCATGGCCCCATTCAGGTATTTCCTCGGGAAGACCTAAGCCCAAAAAACCCAGTCCTCCCAAAACCAGAACCGCATCGGCTGCATTGAGTGTAAAAAGAACCGGAATACTCTGAATCACATTAAAAAAAAGATAACGGGTCAAAATATGGAAAGTCGAAGCTCCCATTGCTCTGGCGGCCTCGACAAATAGTTCCGTTTTTAAACTGACTGTTTGGTTGCGCACTACGCGAAAATACTGTGGAATATAGGCAATGCTGACGGCAATCGCCACATTAACTATCCCCTTTCCCAAAATAAAAACCAATGTGACTGATAGCAAGAGTCCTGGCAGGGTATAGAGGGTGTCCATTATGAACAGCAAGAATCTATCTACTCTTCCACCTAAATATCCACTCAAAAGCCCTAGGGGAACCCCTAAAAGTATAGAGAAACAAGTTGAACCCAAAACTACTTGCAAGGCTGCCGATGTCCCAAAGAGAGTACGTGAAAATACATCGTAACCCCTAATGTTGGTGCCAAACAAGTGCTTAGGATCTGGTGCCTGAGAAACCTGATTATTCAGCAGATCGGTAGGATCAAGCAAGATCCCCCAACTTTGCAGTAAAGGAGCGATCAAGACAATTGAGATAAAAAATAAGGTCAAACAGATACCGACGGTGAACAAAACTGCCGAATAACCGCCGAATCTTGTCCTGATTCTCAAGAGTTTTGTCAAGTTCATTACAACGAAAAAGCCTTAACCCTAATATATTACTATACTGAGCTATTCGAAAATTAAAACAAGTGAGTGAGAATGTCCCATGTTTAAAAAATATCTAACTATTGTTGCATTGGCTGTCTGTTTGGTTCTGGGATTGGAAATGCAAGATGCTCTAGCCCAAGTAGCCGAAGTAGCTGCGAAAACACTACCGCCTAAGCCCGATGGAGGAGACACTGCCTGGATGTTGATCTCAGCAGCTCTAGTTTTACTTATGACCCCGGGTTTGGCTTTCTTTTATGGTGGTTTTGTCCGCTCTCGCAACATTTTGAACACTCTGATGATGAGTTTCGTTGTGATGGCTATTGTCGGAGTAACTTGGATTCTCTGGGGATACAGCTTAGCTTTTGCTGAAGGTAACCCATTCATTGGTGGTCTACAGTGGATAGGTCTCAATGGCGTCAGCGCTAGAGATGTCGTTGGCTATCTATCCAAAATGGCCTATGAAACAGATCCCAAGATTCCTGTATTGACCTCTTATGCGGCAACAATTCCCCATCAGACGTTCATGATATATCAGGGAATGTTTGCAATTATAACCCCAGCCCTAATCTCAGGCGCAATAGTTGAAAGAATTAGCTTCAAAGTCTACGTGGCTTTTGTATTGATCTGGTCAACTTTAATCTATTCTCCCATGGCTCATATGGTGTGGGGTAAAGGTGGCTTCTTGGGTCTCTATGGTGGATTAGGCGCGTTAGATTTTGCCGGTGGTACTGTTGTACATATTGCCTCCGGTGTTTCGGCTCTGGTTGCGGCATTGCTTCTTGGACGACGTCGCGCTTATCCTCATAATCTCTCAGCCCCTCACAATGTAACATTTGTTCTACTGGGAGCAGGTTTGCTTTGGTTCGGTTGGTTTGGTTTTAACGCTGGAAGTGCCCTAGCAGTCCAAGACTCTAGTGGTATGTCAGTAGCTACTGTAGCTTTTGTTGCCACTAACGCATCTGCTGCCGCTGCTGCCCTGGTATGGTTGATTTTAGAGTGGGTGCTGCGCGGACATCCTACGGCTATTGGCATGGCTACTGGAGCAGTAGCTGGTTTGGTGGGTATAACACCTGCTGCTGGATTTGTAGATCCTATCAGTTCAATTTTAATTGGCGCAATCACTGCAACAGTTTGTTTTTTTGCGGTTAGCTTCAAAAGTAAGCTGGGAATTGATGATGCGCTAGATAGCTTTCCAGTTCATGGCATTGGTGGAACAGTCGGAGCTATCCTAACGGGAGTATTTGCAACCAAGGCAGTCAATGCTGGCGGCGCAGATGGTCTCTTACACGGCAATCCCGCTCAGGTCTGGATCCAAATTGAAGCAGTGATCTTTACCTATCTGTTTGCTGGAATAGGAACTTTTGTGATTTTCAAGATTCTAAATATCTTCTTCGATACATTAAGAGTCAAGGCTGACGAAGAATTTGAAGGTGTTGATGTCTATGAACATGGCGAAGAGGGCTATAGCGGCGAATTCTCTGGTAGCAAGAGGATTTAATAGAGAAAGCCTAGGAGAGCATCTCAAAAAAAAGTTGCAAAAAAAATAATCTAATGCTAGAATATTGTCATCCGAAATTTATAACATTCATTAAATTGAATAGATTTGTTGTGTTATGAGGTTTTTATGTATCTAAATAGAATTTCCCTTTTGGCATCTCTTCTGGTAGGGAGCATGTCCGTAAATATCCCCGGAGTTTCGGCAGCTCCTATTCAGACATTGACGGTGGCCGGTTTTGGTACATTTACTATTACCTACCAATCTTTCAACAGTAGTGAGATAACAAATCCAACTAGCCTTTTAGCGAAGCAGCCTTGGTATAAGAGTAATACTGAAGCCTTTGCCTTTGCCACAGCCCTCGGTGGTTGTGCTTCGAATGGATCAAGCTGTACAGCATATCCCGATCAATCTGCCCCTCAAACTAATCAGCTCGGTTTTCCCAACACTTTTGTTCCGATTACCCCCCCAAATCCTCCTGATTATTTTGACTCGCCTCTTTTCGCATTTAACGACCCTGCTACTCCAACTACAAACACTGCGCTTATTCGTTGTGCTGGTACTGCTTCTGGCTCTTGTACAGCAGGCCAAGCCGCAGTTAATAACAATTATAATGGTGGCACTCGCTTCTTTGCGATACAATACGTAGCAACACCTGAGCCGCTTGATTTCTTGGGAGCTTTAACAGGATTGGCTTTTTTGGGTACCGCATCAAGAGCGTTGAAAAAGAAAGTAGGTTAATAGATTCGCCCAAATAAAAATCTCCAAACTTAATGGCTACTCTATCTTCAGGTTAGAGTGGCTTGTTTGTTGCAGTCAAACGACTAAAATGAAAAAAAGCTTCAATATCTCCGGTAATGCCATAAGATATCCACGCCAGGTGATAGCCTTCTGGTTGGGCGTGATTGTGGCAGGAATATTGGCCTATTCATCTCTCAAATACGCGCTTTTCCCAGAGATCAGTTATCCGGTAGTAGTGGTGATTGCGCAGAAGTCCTCCCTCTCTACAACAACCAATACCGAAGCACAATTGACCAATCCTATAGAAAAAAGTCTAAAAAATCTTGCCAATGTTAAGCAAATCTATTCCACAAGCTACCCCGGAAGCGCAACTATAAGTATTTTATTTACCCCTGGCACTGTCTTGGAAACCTCTACTAAGCAAACCAAGGATATTCTGGCTCCTTATAGGGGCTTTGATTTAAAGGTTGTTGCTCTTAACCTCAATGAATCTCCGGTTATCAGCTACGCTCTCACCAGCAATGGCATAGATCCTCAAAAGCTCAGAGAAATTGCCCAAAAAGAGCTCATTCCAAATCTCGAAAAAGTCGAAGGAGTTCTCAAGGTTAACTTATTGGGCGATTCCAATATCAAAAACATCCATAAAAAAGACAGTTCCTATCTCAAGAACAAATACCCAAGCCTGGTTCACTTTCAAGGAAAAACCGCACTAGCTCTAGAAGTGGTAAAAAAAAGCAATGCCAACACCCTGGATGTGGTGAACCTGACACAGAGGGAAGTTCAAAATTTAAAGAGAAAATATCAGGACATTGATTTTAATTTAGCTGAAACACAAGACAAATATATTAAGGCTGCGACTAGGGCTACAGTCGATGAATTGATTTTAGCTGTACTTTTGGCTATAGGCGTGATTTTTCTATTCTTGCGAAGCATCAGGGCTACAATCATCCCCGCTCTGGCCATTCCGACTTCTCTTTTGGGTACTTTCATTGTGATGGCTGCCTTTAATTTTAACCTGGAGACACTAACACTCTTGGCTTTGACTATGGTCATCGGAATTGTTGTAGATGATGCCATAGTTGATGTGGAAAATATCGCACGCTTGATTGAACAGGGAGAAGATACCAGATCTGCCGTGATTAATGGTACCAATGAGATTGGACTTTCTGTAATAGCCTCCACCTTGACTATTGTGGCCGTCTTTTTACCTGTAGGTTTGATGGCCGGTTCAGTTGGCAAGTTCTTCAAGCCCTTTGGTTTGACCATTTCGGCAGCAGTGCTTTTTTCTCTTTTAGTAGCGCGGACATTAACTCCGGTCCTTTGTCTAAAATGGCTTAAACCTCAAGTGGTTAAAGAAGTAGAATTTCCCTTAATCGCAGTTTATGAAAGATTGCTATGCTGGGCTCTGGCTCATCGCAAAACTGTAATGATTCTGGCTCTGTTTAGTTTTTTAGCAGGAATTGCTTTTATTCCTTTTATTCCCAAGGGGTTTGTACCCATATTGGATCACGGCGAATTCAATGTAATGTACAGTACTGCCCTGCCTAGAGTCAGTTTTAAATCTTTCAATAATGATCATTCCTCCAATATTGCTTTAGATTGGATGGACGAACTGGCCAAATCCCCAGAAACCTTCCTCTTGAGAAGAACCATGGCAGCTGGTCACAAAATGGAAGTAGAGATTCTTAACACTCCAGAGATTGAATCAGCCTTTACTGTTGCAGGAATCAATGGGCAGCCAAATCAGGGCAAAATCTATGTAAAGATGAAACAAGAGCGAACCAAAAACACCTTTGAGATGCAGGAATATATTAGAGAACATCTACCACATCTTAAGGGGGTAAGTTTTAGTGTTGAGGATATTCCCTTTGTCCAGACCGAAGCCAACAAACAATTACAATTGGCTATCTTGGGTAACAATTTAAAAACTTTACTAGAGGCGGCGCAGAACCTTAAAAACCAGGTTATCAAAATATCCGGCTTTAAAGATGTAGCGCTTTCTAACTCTGCGCTAGATGCTGAAAATCCTTTCAAGATAGAACATCTCGATGGACAAAGAATGATCTATCTCAGCTCCAATCTTTCGAGTAGTTTAGCCCTAGAAGATGCCACATTGAAAGTCGAAAAACTCTCGCAAGAGATATTACCCAAAGAGATAACATTACAACGCTGGGGAAATTCAGCTGATAGCTCCAATGTTCTGATAAGTTTTGGCACTACCATGGTTCTCTCTACCATATTGCTGTTATTGGTGCTTTTTTTCCTCTTTGGAAGGCTTCTAGAGCCGATTGTAATCGGTCTGAGTTTACCATTGGCAATTGTAGGGGCAATGTTTGGACTATGGATAACCAGAAGCGATTTTGGTATTATTTCTCTACTCGGTTTAATTTTCCTGTTGGGATTGCTTAGCAAGAATTCCATACTACTGCTCGACTATGTCAAGCGACTAAGGGAAAGTGGAATGGAAAGAAAAGCTGCAATCATCAAGAGTGCCAGGGTAAGACTTCGTCCGATAGTGATGACCACTGCTGCGACAATCCTGGGTATGTTGCCAATTACCCTAGGAATCGGGGCCGGCGCGCAATTGCGGCAGCCAATGGCCGTATCCATTGTAGGAGGTTTGCTTACCTCTACTTTATTGAGCCTGATTGTAGTACCAGTGCTTTATACTTTGCTAGATGACCTATGGTATAAAAATGAATTTAACTAAAATGGAAGTATGGGCTTTTCTGAAGAATTTGAACTACTGACAAGGGCTTGTTATCCTCTGCTCTATATTGCCACAGCTGAAGAGGAAAGGGTAGAAGCTGCCATCACCAAATCCGCGCAAAGATTGGGAAACAGAACGATCTATATCTGGGATTTTGTCGAGGGTTATCAACATAACAGTGAAGGATTAGGCAAACGTAACCCACTGCAAGCTCTGGAATTCATAGAAAAATTACCTGATAAAATAGGTGGAATCTTTATTCTGAGAGATTTTCAACGTTTTTTGGAAGATATTTCCATTTCACGCAAACTGCGCAATTTAGCTAGGTCGTTAAAGTCACAACCCAAGAATATCGTCATTGTCTCTCCTACAATCAACATACCAAAAGATTTAGCTGAGGTATTGACAATTGTGGATTTTTTATTGCCTACAGCCCATGAGATTAGTTCTGAGATAGAGCAAATATTGATAAATATTCAACAGATCCCCGATCCAGGTTTATTGGATGAGATAGTACGGGCAGCCCGTGGACTCTCTCTAGACCGTATAAAAAGAGTTTTAACTCGTTGTATTGCTCTCAATGGGACTCTGGAATCATCTGATGTTGAAATGATTTTGGAAGAGAAAAGACAATCAATTCGACAGACTCAGATTTTAGATTTTTATCCGGCCACAGAAGAGATCTCGGATATAGGTGGACTAGATCAGCTCAAAGACTGGCTATTGCGAAGAGGGGCTGCTTTTACAGAAAGGGCTAGGCTCTACGGACTGCCCAACCCGCGCGGTCTTCTTTTGGTAGGGGTACAGGGAACCGGGAAGTCCTTGACAGCCAAGGCCATTGCTCATCATTGGCATCTTCCACTGCTGCGATTGGATGTTGGACGTCTCTTTAGTTCTCTAGTGGGAGAATCAGAATCGCGCACTCGCCAGATGATTAATTTGGCCGAAGCATTGTCTCCCTGTATACTGTGGATTGATGAAATTGACAAGGCTTTTGCCGGCGCCGATGGTAAAGGAGATAGCGGAACTACCAGCAGGGTTTTTAGTACATTTATCAACTGGCTGTCGGAAAAAAAATCGCCTGTTTTTGTTGTAGCTACTGCCAACAATGTGCAATTCTTGCCGCCGGAAATGCTACGAAAGGGCCGCTTCGATGAGATTTTTTTTGTAGGCTTGCCTAGTACCAATGAAAGAGAGACTATTTTTCAGGTTCATCTTTCCAGGCTCAGACCACTGAGTATACGCGACTACGATATCAAGAGACTGGCTTATGAAACGCCGGATTTCTCTGGCGCTGAGATTGAGCAGATTTTAATAGAGGCAATGCATATTGCTTTTAGTCAAAACCGTGAATTCACGACAGATGATATTTTGGAAGCTGCCAGTCAAATGATTCCTCTAGCTAGAACAGCTCAAGAGCAAATCGAATATTTACAGAACTGGGCTTATTCAGGTAAGGCACGTCTTGCCTCTAGAGATAGTAGGCTGACAGAACGTGATAAAAACAGCAATGAGTCAGTTTAGTCGCATTCTAGAGTTTCCTTGGTCTCTCTTCCGGTTACCGGATTTTTACCACTTGCTCTGGCACAAAGAATTTTTTGAATGGATGGGCGAAGTAATACGCCAGTGAAGTCAGCACCTTCTATGATAGCTCCATCAAATTTAGCACTGGTCACAAAAGCATCTTCTAAAATTGCGTCTTTGAGATTAGCATTGGTCAACCGGGCGGATTCTAGATCAGCTGTGGTCAAATCAGCAGATTCAAAATTTACAGATTCAAGATTGGCTGCAAAAAAACGAACCCCTCTTACGTTAGTATGGCTGAAATTGCTACTGCGTAAATTGGCATGATCAAAACTGGCATCTTGAAGATCTTGATTGGAAAAATCTCTTTCGACCAGATTTTCTTTTCCATAGCTGATTGCCCAAGCTGGAGCAATCCAAAGGTACAGACAGACTAAAATAGTGCTGAAAATAATGTAGAATATCTTGCCAAATGACAGTTTCATAATTTTTTTAAGGTGATTGATGTCAAAGTCAAATCTCGGAAAAATAGGGGAAGAGTTTGTTGCCCATTGGCTTGAGGATCAGAACTACTCTATTTTAGCTCAGCGCTGGCGTTGCCATTATGGAGAGGTGGATTTAATCGTACTTAAAGCAGATGTTCTTGCTTTTGTTGAAGTTAAAACCCGTAGTGCCAGAAATTGGGATAACAATGGCTTGCTAGCAATCAACAATCTAAAACAATCTAGATTGAGTCGAGCTGCTGCATATTTTCTGGCCCAACATGCAAATCTCTCTCAATGCTCCTGTCGGTTTGATGTGGCTTTGGTTCGTTCTGACAATTTTTTAGTATTACCTGAACCAATAAATATGCTAAAAGTAAATATAGACAAATCTGTTAACTATCAAGGTTGTCAATTGACTTTAGTCGACTATATCGAATCAGCATTCGAGCTATTTGAAGATTGTTGAGAAGAAAAGATAAACTGAAAAAGAGAATTTTTAGATCAAGTTAATTTTATGGGTTTTAACCGTCGACGTTTTCTTTGGTTAGCTGGACTAGGGCTTGGTGGGTTAGGTATAGCCCATGCCTGGCCAAAAGCAAATTCATCCAGTCAAAACCTAATATCCAAAACGTCTCGGATATCTAAGGCGCCTAAGGGCATGCCTGTTCCACCTATCAGGGGTGATGTCAGGATCATTGTAATAAGTGATCTCAATAGCCAATATGGTTCAACTAACTATGAGGTCGAGGTAGATCGTGCTATAGAGATGATTCCAGATTGGGAAGGTGATCTTGTACTCTGTGGCGGAGATATGGTCGCTGCCCAAAAAACATCTCTCTCCGATAGTAATGTCAAGGATATGTGGCAAGGATTTGATCACCATATAGCAGCCCCACTCCGGAGATCCAAAATACCTCTTGGTTTTACCATTGGCAATCATGATGCTTCCGGTACTCGCTTAGGAGACAAGGTATTATTTGCCAGAGATCGCGACTTGGCTAGTCAGTATTGGCAAACTCATTATCCTGGTCTTGCTTTTATCGATCGCGGGGGGTTTCCTTTCTACTATACCTTTGGGCAAAACGATGTATTTTATCTGGTCTGGGATGCTTCCTGTGATAAGATTCCAGCTGAGCAGTTGGCTTGGGCAGAGCAAAGCTTATCGAGCCTGGAGGCAAAAAAGGCTAAATTGCGCCTTGTAATTGGGCATCTTCCTCTGTATGGAATTACCAAAGGACGTGATAATCCTGGTAACTATCTTGCCAATGCTGATCAATTGCAAGCTCTTTTGGAGCGCTGCGATGTGCATACCTATATTAGTGGTCATGATCATGCTTATTTTCCAGCCAAGCACGGAAAATTGGAACTGCTTTATACAGGAGCCCTAGGCGCTGGTCCCCGAAAGCTGATTGAAGGGTCATTGGCTCCCTATAAAACTTTAACTGTCGTTGATGTTGATTTGAGTAACAAGTCCACTGTATATACTACATATAATATGACTCATCTGACTTTAGTTGATATCAATACTCTACCAAGGCAGATCAACAGCCCAACTAGGACAATCTTGCGTAGAGATATTCCAAGTGTTTAGCGTTTTATACGAAAGCTCAATGAAAAAAACCAAAAAAATCAAGTGGCCTTTATTGTTATTGAGTTTAATTTCTGTAGTGAGTTTATTTTTTACCCCCCTGAATATATTTGCAAAGAATTTAACAGCCCAAGATATCATCATTGCGGCCGTGGGAGATATTGCCTGTGATCCTGCCAGTGTCAATTTTAATAGCGGTCAAGGAGCCAACGGGCTTTGTCAAATGATGGCCACTGCTGAAATTACAGATCATATCCCCAATCTCAAAGCAGTTTTACCCTTAGGAGATAATCAATATGAAAAAGGGAACCTAGAAGCTTTCAATCAATCCTATGATCCCAGCTGGGGCAAGTTTAATCCAATTGCCTATCCCGTGCCTGGTAATCATGAATATCTCACCAAGGAAGCCCAGGGATATTATCAGTATTTTGGTAAGCGAGCACATCATCCCGGCAAAGGTTATTATAGCTATGATCTAGCCAATTGGCATTTGATTGCGCTCAATTCAAACTGCGAAGAAGTCGGCGGCTGTGGTATAGATTCGCCTCAAGAAAAATGGCTCAGAGATGATTTAAAAATTCATAATAATCTCTGTACCTTGGCCTATTGGCATCATCCACGATTCTCATCTGGCAATCATGGAGATAATCCCACCACGGATGCTTTTTGGCAGGATCTTTATCAGGCCAAAACAGAACTGGTCTTAGTAGGGCATGACCACATTTATGAGCGCTTTGCCCCCCAAAATGCCAGTGGAGCTTTAGATAGAGATCATGGTATCCGAGAAATTATAGTTGGCACAGGTGGCAAGAACCACTATCGTATTGAACATCTTAAAGATAATAGCCAGGTACAGAATGCCGATTCTTATGGAGTATTGAAGCTCATTCTTAAAAAAAATAAGTATAGCTGGGAATTCTTGGCAACCTCTGGTTCAACATTTAAAGATCAAGGAGAAAATAGCTGCTTTTGAAATCTAAAAGACAATGGTATTGGCGAGGGTGGAAAGTTCATTATATTTTTCAACAACCCACCAATGATCGCCAACAAAACGGTAAAACAATTGTCTTAATCCATGGATTTGGTGCAAATGTGGGACATTGGCGCAATAACATATCGGCCTTGGTTGAGAATCACTATGTTTATGCTATTGATTTACTGGGGTTTGGTTCTTCTGGTAAGGTTTTTACAGAGTATAAAATTGAACTCTGGCAGGAGCAATTATATGATTTTTGGCAAAGCTTTATAGCTGCTCCAATTGTCCTAATTGGGAATTCTCTAGGCTCTCTTGTCGCTCTTTCTTTAGCAGCAAAACATCCCTCAATTGTCGCTGGAATAATCATGTTGAACATACCCGATGTAGGAAATAGAAGCAAACAGATTCCACCGGTGATCTTTCCAGTTCTGCGACTTATGGAAAATATTGTGGCTAATTCTTTACTACTGAGGCCTTTGTTTTATATTTTACGCCGAAATAGCACAATCAGAAAGATCACTAAATTGGCTTACTTTGATCAATCTAGCGTCGATGATGAACTGATAGAAATGTTTTCTCGCCCGGCCCAAGAACCTGGGGCAGATAGAACTTTTTTGGCTTTAGTGCATTACGCCGGGGGTAAAAAATTTGCTCCACCAGTATTGGAGTTGATTAAAAATATAACCGCACCAATGCTTTTGATCTGGGGTAAAGAGGATCGAATAATTCCTTTTGCCCAGGCCGTCAGGCTACTCAAGTCAGTACCAGAAATCAGACTGATTGCCCTAGAAAAAATGGGGCATTGTCCCCATGATGAAAATCCCATTCTTTTAAATGGCATATTTTTAGAATGGCTGGCAGAAAATGGACTTTAAGTATATGTCGAAATAGTACGAATCTCCAGGCTAAATCTACCGGCAGTAAATTCAGGATTGAGAGCGCCGTCATATTCGAATTTACTTAGCATCAGTTGCAAGGAGCTGACTTTGGCGCTATTGAAAGGCGTAGCATCGCTAACAGTTTTGGCCCTAAATACCGGAATCATCTGTGCAAAAGGAATATCAATAGTTATCCAGCTATTGTCAATGGTACTAAAGGAATAGCAGTATCCTAAACCATCCCATTTATCTTGATCGCGGATAATAAATTTATAACGATTACCATCTCCTTTAATTTGCAATCTGATACCGGTAAAGCCAGAAAGATCCAAAGGAGGGTTAAGGTTACAAGTACGCGCCGAAGCAAAACCACCAGAATTGGCCGTGGAAACTTCGCCTGTAAAAAAAGCAGCATTGTCAGTGAGCAAAAATTGACTCTTGCTGACTCCTCCCATCACCACATCATCTAGAGGACCCCAGATCTCTTGGAGTTCGATTGAGGGATTAGTAAAATCAAAGAGAGTATCGCGATTCAAATTAGAATAATCCTTTTTCTTTCTTAGGCAGGACAAGAAGGGAATGATATCAAAATCAACTAGGGTTTTAAAAAAACGAGGGAAATCCCACCCAATTCTTTCTTCTTTTGTCATGATTCTAATATATGATCCAGGTATTGTTGAGATTAACGTTAAAATGCCATTTTAACTAGAATTTAATTTAATAGAGCATGTCCAATAAAGAAGATTTGTTTGAGTGGACAAATCAAGATACTCTCCCACCATCATTTGGCATACCTTCGAAAACCTTGATCATGGTAGAAACTGCGTTCATGTCCAGCACTTGCGCTCTACTCTGGTTGATTGATTACTATTTTCCTCTAGGTCCATTTTTGAGAGTGCTTTTTCCACTACCTATTGCTCTATTGTATTTAAGATGTGGAGCCAGAGCAGCCTGGATGTCTGTTTTGGTTTCTGGACTTCTCTTGTCTATCTTGATGGGTCCCCCACGCAGTATTATTTTTACAATTCCCTTTGCCCTGATAGGGGTACAGTTAGGAATCTGCTGGCGTAGAGGCACTAATTGGGTTATCTCTATTTTTCTAGGTACTATTGTTTACCTATTGGGCTTTTTCTTTAGGTTCTGGCTTTTTTCGATCATCATCGGCGAAGATCTTTGGCGCTATGTTATCAACCAGGTAACCGATTTTCTAAAATGGGCTTTTCTCAATCTAGACATACTTGCCCAGCCCAATATCCTGATGGTTCAAATAGGCACCATCTTGCTGATATCTGTCAGTGGTTTTTTGTATCTAACGACTGTTCATGTAGCAGCTTATCTAATTCTTGAGCGCATGAAACAGCCTATTCCCCAACCTCCAGCTTGGCTAGAAAATTTGTTTTGATGTTTTTGATGTAAGGTAAGAATTCAGGTGAAAAATAAAGAATAGAGGGGCAAAAATATGTCAGATTATATTTTTGAAATTGGCACAGAAGAACTGCCTGCTGAATTTGTCACCAGCGCAATTAAGCAATGGGAGTCCTTAATTCCAAAGCAGCTAGAAGAAGAGTTTCTTAAGCTTCAATCGCTAAAGATCTATGCAACCCCTCGCCGTCTGGCTGTTTTAATAGAAGGTTTGCCAGAGAGTCAAGGTGAACGTCAAGAAGAAATCAAGGGACCTCCCATAACTGCAGCCTATAACAATGGAAAACCTACTGCTGCCTTGGAGGGGTTTTTACGTAAACAATCATCTAGTCTTGAGGAAGTTTCAATCAAGGAAACTGGCAAAGGATCTTTTGTTTTTCTAATCAAAAATATCGTAGGACAAACAAGTAGGCAGATTTTGCCTAGACTCTCTAAAAGCTGGATCACAGAATTAGATGGTAAGCGTTTCATGCGCTGGGGTGATGGAGATCTGAGATTTCCTCGACCTATTCGTTGGCTATTGGCTCTACTAGATGGAGATGTGCTGCCTTTCGATTTAGTTAACGGTTCTGGTAAAATCACAAGCGACAGGTTTTCTTATGGGCATCGAATTCTCCATCCCAATAAGGTCATTATCCCCTCTCCATCCCATTACCTGGAAAATCTACGTAAAGCAAATGTTGAACCAGATCCTCTAGAACGTCGTAACTTAATCCTAGAGCAGATCAAAAGTGCTGCAGACGGTCTTGGCGCAGAAGCTGAAATTCCTGTCGAATTGCTCGAAGAAGTAATTAATCTGGTGGAGTATCCCACAGCAATAACAGGAGATTTTGAGTCCGAGTTTCTCCATTTGCCTGTCGAGGTCATTACTACAGTGATGGTAACCCATCAGAGATATTTTCCCGTTAAAAAACAAGGCCAACTTCTGCCAAATTTTATTACTATCTCTAATGGTGATCCAACTAAAAAAAGCATCATATCTCAGGGAAATACCAGAGTAATCAGAGCCAGGCTGGCTGATGCTCAGTTTTTCTTCCAAGCCGACCGCGATGATCCACTGGAAAGTTATCTACCACAATTGGAGGCAGTGACTTTTCAAGAAGAACTCGGTACCATGCGCAGTAAAGTTGATCGCATTATAGATATTGTCCAGATAATCTGTGATCAACTCGAACTCTTTGGCGATCAGCGCAATGAAATAGAGAATGCTGCTCTTTTATGCAAAGCAGATTTGGTGACCCAGATGGTCTACGAATTCCCAGAACTCCAAGGAATTATGGGTCGTACCTATGCTCTATCCAGTGGAGAATCTCCTGTAGTTGCTCAGGCAATCCTAGAGCACTATCTACCCAGAACAGCAGATGATCAATTACCGCAATCTCTCGCCGGTCAGATTGTGAGCATTGCTGATAGGCTTGATACTTTAGTCAGTATCTTTGGGATAGAACTCATTCCTACGGGCTCTTCTGATCCTTTTGCCCTTAGACGCAGTGCTAATGCCATTATCAATATTATTTTGAGCGCTCAACTTCCGATTAATCTTGCCCAGTTGATTGGGCAGTCTGCTGTGGATTTTGCCCATGCACATCCCCAAAGACAATCCCCTCAGCATAATGTCAATCGATTTTTCCTACAACGATTAAACGCCTACTTGCGAGATGATCTAAAAATTGACTATGATCTAGTTGATGCACTATTGTCTGAGAATCTCCTCCAAACGAGAGTCCTTAGTAATCTGCTGGATCTACGCGAACGTGCTCATTTTCTCCAGTCTATTCGCAAAAATGGTCAACTGCAGCAAATCCATGAAACCATAAATAGATCGGCACGTTTGGCTAGCAAAGGTTCTCTTGAATATTCAGTTTTAGATCCCCAAGAACTCATCAAGAGTGAACTCTTTGAAAAGTCCAGCGAAAATAATTTGTATAATGCCTTGCTGGATCTCTTGCCTAAGACTCAATCAGCTATAAACAATGGAAAGTATCAGCTTTTGATAGATGGTTTGATAACTATAGCGCCGGTAGTGAGTGATTTTTTTGATGGGGAAGAAAGCGTACTGGTTATAGCAGAAGATCTCTCGATTAGAAACAATAGGCTAAATATGTTGGGAATTCTGCGCAACCACTGTTATTTACTAGCTGATTTCGCAGCAATAGTTAAAGATTAATCTACTTGCGTTTATAATCAGTCTTGTCCAATGAGCCAAAGTGATCTGATCCCCATTTTTTGTACACTCTTCTCCAGTCTCGCTCTTGCTAAGAGCTTTAGTAATTTACCTTGATCTCTAATTGACCGCGTAGGCAGATTTAAGCGCCCAGACAATCAGAGCCACTATGGAGCTCAACACAAGAAAAGCTGAAATTCCTACAACTATAGGTCGATCGGCTCCGTCAAATTTCATGATTCCACGATTTAGATCAGACATAAGTCCTATTTAATAAATAGATCTACAACTTCAAAGATAGCGAATTTCTCCAGATTTAGAACATTATTTTTTTAAGGCTAACGAAAATTAACATATTGTTGCAACAGAAAGAAGAATTGTTTATAATGGATATGTATTAAGGGGCCGTAACGGTTTCGACAGGTTGGCGAACACTCCCCCGTGATGCAGGTCAAGAGTGAGTCTTCTCTTGTCAATACCGGACTCAAAAAAAAAGTAAATGCGAACAACATCGTTCCTTTCGCTCGTAAAGCTGCAACTGTTGCTGCCTAAGATCTAAAAACTGATCCGAGCGTCTATGGTTTGACTCCGTTAAAAACTATAGACTAAACCCCCAACGGATGCTCCTGATGGTCGTCTCTGCTAGACCCCGGGCTAAGATTTAGCATAGAATCCTATCCTCTGGGATAATTGAGGTTTCCCGCTCTGAGGAACAGAAGAGCTAAACCTGTGAATGATCGGACAGTTAATACCCTATTTGGACAGCAGTTCAACTCTGCTCGGCTCCATTATCCAAAAACAAGAAGATGAAATAAGAAGGTGAGATTGGTTCTCGCTTTCTTTTTTTTAGTCTATCGATAGGACTATCTTGCCCGTGATAGAGCCTTTTTCTAGAACCTCATGAGCTTTAGCTGCCAAAGCTAGGGGATAGATTTCACTCAAATGAACACATAGTTTACCTTGATCAATCAGTTGGGCAGATTGTTCCAGAATAAGGGATTGGTGAGCCTGATATCTTTCTAGATTCAATAGTTCCGGTGAAAGCATCAACTCTAGGCTGATTTGCAGGTTGCGATTTCTGGCCAATTTGAGATTACCTAACTTAAAATCTGGCTCCAAGATGGTTACTATTTCACCGTAAACCTTAATTGCTGGCAAAGAATGGAAAAATATCTCTCCTCCTACAGTATCAAAAACTAAATCGACTCCTTCTCCATCGGTCCAATCCAGAACACTCTGTACAAAGTCGCTCTGCTGATAGAGAATCGGCAAGTCAGCACCTAATTTTCTAGCCAATCTAGCTTTCTCAGGAGTGCTTACTGTAGTTGCAACTTGCGCCCCTCTCAATTTAGCTAGTTGAATGGCCAAATGTCCAACACCGCCAGCACCTGCATGGATCAATACTTTTTTGCCTTCGAGTAGACTTGAGCGATTATAAAGAGCTTCCCAGGCGGTAATCAGAGCCAGAGGAAAAGCAGCAGCTTGAGTGAAATTGATCGATTTAGGTTTATGAGCTAGACGATGTTGTTCCACGACAGCATATTCGGCGTAATTCCCGGTGTTTTTCTTGCCAAGCCCTCCGGCGCAATAGTAGACTTCATCTGCCAGTTTAAACCTGCTCACAGCTGAACCTACCCCCGCAACAACTCCTGCCCCATCACAGCCCAGAATTGCCGGCATATCCTCAGGATAAAAAGTACCTCGCTGTCTCAATTTGGTATCAATGGGATTGATGCCCGCTGCTTTTAACTTAATCAAAACCTGGTTTGCCTCAATGATCTCGCTCTGTTTGACTTCCTCGATAGCGAGGACTTGGGGGTTGCCTGCAGTTTGCATTAAAATAGCTTTCATATTCTATTAGATCTCTTTTTTCCGGGATTTTATTTTAAACAGCAAATCACTAATATGACTATTGATTATTCAGGGCTCACCAGAGCGTCTCAGATTTGGCCAATTGTTTCAGCTAAATTTCCTGACATCGTTGCTCTTTACGATCCTCATAATAAACCGGAAGTTAAACTAACCTATAGCCAAGTATGGGAAAAAATCCAGCTTTTTGCCTCTCGACTGCAAGCATTGGGCTTAAATAAAAATGAAAAAATCAGTATATTTGCTGACAATAGTCCCCGCTGGTTGATTGTTGATCAAGCCAGCATGAGCCTAGGGTCCATCAATGTTGTGCGCTCGGCATTGGCAGATACTCAAGAGCTTATCTATATCCTAAAAGACAGTGACAGCAAAGCCTTGATTGTTGAAAATCTCAAAACATGGGAGAAATTGGCATCTCAGCTTAAAGACCTTGCCTTAAAATTTGTCATTCTTCTCTCAGATGAGGTGCCTCCCGAAGGCGTACTGAACTATCAACAAGTGCTGGAATCAGGTGATCTTTCCTCTTTAAGCCTAGATGATAGAGATATTGATTCGGTGGCAACATTGATCTATACCTCCGGTACATCAGGGCAACCCAAAGGGGTAATGCTGACCCACCGTAACCTTCTTTCCCAAATAGTTAATCTCAGAGTTATCGTTGAGCCACAACCCGGCATGCGGGTCTTGTCAATATTACCCTGTTGGCATTCTTATGAAAGGAGCTGTGAGTATTTTCTTCTTTCACAGGGCTGTACACAGATTTATACCAGCATTCGTCATTTTAAAAATGATCTCAAAGCACACCATCCCCAAGTGATGATAGGAGTACCACGTATTTGGGAATCACTTTATGAGGGAATTATCAAACAATTTCAACAATATCCCGAAAATAAACAAAAACTCGTGTCAACTCTTATGAAATTCTCTCAAGACTACGTTAGTAACAAGAGGATCTATCAGGGACTTTCTTTGGAAAATCTCAACCCTTCAACTACTGAAAAAATAGCAGCAACAGTACGGGCTTTCCTACTGTTTCCCCTACATCTACTCGGCGATCGACTAGTCTATCAAAAGATCCGTGAGAACTTGGGCGGACAGTTTGAAATTCTTGTCAGTGGTGGCGGGGCTTTGGCTATGCATCTGGATAATTTCTTTGAAATAATTGGAATTCCCCTATTGGTTGGCTACGGCTTGACTGAAACCTCACCGGTGGTCAGCGCTCGCATCCTTAACCACAACTTACGCGGTTCGGCAGGCAGACCATTACCAGAGACCAAGATCAGAATTGTCCATCCCGAAACACATCAAATACTGCCAGTGGGAGAAACTGGCATTGTCATGGTGCAGGGAAAACAGGTGATGCAAGGATATTATAAAAAGCCGGAAGCAACAGCCAAAGCTATAGATGCCCAGGGCTGGTTTGATACTGGGGATTTGGGCTGGCTGAGTCCGAACAATGATCTGATCCTAACAGGTAGGGCTAAAGATACCATAGTTCTTTCTAATGGTGAAAATATTGAACCTGAACCTATAGAAAATGCTTGTATCAGAAGTCCTTTGATAGATCAGATTATGTTGGTTGGGCAGGATCAAAAGGCTTTAGGCGCGCTGATAGTACCCAATATAGAAGCCTTAAAAAACTGGAGCAAAGCAGAAAATCTGAAGCTGGATTTTACCTCATTGGAAAATATTCTAGAGCAAGAAATTATCGTAGAAAAATACCGTCAGGAATTAGCTCAGCAGATTAAGAATCGACCTGGTTATAGACCAGATGACCAAATTAAAAACTTGAAGCTGATCCTCGAGCCTTTCTCTCTAGAAAATGGCATGATGACTCAGACCTTAAAAGTCAAACGCAATGTTGTGATGGAACATTATCGCGATATTATTGTCGGGATGTTCGATAAATCATGAAATAAGCTATGACCTCTATTAAAGAATTACAACTCAAGCGCCCGGTCTCTCTCAAGGTAATCGTTACTCCACGATGGAAAGAAGAAGTTCAGCAGCAACTGCAAGCCCAGCTTTCCCAGCTTGATGCTGAAATTGCACAATTGGAATCTCAAGGGCAAAGAGCCATTTCTGAGATCCAAAAACAATCTCTCACACCCATTCCACCCCAAGCTGCTGCTCAAATCGAAAACATACAGCAACAGATCTACCAGAAAAAAAATGAATTCTTGGCCCAGAAAAACCAACTGCTCCAGCAAATTCAGCAAGTACAGCTGCTGGAATTCGATCAAGAGGTTATCCAGGCTCAAATGGAAAGCTATTGCACTGTTGCCATAGGTGACAATCTGATTGAAAAACTCAATATCGAAGTTGTGATCAAGGACGGATTCGTTCAAGAAATCAGGGGAACTGTTTAAGATCAAATGATCAGGGGTATCTATATTGGTTTTACGAGTATAAATACTCAAAACCTCTATCAATGATTACTGTCCATTACAAATCTAGGTAAAAATTAAGCAGATGATCCCTCTCTCTGATAGACTTTTGACTAAAGTTATAAAGATAAATTCAGAAAATACAATTGGAGGATCCCGTTAAGATGGAAAATACATTAGGCTTAGAAATTATAGAAGTGGTGGAAAACGCTGCGATAGCTTCTGCTAAATGGATGGGCAAAGGTGAAAAAAATATCGCAGATCAAGTTGCCGTAGAGGCGATGCGTGAAAGAATGAACCAAATGCACATGCGCGGTCGCATTGTAATTGGCGAAGGAGAAAGAGACGATGCTCCTATGCTCTATATCGGTGAACAAGTCGGTATATGTACCAGAGAGGACGCACATGCTTACTGCAATCCTGATGAATTAGTAGAAATCGATATCGCCGTTGATCCCTGTGAAGGTACCAATCTGGTTGCCTATGGACAAAATGGTTCCATGGCGGTTTTGGCTATCGCAGAAAAAGGTGGACTCTTTGCGGCCCCTGATTTTTATATGAAAAAACTGGCTGCTCCTGCTGCTGCCAAAGGGCATGTAGACATCAACAAATCTGCCACAGAAAATCTCAGAATTCTCTCAGACTGTCTCAATCGTTCCATCGAAGAATTGGTGGTAGTTGTAATGGATCGCGATCGTCATAAAGAATTAATCAAAGAAATTCGTGATGCCGGAGCTAGGGTTCGTCTTATCAGTGATGGTGACGTGTCTGCGGCTATTTCTTGCGCTTTCTCGGGAACCAATATTCACGCACTGATGGGTATTGGCGCGGCTCCTGAGGGTGTCATCAGTGCTGCTGCCATGCGCTGCCTAGGTGGGCATTTCCAGGGGCAATTGATCTATGATCCTGCTGTTGTTCAAACTGGCTTGATCGGCGAGAGCAGAGAGGGCAATATTGCTCGTCTAACCTCTATGGGTATCAATGATCCTGATCGCGTATACAATGATAATGAACTAGCCAGTGGCGAAACAGTATTGTTTGCTGCCTGTGGTATTACCCCTGGTACTCTTATGGAAGGTGTTCGATTCTTTGGTGGAGGTGCCAGAACTCAAAGTCTGGTTATCTCGAGTCAATCCAAGACAGCTCGTTTTGTAGATACTGTTCACCTTTGGAATGCACCCAAATCAATTCAACTGCGTTAAGGCAATTCTCTAAAGTCTCTACCCCCTTGATAAAAGGGGGTTATTCTTGTAATTGGACGGGAATATATGTTTAAGATTATATCAAGTACATCATATCAATACCAAATACTTTAAAACTTTAGATTGGATAATTTAGGAGATTTTATGAACATCGTCGTCGTAGGTTTAAGTCATAAGACCGCCTCCGTAGACATCAGGGAAAAATTAAGTATTCCAGAAACAAAAATGGAAGCTGCTCTAGCCCATTTGATGGCTTATCCCCATGTTGAGGAAATAGCCATTATCAGCACTTGTAATCGAATGGAGATATATGCAGTAATCAAGGAGACTGAAGCTGGTGTCACTGAAATTACGCAGTTCCTTTCGGAAATCAGTCATATCAAGCTTCATGAACTGCGTCGGCATCTGTTCATTTTGCTTCATCAAGATGCTATTCGTCATCTCTTGCGCGTAGCAGCAGGATTAGAAAGTCTAGTTCTCGGAGAAGGACAGATCCTCGCACAGGTTAAGAATACTCATAAGTTGGCGCAGCAATATAAGAGCATCGGCAGATTGCTAGATCATCTCTTTAAGCAAGCGCTGACAGCGGGAAAAAGGGTGCGCAGTGAAACCAGCATAGGTACGGGCGCTGTTTCGATAAGCTCAGCAGCAGTTGAACTGGCACATCTAAAGCTGGAAAAAATTGCTTCGGCTTCTGTTTCTATAGTTGGTGCTGGCAAAATGGCTCGCCTACTGGTACAGCACCTTTTGTCCAAAGGAGTAGTAGATATTAGAATCATTAATCGCTCTAATCGCCGGGCACAGGAACTAGCCAGTCAGTTTCCTGGTACTCCCCTAACATTTTTTCCTTTTGAGGAAATGCTCCCAACCATTGCTCAATGCGATCTGGTTTTTACCAGTACTGCTGCTACAGAGCCGATTGTTAATCGCAGTCAACTTGATTCACTCAATATTTCTGAAATGATCTTGATTGATATTTCTGTTCCTAGAAATGTTGATGCCGATGTTCAGGATTTATTGAATATCCGTTCTTTCAATGTAGATGACCTCAAGGCAGTGGTCGCCCAGAATCAGATAAATCGACGCAAAATCGCCCAGGAAGCCGAAGCTCTTTTAGAAGAAGAAGTGGAGTCCTTTGAAGCTTGGTGGCATTCACTTGATACCATTCCCACTATCAGTTGTTTGCGAACCAAAATGGAAGAAATTCGCACTCAAGAACTTGAAAAGGCCCTCTCTCGTCTTGGTAGTGAGTTTGCTGGCAAACATCAAGATGTTATAGAGACTCTCACTCGCTCAATAGTCAATAAGATACTCCATGAGCCAACTGTTCAGCTCCGTGCCCAAAGAGATATAGAAAATCGTCAGCGCTGCCTACAAACTTTACATACGCTCTTTGATTTAGATCCTGAGGAACAGTTCACTTAGGCACAACAGGGAATTGATATGGATATAGATAATGACTCTAGATTTTTGCTAAGATCGTGTCAGAAATGTAAAAATTGATTGATTTTTTTTGTTGAATTACAACTCATTTGGCTCATTTCCTGTGGTTGATTTATAGAGGATATAAAGTTTGTCTAAACAAGATCTCATAGAAATGGAGGGGACTGTAACTGAGTCTCTTCCCAATGCCATGTTCCGTGTGGACCTAGATAATGGCTTTAATGTTCTGGCTCATATTTCTGGTAAGATACGCAGGAATTATATTAAGATTTTGCCGGGCGATAAGGTCAAGGTTGAATTGACCCCTTACGACCTGACTAAGGGAAGAATTACCTACCGTCTCAAGAATACAAAAAAATAGACTTGACAAGACCCCCATATTATTTGATATAATTACAAACTTGCAGTGTTGCCTAGAGATGAAGGCGTGAAAGTTAGAGCATCAGTAAAGAAAATCTGTGAAAAGTGTCGTGTCATCCGAAGACGCGGCAGAGTTATGGTGATTTGTTCTAACCCAAAACATAAACAACGTCAAGGTTAGAAGTCGTATCCCGTAACCAAGGTTCAGAACAACTGTTAGAGAGGAAGAACAATCGTGGCAAGGATAGCTGGTATAGACATACCACGAGATAAGCGTGTGGAAATTGCCCTCACTTATCTCTATGGGGTAGGTCTATCTCGTTCGCACGAAATTCTGGCCGGTACCGGGGTTAATCCCGATACCCGTGCCAAGGATTTAACCGATGAAGAAATCACCAAGCTGAGGGCCTTCATTGAGAACAACTACCAAATCGAAGGAGATCTAAGGCGTCTTGAGAGCTTGAATATCAAGCGTCTGGTCGACATTGGGACATATAGGGGACGTCGCCATCGGATGGGCTTACCGGTCCGTGGGCAAAGAACCAGAACCAATGCGAGAACTCGTCGTGGTAGAAGGGTTACCGTAGCAGGCAAGAAAAAAGCTCCTGCTAAGAAATAACAGCAAAACTAAATCAGTTTTTGCTATTTACTCACTAGAAACAAGAAAGATCTATGGCGCGACCTACCAAAAAAAGCGGTCCCAAAAAACAGAAAAAGAATGTGCCTAATGGAGTAGCTCATATCCAGTCTACTTTTAATAATACAATTGTGACTATCTCCGATAGTAGAGGAGATGCCATTTCATGGGCTTCTGCCGGATCTTGCGGATTCAAGGGAGCCAAGAAAGGTACCCCTTTTGCTGCCCAAACAGCGGCCGATAATGCTGCTAAAAGAGCAATGGAGCAGGGGATGCGTCAAGTTGATGTTATGGTTTCAGGTCCTGGTGCTGGAAGAGAAACAGCCATTAGAGCCCTCCAGGGTTCTGGGCTTGAAATCACCCTAATCCGGGACGTGACTCCAATCCCTCACAATGGCTGTCGTCCACCAAAACGACGTAGGGTATAAGGCATCTTAACTTTGGAGTAAAGCAAGGAGATTACTTCTGTGTCGCAATTTCAAATTGAGTGTATAGAGTCGAAAACTCAAAAAAATCATAGTCAATTTAACAAATTTGTCCTAGAGCCACTCGAAAGAGGGCAGGGTACCACTGTTGGTAACTCACTGAGACGAATTTTGCTTTCCAATCTGGAAGGTGCAGCTGTAACTGCTATTCGCATAGCTGGTGTCAATCACGAATTTGCGACAATCGAGGGAGTTAGAGAGGATGTGTTGGAGATCATGTTGAACATGAAGGAGATCATTCTCAAAAGCTACACCAATCAACGTCAGACCGGACGCCTCGTAGCCAAGGGACCGATGACTGTTACAGCATCTCAATTTGTTCTTCCTTCTGAAGTAGAGGCTGTAAATACTGATCAATATATTGCTACTCTAGGTGAAGGTGCCAAGCTGGAAATGGAATTCCATGTCGAAAGAGGCAAAGGCTATCGTTCAATAGACCGCAGCAAGGAAGATAGTTCCTCTGTAGACTTTTTGCAGATTGACGCTGTGTTCATGCCTGTTACCAAAGTCAACTATTCAGTAGAAGATACCAGAGTAGATGGCTTGGGTCAAAAAGACCGTCTGGTAATGGAAGTTTGGACAAATGGCAGCCTTAGTCCCAGAGAAGCGCTTTCTCAGGCATCCGGTATTCTGGTGGATCTATTCAATCCACTCAAGGATCTAAATGAGCTAGAAACAATACAGAGTAGCTATCAAGATGAAGTTGATCCCAACAATCAAATTCCTATTGAAGAGCTACAACTGTCAGTCAGGGCTTACAATTGCCTCAAAAGAGCCCAGATCAATAGCATTGCTGATCTTCTGGACTACAGCCAGGGAGATTTGCTGGAAATCAAAAACTTTGGACAAAAGTCGGCTGAAGAGGTCATTGAAGCTCTGCAAAAAAGGATGGGTATTACTCTTGCCCAAGAAAAAAGTACGAAACACTAAGATGGAGAAAGAACAATGCGTCATGGTTGTCGAGTTCCCCAGTTAGGTCTTCCAGCTGATCAGCGCAAAGCTTTGCTTAGAGCGCTATCGACTGAGTTGATCCGTCATGGGCAAATTAAAATTACTCTTTCTAGGGCTAAAGTGGTCCGTTCTGAAGTTGAGAAGATTATCACTTTGGCTAAAGATGGTTCTCTTTCTTCTCGGAGAAAGGCTCTCGGCTACATATACGACAAACAGCTTGTACATAGGCTGTTTGAGGGTGCAAAAGATCGCTACGGTTCACAAAATGGTGGCTATACCAGAATTGTTAGAACAATGCGTCGTCGTGGTGATAATTCAGAAATGGCAATTATTGAATTGATCTAGATTTGCATTAACACAAGTATGCAGACAAGAAGGGTAGCTCTGGTAATTCAGTATACGGGAACCAAATTTTATGGCTGGCAAAGACAACCCAATCATCGTACTGTTCAAGCAGAGATAGAGGGAGTCTTGTCAGAAGTTCTTCAACAAGAGCATACAACTCTTTATGGAGCCGGAAGGACAGATACGGGGGTTCATGCTGCAGCCCAAGTTGCGCATTTTAACTGCCGCAGTCACATTCCCCCTGAGAGATGGGCATCGATTCTGAATTCACGTCTACCTGAAGATATTTCAATTCGAGCCTCAGCTGAAGTTCCCTCGGACTGGCATGCTCGTTTTTCGGCCTCTTGGCGACGTTATCGTTATAGTCTTTATACTGATTCCTGTCCCAATCTATTTGTTAAACCATACAGTTGGCATTATTATAAGTTTCCTCTTTCAGCTTCCCTGATGCAGGAGGCACTCAACCCACTGTTAGGTAGTCACCATTTGACTGCTTTCCATCGTGCTCAGTCATCGCGCCAAGACTCTTGGGTGGATGTCCAAGAGGTTCTATGTCGAAGACGTGACTCCTTTGTTGAGATAGAAATTCAGGCAAATGGGTTTCTCTATGGTATGGTCAGGCTTTTGGTGGGGCTACTGGTAGAGGTTGGAAGTGCCAGGCGTTCTGTTCAAAATTTCCAAACTATCTGGATGGAAGAGAAGAGGGAGCATGTTAAGTATGCTGCGCCAGCAAAGGGATTATGTCTCTTACGGGTTGGCTATTTAGCTTTTCCCTTTGATCAAGGAGTTTGGTTTGATACACAACCGCTCTTTGTTTTTAATAATTAATCACTCCAAAAGGAGCATTATGACAGAGTTAATTGAAAAAAGCCTCAATAAGACCTCTCTGCCCAAAGTAGAGAGTATTGATAGACAATGGTTTTTAGTTGATGCCACCGATCAGCGGCTAGGCCGCTTGGCTTCTCAGATAGCATCTATCCTCAGAGGCAAAAACAAGCCAATATTCACACCCCACTTGGATACAGGTGACTTTGTAATTGTAATCAATGCCGAAAAAGTCATCGTAACCGGCAAGAAAGATGGACAGAAACTGTACCGTCGACACTCAGGCAGGCCTGGGGGTATGAAGACAGAATCTTTTGCCAAACTACAGGCTCGTCTACCTGAGAGAATCATTGAACAGGCAATCAAAGGAATGCTACCCAAGAATTCGCTCGGTCGCAGCCTTTTTACCAAGCTCAAGGTCTATTCTGGTTCAAATCACCCACATGAAGCGCAACAACCCACTGTCCTTAAAATCAATACTATTCCAGGAGGAGAAAACTAATGGAAATGACAGCCAAGAATAAAAAAGTTGTCTATTGGGGAACTGGAAGACGAAAAACTTCTGTAGCTAGGGTTCGTATGACCCCGGGTACTGGCAAAGTTACTGTCAATGATCGCTCAGGTGATAATTACTTCAATTTGATCCCAAGCTATATTTCTGCCCTCAAGTCTCCTTTAGAAACTCTGGGATTGGAAAATGAGTATGATCTGATAGTCAGAGCTCATGGTGGTGGACTGATGGGTCAATCTGAAGCTGTCAAATTGGGAGTCGCCAGAGCCCTTTGTGAGTTGTCTCCGGAAAACCGCCATCCTCTCAAAGCTGAAGGATATCTCACTCGCGATCCACGTGCTAAAGAACGTAAGAAATACGGACTGCACAAGGCACGCAAAGCACCTCAATACTCTAAACGATAGAATAAACCTAGAGAATCTAAACAAGAATATGGCTAAACCAAATATCCATCCAACCTGGTATCCTGAAGCCAAAGTTGTCTGCAACGGAGAGGTTGTGATGACTGTTGGCTCTACACGTCCCGAAATCAATGTTGAAGTTTGGTCGGGTAATCATCCATTTTTTACTGGTACTCAAAAAATCATTGATGCCGAAGGTAGAGTTGACCGCTTTCTTCGTAAATATGGGATGCTTGAGAAAAAAACTAAAGAGGAAGAATAAACAGTCTTTAACCTTTCACCCGGGCCCAGCAGATCATCTGCTGGGTTCTCCAATAAATACTTATTATTAGGACTATTGTTATGGCTGAAACATATCTATTAGAAAAATTAAAATCAGTTGAACTGACTTATCAAGAGCTGACCAGACGGTTGGCCGATCCTGATGTGGTCAAGAATCCCAATGAACTCCAGCAGATAGCCAGAGCTCGCTCCTCTCTGGAGGACACTGTCAATACCTACCAATTATGGAAAAGAAATCAAGAAGAACTCTCCGGAGCAAGGCAAATTCTCAAGGAGGCTGGAGGAGACAATGATCTAAGGGAAATGGCCTCACTCGAGGTCAATGAACTCGAAGAGCAAACTAAACAGTTAGAAAAACAGTTGATGGTTCATTTGTTACCGAAAGATCCTAATGATGAAAAAAACATCATGTTGGAAATCAGAGCTGGTGCAGGTGGAGATGAAGCTGGTATATGGGCAGGGGATTTGTTGCGCCTCTATTCAAAATATGCCGAAACCCAACATTGGAAAGTTAAGCTGCTGAGTGAATCAATAGCTGAATTGGGTGGTTTTAAAGAGGTGATTTTAGAAATCCAGGGAGAAAGAGTCTACAGTAAGCTCAAGTATGAATCAGGAGTACATCGGGTACAGAGAGTGCCTGCAACCGAAGCAGGTGGCCGTGTTCATACATCTACAGCAACTGTTGCCATTATGCCTGAAGTTGATGAGGTGGAAGTGGAGATCGATCCCAAGGATATTGAATTGACTACAGCTCGCTCTGGCGGCGCTGGCGGCCAAAATGTAAACAAAGTGGAAACTGCTGTGGATTTGATTCATAAACCTACCGGCATCAGGATCTTTTGTACAGAGGAAAGATCCCAAAGGCAAAACAGGGAAAGGGCAATGCAGATTCTAAGAGCTAAACTCTACGAAATCAAACAGAGGGAACAAAATGACGCCGTAACCTCTATGCGACGTTCCCAGGTCGGCACTGGAGATCGCTCGGAAAAAATACGTACCTACAACTATAAAGACAACAGGGTAACAGATCACAGACTAGGTCAGAACTTTGATCTAGCCGGCGCTCTCGAAGGTGAGATAGAAAAAATCATCCAAACTTGTATCGGACAAGACCAACAGAGACAACTTGAGGCTCTGGCTAATTCGCCCACTTCGGCTGAATCTTTGACTTAAATATGCTCTATATTAACCTCAGTTCGGGATAAGGAATAACAGAAAAAGGGGCGGACAATAAGCTGAAAATAAAGTAAAGCAATAATCAGCACCAAACCCCTATGTCTATTTTAGAGTCTTTGTTTTGCCATATCGATGATTTCTGCAAGTGT
>CAIPYC010000002.1 GCA_903869185.1 uncultured cyanobacterium | reverse complement strand
TGAGCCAGATAGGGACGAGCTATCTTCGAGATATTGGATACATGCCTGAGTTGCTGAACCTGGGCAATAGCTTGATCGTTAAGAATTGGATAGCCCGAACTTTTAATGAGTTCTTTTTCTCCATTTACATTGCCTGTTGAATCCACTATCATAGACACCACTGCGGTTCCACTGAGTTGAGAAGGACATGCTTCCTTGGGATATATGCCGTCGATAGGATAGATGATTGGCTTAGATTTGATATCTCCAAAACGCGCACCAGACCATTTAGCATAATTGATATCAGCCTCTTGTTCTGTTGTATTTTTTGTATCTAGCGCTACAGCTGTTCTTTTTCGCTGAATCTCAGCAGTCCTTTCGGCAATTAATTTCTCTCGCCATTTTTCCTGTGGGCTTAGCGAAGTATCGGAAGTATCAAAACTGCTCGGGCTATTGAACCTTTGCGCCATGGATTTTCGCGAATTGAAACTCCCATTGACTAAATCATCAGGGCTTGGCGGAGGCTGAATTGGTTCAAACCTGGGGCGTCTCGAGTATCTAAGAGTTCTTGTCGGCAGAACTGGCAAGGATCTTGACTGATTTAGAGAGGGAAGGGATGGCAAAGGAGGTATATAGGGATTACGTGCTGATACAGGGGCGCGAGCACCGTAGGGTATCGGCGGCACCGTTGGTATAGGTGGTAAGGCGGGAAGGGGTGGTAAGGGAGGAGGTAGTTGATTTGTTGGCAAAGGGAGTGCAGGTAAAGAAGGAAGAGGAGTTAATGTGCTCTTTTGCAGAGGAAGAGAACCAACCGAATTACTTGATAATGCTCCCAGTCTTCTGGCAGAGGCTACATCGGTATTGGAGAAATTTGGTAGCTGAGCCCTTTCAGCTGGAGTTAGCTTGATTACACTCACCCTGCCAAACGAATTCTTGAGAACATTGGAAGATGGAAAAGAAGACATTTTGGGCAGCAGCATTCCCAAAATAGCAAGATGAACTATAGTTGAAACTACAACAGGAAGACTAGCTGATGGAGAAAGTTTTAAGTCCAGCCCAGATTCGGAATGCATGATGTTTTTAATTCTTAATCTCTCTCTCTTGCCTATTCTAAAGGATCGATATGACTAGTTGCAATCTCCTATTATCCCATCTCTGAAGTCAGTTTGTCTAATACTAATCCAAAGTCAATTTTAGCTCACCATAGATTAATTGTACTGTCAGGAGCTCTAGGTAGAGATCCATGGCAGGAAAGCAGCTGGCGCTTATGCCCAATCTCAAGCAGTGCCCTGGCTGTATAGTTTTATGTACCGGCTGCATGGCGATTTCTCGAGAAGAGTCATTGTTGAAATGGACAAATGCTTGAGAAAAATTGTATACCTTGCCATCAGGATCGAGTTGACAGAGGATTACAAAGAGATCGAATTGCTCAGCTTCTGATTGGGCCTGCAGTTTTAAATATATATCCCCTGCAATGACCATTGGCTTGGTGAGAGGATCGCTAGTATAGTTCAATATATCAGTTCGGCAATCTAGCTTAGATCTTTCAAAGGAACCTGCATTGAGGGTATTATGTCCGCCCAGGCTAGGGAAAGGCCTCCAAGGATCGTGCACAATCAGGTCATTTAATCGCTCTGATTGTGGAATAGGGCTTAGATGTCCATCGTCGGTTCTGACATTGGCTAAACCACTGCTGGAGAGATAAAGAATTTTTTGTTGGTCTTTGGGCCAAGCTTCAAAAGAAGTCCATCTTTTGGCTCCCAAATCAAACCAGCTCACTGGGCTAAAAAGGTGTTCCTTGTCTTTTAAAAATCGATCAAACCATTTGATCTGTAATTTATCGATATTACTGATCGATTCATGTCCATAATCGAGTTCACCGACTCTCGATCCCCAAGGTAAATGTGACCAGGGACCAATCACTAGCGATTGCGGATATTTACTTGCCTTGATCATCTGCTGATACAATCTAACTGTTCCGCGCAGATGAGAATCAAAAGCCCCGCCAATATGTAACATAGGCAAGTTGAGTTTGTCTATATGATTTCCAGGCGATAGTTTTTGCCAATAATCACTGGCTTGAGGATATTCCCGCCATTTGTAATAAAAATCGCTAGGTGCATACTGCCTCAGGTATTGGCTCAATTGAGAAGATATGACCGGATTTTTACTGGCTTGTAATAAAAAAGCAAAGACTTCTAGATCTCCTTGCTTTTTTGCTCTTAGAGCTGCCAACTGAATGGCCCAGGCTAGATTGATTTCATGGCAAAACGTACCATTTTCATATGCCCAATCTTCATAGATATCATAGGCCAACATCGCCGGGCAGATAGTCTTCAATGGTGAAGGCTGACCTATGGCGGCATAGAGCTGGGTCATACCTTGGTAAGAAAAACCATACATTCCCACTAAACCATTGCTGCCTGGTAAATTGGCTGCCCAGAGAACACTCTCTTTACCATCTTCTATCTCTTGTTCAAAGAGAGTGAATTCACCTTGGGAGCTTCCACAGCCTCTGACATCCTGAATGACAACCAGATAGCCTCGACTGGCATACCATTGGGGATGAGCATAGACTACAGTAGAAGCGATTGTGCGGCCATAGGGTTGCCGCATTAGTAATACTGGAGAGGGACTCTCTCCTTCTGGTCGATAGAGATCCCCTTCTAGCCTAATGCCATCAGAAGTATGCAGATATACTGTCTCTTTGGTAACCAACATTAGATTTCAGGTAGTTGATCTATTTCAAAATACTGTTGAAACTTATCGGTTACACTCAGTTCAAATGAGCGTCCGTTTTTTCGTTTTTTAATAAAGCCTAGAGAAATCAAGTCCTGGACATGTTGATAGGCTGAAGTACCTCTTAATTCGATTAATTCAGATTGTAGAATAGATTGCTTAAGAGCAATAGCTGCCAATGTCCTCAATAAAGAGGTGCTCAACTCAGCTGGTACTAGAGTCTGGACGAGTGACTGGTAGGTTGCGCGCAACTGTAGGCTGTAACCATCCCCGGTCTCTACAATTTCTAGGGCTGATTCTCTATGTCCATATTCTGCTATTAATTCAACGAGAGCCTCATTAGCTTGAGAACGCTGACAATCTGCATAGAGAGCGAGCTGATTGAGAGTTAATGGTTCACCTTTAAGGTAGAGGATCGCTTCAATTTTATTGGTTAGTTTCAAGATATACAAATAGTTTTAATAATCTTTTTTATTAGTTCTGAAATTGGCCACCGATTCTGCCAAACCAATAGCAATGAAATTAGTCATTAAAGATGATCTGCCATAAGTCATCCAGGGTAAAGGTATACCAGTAATAGGTGCAATTCCAATCGTCATTCCTATATTAACTATCGTCTGAAACAGAACCATCGAAAATACCCCAATCACCAATAGCGAACCAAAATTATCTCTCCCGCTGTTGGCAATTAATAACAAGCGTAAGCAAATTAACCAAAATGTCAGAACTACCATTACTGCGCCGACAAAACCCCATTCTTCGCCAACTGCCGAAAAAATAAAATCAGTATGCTGTTCTGGTACAAAATTCAATTGAGTCTGAGGTCCGTGAAATAGCCCCTTGCCCCACAGTCCACCAGAGCCTATGGCAATTCTAGATTGAGTTAACTGATAGCCCGAACCTAGGATATCCTTGTCAGGATCTAGAAATACCACTATGCGCTCTTTCTGATAATTTTTCAACACAGACCAGACTATCTTGCTAAGCCAACCCGATAAAATTGTGGTGACCAACACCCCCAATGTGCCAACTTTCTTCCAGGGCAGGCTTAGCCAGGCTACCAACAACAAAAATATTGACCAAACAATCCAGCCTACAAAATAAACATTGAAAATTATCATAGATATCACCGGTGAAACCAAAAGCAAGAGCCAGCCTCGGTTGGTATTTGACCAGTAAAGTATACCCAGAGTGATAGCGCCAAATACCAGAGAAGTTCCTAAATCCGGCTGGAAGAAAATCAAAAGCCACGGAACTCCTGCGATTCCCAAGATCCTCAATAGATCAATTGGTTTAGCAATCGGACGATCGTGAAGCAGGGCGCAGAGGGTTATGATGATTCCCAGCTTGGCAAATTCCGATGGTTCGATCTTGATCCCGGCAATTGAAATCCAGCTTTGGGCTCCATTAGCTTTACTTCCAATTAGCTTGACTGCCAGTAGAATCAGATTGGTCAAAGCATAGATCAACCAATGAAAATCCAGCAAACGACGATAATTCCACCGGGCAAGAGTGAGACAGATCACTACACCTAGAGTTCCAAAGACTAAATGTTGTAACCAATTGCTGTGATGGGTATTTAGTTCAGCGCTGTGGATTGTAATTGAGCCCAAAAAAGTCAGACCTGTCACCAAAAGCAAGAGTAACCAGTCAAACTTGAGTGAATATCCTATTCGACTGCTTGATTTTTCAAGTCGAGATAGCATTAAATCTGAAGAATTAGGCAAGAGCAGCTAAAGAAACCGCAGCTGCAATTTTTTTACTAAGAAAGATCAATGACTGGGCTGAGAGAGATTCCGGTTGACCGATGACGATCGGAATTCCCTTATCGCCACCCTCTCTGAGGTCAATTTCCAGAGGAACAGTCCCTAAAAGTTCTATTCCCAACTCCTTGGATGTTTTAGCACCTCCACCAGAGCCAAAGATGTCATACCTCTTGTCGGGTTGATCGGGTGGCACAAAGTAGCTCATGTTTTCTACAATGCCAAGGACCTTAACTCCCATCTGCTCGAACATTTTTAGTCCTCTTCTGGCATCTAGGAGAGAAACTGTTTGCGGTGTAGTGACTATGATCGCACCGGATAAAGGAACCGATTGGGTTAGGGTCAGTTGAACATCTCCCGTACCTGGTGGCATATCCACGAACAGATAGTCCAATTGGCCCCATTCCACTTGATAGAGAAACTGTCTGACTATACCATTGAGCATAGGACCACGCCATACTACCGGTTGGTCGGGATTTAGCAGAAAGCCCATGGATACCAATTTAACGCCATGATTGAATAACGGCTCGAGAATATCTCCCTTGGCTTTGATAGCAGCATCACTAAGTCCCAGCATAGTCGGTGTATTGGGCCCATAGATATCGGCATCAAGCAAACCTACCTTGGCCCCGGATTGGGCTAATGCCACGGCGACATTGACCGCTATAGTACTTTTTCCTACTCCGCCTTTACCACTGGAAATGGCAATGATGTTCTTGACTCCCTGCGGAGCCACCCGATCCGGCAGGCCTTTTTGTTGGGGAATATCTGCGCCAACCCTGATTGATACCTCTTGGATCTCGGGTAGCTGCTTGAGGGCAGACTCACACTCGGCCACAATCATTTCCTTGAGAGGGCAAGCTGGCGTGGTCAAAATCAGATCGAAACTCACCTTGCCATCTTTAATCTCAATTTGGCGGATCATATTGAGCTCTACCAGACTCTTCTGGAGCTCAGGGTCTTTTACTGGTCTTAAAAGTTCTAAAATTTTTTGCTTATCTAACATAATTACGGGTTTGAGATCAATACTAGAATACTTGTTCTATCTCAGAGATCTCGGGAATGAACTCCTTGAGTCTGCGCTCGATGCCCATTCTTAAGGTCATAGCAGAACTGGGACAAGAGCCACAGGCACCTTGTAGGCGAAGCTTTACTATAGGCCCATCAATATCAACCAGCTCAACATTACCACCATCTGCCATCAAATATGGTCGCAAATCATCCAGTACTTGTTCAACATTATCTTTTGTTAAGGCTAAAGACATAATTTAGTTCAATGGTTTAGGTATAATTTTCTAGATCTTAACAAAGAAATACCTTGTCTTTATAAGGATCTATTCTCAAAGCCTTCAGCAAACAATATCATTAAACACAAATGGCAATCTTTTCCTCAATTCCTGCAAAAGAGTATGTTTGTCTGAAAAACCTAGACCTTTATGATTCATCCGAATGTACACAACTCTCTACCCAAGCCGGACAGGGAAGACATCTTATCTTACTAGAGCAAACCCAAAATCACTTTTTAGTTAAGCTCTGTGAAGATGACTACCAGGCTTGGCTATCCTGCCAAGATTTGATGAGTATCCAGGAATCAACCGATCCCTATCAAGCAAGTGTGATTGAACGGGTAGAAATTGAAAGAAGACTTGGATCAGTGCTGGAGTTTACCCTACTAGCTGGAAAACAAGATAATTTCTATCTCTGGGGAGGGACTGTTGGTCCCAATTATGATTGCTCTGGATTGATCCAGTCTGCTTTTGCCTCAGCAGGGATATGGCTTCCTCGCAATTCATATCAACAGGAAGAATTTACTACTAGAATTGCCGTCTCAGAATTGATTGCCGGGGATTTGATTTTTTTTGGTTCTATTAAAATTAACCATGTCGCACTTTATTTGGGACATGGTAATTATATTCATAGCTCAGGCGGTCGCAACGGTATTGAGATAGATCATCTCTGGCAAGATAAGGATGAAGTTGCTAAAAAATACAATAGGGAGATTGTTTCCTACGGCAGGGTCGAGCGAGGCTACCGGACAAAGTGCAACGATCAGCCAACTTCGCGCTGATAACGCTTCATTTCAGCTGCATCTTGACCATATACACTGTCTATTTGCTCATGACAGCAATCTATGGCGAAGTCATTGAATTGATCAGAGTCAATCTCATACATTTCCCAGAATGTTTCAGGCTCTACCCTGCAAAAACGGGGACGCTCATTATAGATTCTACATTCACGCCTAGAGTGATCAAAGTTGATGCACCAACCATCTTCACCTACCAAATCCATATATTGGGATAGTTGCTCACCAGAGAGATAATCATCTAGATCTTCTCTCTCATCTGGCTTTAGATAACAACAGGCTCCGCACATTTTCACACATCGCCAATTGCCCATCTTAATAAAATTCTATATATTTTTGTATCGGAGATAAAAAGGAAGACTTCTTAAAATATATTATATAACCGATGGAATTTGCGTCCTCTAGTAGTTAGCAAGACAGAGTATTTCAATTTTAGATAGGAGAATTTATGAATTTATTGGCTGCCCTTAATTTGGAACCAATTTTCCAAATCACATTTGTCTCGTTGATTATGATCGCTGGACCTATAGTTGTTTTTCTTTTGGCTTTTCGAGGTGGAGACCTTTAGGAGATGATATCCTCCCTGTAGAATCATAGGGAGGACTTCTCTATGCGCAAGCGACCATTGGTCATCGTATCCATTGTCTGTCTAAGCCTCATGAGCGTAGAAGCCCAAAGTGAACCTTATATTATTCAGGCTAACCCTACCGCTTTTAAGGACTCATATTCGACTGAACATCAGAAGGTAGTAAAAGAGTATGTATTTACGCGCCCCAAGAAGAACAAGAGCAAGGCTGAGCATCCCCTCAGTGGCAGAAAGAGTTTTGTTTTATACCGGGTGAAAGTCAAGGGAGATTCCTACCAGCTATTGATGAGGGTGAAAAAGTTTGCAACTGGCGCTTTTATCAACCACAAAGAGCATTTTGTTCAGGCCGGACTATTTAGAAATATTGACCAGGCTCACCAGGTTAAGCGAAAACTGGCTAAGGCTAGAATTAGGGCTGAGATTATTGTAAATAAATACTAATAAATGAATGTGAATTCTTTAAAAAAAGTGTTAGATTGGTAAAGATTGAAATTTAATACGGAGTAAATTAAAAGAATGGCAAAACTGGGGACCCATCTTATTGTAGACGCTTGGCAGGCACCCGCAGACCTTTTGAATGATCCAGAAAGGATTCGCCGCGCTCTACTTGATGGTATTGCTGCCGGAGAGGCAACCCTCATTGATATGTGCGTTCATCAATTTAGCCCTCACGGTGTGACGGCAACTGCAACGCTAGCTGAATCTCATATTGCTATCCACACTTGGCCTGAATTGGGCTATTTTGCTGCTGACTTGTTTTTTTGTGGTCGTGGTAAGCCTGAAGAGGCTCTTAAGCTTTTAGTAACGGCTCTTCAAGCTAAGCATTATGAAACGAGAGATTTCACTCGTGGCTATCCAACGCCGGGTAATCCAGAAGCAACATATTCTTCTCAAGAAAACCTTCAACATAGTTTGGTTTAGAAGATTGTTTGCCTATTGAAAAAAACAAAAGGCCAGGAATATAACTTGGCCTTTTGTTTTAATGTAAATTAAAAAGCTCAGTTGACCGCTGTGCCGTTTTACCTCAGCTTATGACCTGGATAATTCCAGGTGGGTGTCCACTTTTTAAGCATCCGTTTCCGAGTCAATGCTCGGTCTACTGCAGCCAAAAACGAGCAAACTCCCTAAACAAACAAGCATAGATCAATAAACAATATTGGCAGTCACCAACACAGTAGCGCAACTTTTTTGATTATAGTCTTTTTTCTTTGTAAACACTATAGTGTAAGTAAATAATATCGTAAATCCTAAGAATGTCTCAACTGCTTAGTCCAACTGTTCGACATCTATCAAATGGGCTCACCATCATTGCTGAATCAATCCCTACAGAAGCAATCAATCTAAACATCTGGCTCAATGTTGGCTCATCTTTAGAAGATGATAATATCAATGGGATGGCTCATTTTCTAGAGCATATGATCTTTAAGGGAACTGAAAAATTACCAAAAGGTGAATTTGAGCGTCTTGTAGAAGGAAGGGGCGCGGTGACCAATGCAGCCACTAGCCAGGAATATACTCACTATTACATCACAACCGCTCCAGAGGATTTTGCTAGCTTAGCTCCTTTGCAATTAGATCTGGTTTTCAATGCACTTTTTCCCGATGCCGAATTTCAAAAGGAAAGATTAGTCGTTCTAGAGGAAATCAGAAGATCCCAGGATAATCCCTCTAGAAGATTATTTAGCAAGGTCTTGGAAACTAATTTCCAAAGGCTTCCCTATCGCCGCCCAGTCCTAGGATCTGTTGAGGTTATCGAAAGTTTGAACTCTCAGCAGATGCGTGAGTTTCATCAGAGCTGGTATCAGCCCAGTTCAGTCACCGCTGTTGTAGTCGGTAACCTACCTGAGGATCAACTGATTGACTCTGTAGAGAAAAATGTAAATTGGACTGGTTTGGCCCCTGCCACCAAAGAGCAGCTAAAACCAGAACTTCCATTTACTCAGATAGTCCGCTCTGATTGTGTGGATGAGGCTCTTCAGCAGTCCCGCCTGGTGATGATGTGGAGAGTACCAGGTTTAAGCGATCTCAGAACTGGTGATATTCTCGATGTCTTGGCTGCTATTTTGGGGCAAGGTAAGTGTGCCCGTCTCTACAGAAGACTTAGAGAGCAAGAACAACTGGTAAGTCAAATTGGAGCTGATAATTATACCCAGATGGTTCAGGGTTCATTTTATGTATCGGCTCAATTGGATGCTGAAAATCTAAATAAAGTTGAAAGTGCCATCATTGAGGAAATCAAAAAAATTCAGCAAGAAGGAGTTAGTGAATCTGAACTAGAACGTATTTGCAATCAGGTTACCAACAGATATATTTTCAACAGCGAAAAGCCCAGTGATAGAGCCAATTTATATGGCTATTATTATTGCCAAATGCAAGATCTCAGCCATGCCCTCAATTATCCCGATATTATCAGGACTATCTCTAGAGAGGATATCCAAAAAGCAGCTAATGATTATCTCAATACTTCTGCTTATGGTATTGTTACCATGCGCCCTTGAGAATAGTTTGCCCAGAGCCGGAAATCTCTCTTAATCAAACCTTTAGTGAAATACTAGAGGTCATAATTTTTGTTATTGCTTGTATCTATTTAACGTCAATTCGGGATAAGAAGGAGAAGAAAGATAGTACAGTTACAAGTTAATAGAAGGTTTTTTGGGCTGATGGCAGTAGGCGATTAATCCACAGATGAGATTTACACAGAAATTAACAGGGCTGCGGTGCCTAGAATG
>CAIPYC010000001.1 GCA_903869185.1 uncultured cyanobacterium | reverse complement strand
TAAAATACTAACTAGGGGGGTTTCCATTTTTTTAACTCTTGTGCAGTTGAACAGACTGACTGGCCGCAATTGCCTGAGTTAATTTTCCGACAGCTACGATTTCTAGACCAAAACCTTCACCATAGTTTTGTTCTTTGGGGACTACCGCCTTGCTAAAACCCAGCTTGGATGCCTCCTTAAGCCTAAGTTCCAATTGAGGTACCGATCGTACCTGCCCGCCTAATCCAACTTCACCAATAAAGACTGTGCGAGGATCTATTACAAAGTCCCTGGCACTGGCTATAATCGCCATGGCTATACCAAGATCGGCAGCTGGTTCTTCTATCGCTATCCCTCCAGCTGAGGCAACATAGACATCGAGCTTGGAAAACGGAACACCAATTCTTTTTTCCAGAACTGCCAAGATTTGCTGCAGTCTGTTGTAATCCAGTCCAGTAGTTGACCTGCGCGGGGAGGGGTAGCTAGTGGGGCTAACCAGCGATTGCAACTCAACAAGAATTGGCCTGGTTCCCTCGCAAGCCACTACTGTAGCGGTTCCAGGCATTGCTTCATCTCTACTTCCTAAAAACAATTCGGAGGGGTTAGAAACTTCTTGTAGTCCCTGTTGTACCATTTCAAAAATTCCAATTTCATGCGTACCACCAAAGCGGTTTTTCACTGAGCGAAGCAACCGATGAGAAGCATAGCGATCTCCTTCGAAGTAAAGAACGGTATCAACCAAATGCTCTAAAACCTTTGGTCCGGCAATTGCTCCTTCTTTGGTAACATGTCCAACTATAAAAAGGGTAATATTTTCTCTTTTGGCTACTTGCATAAGAGCGCTTGTGCATTCTCTGACTTGGGCAACTGAACCAGAAGCCGAGCTCAAGCTGGCAAAGTGAATTGTTTGAATACTATCAATCACTGCTGCTTGGGGCCTAAGTTGTTCGAGTTCATGCAATACTGTTTCCAAGTCGGTTTCTGGCAAGATGTAGAGGTGATTATCAATATCTTTTTGAGATGCTTCATCGAGTCCAATGCCCAATCTTGAGGCTCTCAGCTTGATCTGCCTAGCTGATTCTTCACCTGAAATATAGAGAATGCGCGACAATCTCTGAGCTAGTCGGTTTGCTGTTTGCAATAACAGTGTAGATTTGCCAATTCCCGGATCGCCGCCTATTAGTACCAAAGATCCTGGAACTACTCCTCCACCCAATACTCGATCGAGTTCAGTATAACCTGAGCTGAACCGGACCTCTCCTACCTCGGAGATCTCAGAAATGGGCAATGAAGATCTAGGTCCTATCGGGGAAGTGATTTTCCTAGCCGAACGGCTGGATCTAATACTGCCTGGAGAGCTGGTACTAGGGAGAAGTTGCTCTTCCAGTGTGCCGTAAACCCCACAATCAGAGCATTTACCAAACCACTGGGAAGATTCAGTACCACATGCGCTACAAACGTAGAGACTGCGAATCTTGGACATATCAAAAATCTAAAGTTCCCTAATGTTTTTCCGGAAAATTGGACTAATTTTGAGAGGTATAAGCGTTACTGTTATTGTAGCGAGATAAAAGTAGAATGAAATAGATAAACAAAATCGCTCAATAATAAGTTCTTTTTCTTACAGATAGGGGGTATTTAAAAGGTTGGAAAATCACAAGGAAAAAATATTAGTAGTTGATGATGAGGCAAGCATCAGGCGTATTCTAGAAACTAGACTTTCTATGATTGGCTACGATGTTGTTACTGCTGCCGATGGTGAGGAAGCTCTAGAGATATTTCGCAACACGTCCCCGGACTTGGTTGTTTTAGATGTGATGATGCCCAAGCTCGATGGTTATGGGGTATGTCAAGAACTTCGCAAATCTTCAGATATTCCCATCATTATGCTAACAGCCCTGGGTGACGTCGCAGATCGGATAACAGGACTTGAATTAGGCGCTGATGATTATGTAGTCAAACCCTTTTCTCCCAAAGAACTTGAAGCTAGGATCCGCTCGGTGCTCAGAAGAGTAGATAGAGATGGAATCAGTGGCATACCCAGTTCCGGTGTGATTCAAATTGCCTCTATCAGAATTGATACCAATAAGCGTCAGGTTTACAAGGGAGATGAGCGTATTCGACTCACTGGTATGGAATTTAGCCTTTTAGAATTGCTAGTCAGTCGATCTGGTGAAGCATTTTCTAGAGCTGAGATACTCCAGGAAGTTTGGGGTTACACACCCGAGAGACATGTGGATACCCGGGTAGTGGATGTTCACATTTCTCGCCTGAGGGCTAAGCTAGAAGAAGATCCTAGCAACCCAGAGCTGATCCTCACCGCCAGAGGAACTGGTTATTTATTTCAGCGTATTCTAGAACCAGGGGAACACAAGTGAATTCCAATTTCACTAGGTTTCTGCCTCTTGTCGTGGGAGGTTTGGGTGGAGTTTTGCTATTGTTGAATCGATTTTTTACTGCCGAGCTCACCAATTCACAGAGTCGCTCTGATGTTCTAGGTGTATTGCTTTGCTCTTTATTGATTCTTACTGGACTACTTTGGCAACAGGTTCAGCCGCGCATCCCCGATGCAGTTGTCTTAGAGGGTGTCCAGGGCATGGAACTATACAATGGACTCGGTGAACAACTCAAGCTGGAGCTTGCCTGGGCTTCCCATATTCTGCTCACCAATACCGTAACCAAAACAGTAATAGTTTACTACCAAGGGATTGTCTTGTTGCGCAGAGGGATTTTACCGGAAAAGTCCCAATTGACAATTGGACCAATTTTAGAAAGAGTACTTCAAGGTTCGCGCCCGGTCTATTTGGTTTCCCTCTCGCTCTATCCCGGGCGTTTTGAGTTTGATTATCTTCCTTCCAATACCCAAGGGGTGATCTGCCAGCCAATAGGAAAAAAAGGGGTACTGGTGCTGGGCGCCAATGTTCCGAGAAGTTACAGCAAGCAAGATGAAAATTGGATCGCTGCTCTGGCTGAAAAACTTGACAGCTCTCTACTGAACGATACGTCCTTCCAACCCAGCATTGTTGAGAGTCTCTAGAATTGATTCGGCATTGGATCGGTTACCAAAACGTCCTATCTGTATAGCAGATAATCCTTGATAGGATGTGCTAATCCCATCTGGGTAGATTTTTTTGATCTTCTCTTGATCTTTTCTATCCTTAATC